>NZ_JBQPRC010000008.1:0-96316 GCF_052266745.1 Jeotgalibaca sp. A127
TTCATCCGTGGTAAGATGGGTGTAGGTCATTCGTGATCACTCCTATGTATTCTTTGGTCGGAATTACAATTTGAGTGTACCACGAATGGCTTTTTTATTTGTCTAGCTTAATTTTACAATCGACGTAGGAATAACAATTTATTATTGAAGTCTAATTAACTGTTATGAACAATCAGATAAGCGAGGTCATTTGCAAGGTCAACTAGCGTGAACATCACAAATTTTAAAGGTGTAAATAGTAGAAATTTTGATAAATAAAAAGTGAGGATGAATAAATATGATAGATATTACTACTGAATATAGGGACATTCTTTTTTCCCCTCCTGATATTTCTGATAGGGAAATTGATGAAGTTGTAAAGGCACTTAAATCAGGGTGGATTACAACTGGTCCTCGTACTAAAGAGTTCGAAAAAGAAATTGCTGAGTTTGTAGGTGTAGATAGAGCAGTATGTTTAAATTCCGCTACAGCTGCAATGGAAGGTGTCTTGAGAATACTGGGTATTGGACCAGGAGATGAAGTTATCACTTCTGCATATACGTATACTGCTTCTGCTTCTATTATTGATCATGTTGGAGCAAAAATTGTACTTGTCGATACTGCCCCAGATTCATTTGAAATGGACTATTCAAAACTTGCAGATGCTATAAATGAAAACACAAAAATGATTATACCTGTTGATTTGGCAGGGAGAATGTGCGATTATGACAAAATTTATGAAGCAGTAGAAAACAAAAAACATTTATTCAAAGCTAATAACTTGCAACAAGAAATTTTTAATCGAGTAGTAGTGATGGCTGATGCGGCACATGCCTTTGGTGCTGAAAGAAATGGATTAAATTGTGGTCAAGTAGCAGATTTCACTTGTTTTTCTTTTCATGCAGTTAAGAATCTTACGACTGCAGAAGGTGGCGCTGTTGTTTGGCGCAATAATCTAGGTATTGATGACGACGAAATGTATAGACAATTTATGCTTTATAGTCTTCACGGTCAGTCCAAAGATGCACTAGCAAAAACGCAAAAAGGTTCATGGGAGTATGATATCGTTTATCCTGCATATAAATGCAATATGACGGATATAGTTGCTTCAGTAGGTCTTATTCAACTGGAAAGATACAAATTCATGTTAAAAAGAAGACGTGAGATGATTGAAATATACGATGAAGCTTTACTTCCACTAGGTATTGAAACGTTAGAACACTATAGTGACCAACATTCATCTTCAGGACATTTGTATTTGGCAAGGATACCAAATGCTACTGAAGAACAAAGAAATGAAGTAATCCTACATATGGCTGACGCTGGAATTGCAACAAACGTGCACTACAAACCTCTACCTATGTTTACTGCATACAAAAATCTAGGGTTTAATATCGATGATTACCCTAATGCCTATAACATGTATAAGAATGAGATAACATTACCACTTCATACATTGTTAAAAGACGATGATATCAAATATATAACAGAAAACATGAAGTATATCTTAAGCATGTTACAGATATGATTGAATCTATGATAAGAGGTGAAAAAGCGTGTATCGATTTTTTCTAAAGAGAGTACTAGATTTGCTTTTAGCGATAATAGCTTTACCATTTTGGTTGATTATTTTAGTGTTTATCGGGCCATTAATATATTTTCAAGATAGAGGGTCAATTTTTTATAATTCTTCTCGTTTGGGAAAAGACGGGGAAGTTTTCAAAATGTATAAACTGAGATCTATGAAATTTAATTCACCTGACATTAGAAATCAAGATGGTTCTACATTTAATTCAGAAAATGATCCAAGGTTAACAAAAATTGGGAAATTTATTAGAAAAACGAGTCTTGACGAAACCCCTCAACTCTTAAATATTATTAAAGGTGATATGAGTATCATTGGACCAAGACCAGATCTTCCTGAACATAAAGAATTATATGAGGGCATTGAGTCAAGAAAACTTGAAGTAAGACCTGGAGTAACAGGGTATAACCAAGCCTACTTTAGAAATACTATTCCCTGGAAAGAAAGAATACAGAATGATATTTACTATATTGACCATCTATCCTTTTTGATGGACGTGAAAATATTTTTTAAAACCATTGTATCTGTATTGAGAAGAGAAGACGTGTTTTCAGAACAACGAATGGCAAATAAAAGTGGTGAAAATACCTATGGACAATAAAAGTTATGAATGTAATTACTTGGAATGGGATACAAATTACTTTGGAATAGAGTGCGGCAGAGTAAATCTTTTTGGGGCTACCAGTAATGAAGACCAACAAAAAATTTCTGACTTTTTAAATGAATTTAAGTTTGTTACGATTTCAAATTATGGTAACAGAAAAGAAAACAATATTTGGATTGCAAATAAAACTAATGCCTTCCTGGCGGATGTAAACATTCAATTTGAAAAAAAATTAAACAACAATAGCAACTTTAAAGATGAGAATACATATGTCACAAATAATCTGCACAAAAATGATCAAATTATAAATATCGCTAATAAATCATTTCAGCATTCTAGATTTTTTAATGACCCTAATCTACCAATAAAAGAATCTGAACGTATCTATGTTCATTGGACGGAAAATGCATTCGAGAAAGAGAATAAATATTTTGTTATCTCTAAAAAAGAAGAGAATGTTTTGGGTTACCTTTTATTTTCCATAACTAATAAAAATAATGCAGTAATAGAACTAATAGCAGTTGATAGTAGTTTCCAAGGGCACGGAATTGGCGGAAAATTAATGAAGACATTAGAAACGTTTCTTTCTCAGAAGAAAATCACATCACTTAAAGTTGGAACGCAAGTCAACAATATTTCAGCGAATCAATTTTATACTGCCATGGGATTCAAGTATGTAAGCTGTGGAAGTATATATCATTTGTGGCGGTAATAAAAGGAGTTAGTAATGAAAGTATTATATATAGCAACCTCATTTCCTGAACCGGATAAAGGAGCAACGATTTATACAGATTTGGCTGAAACATTACATGAAGCAGGACATAGTGTTACTGTAGTTGTATCTGAACAGGCTAGAAACCTATCGGAGACCAAAAAAGGAATAGAACGTGGCTTTGAAGTTATCCGAATAGTTACGGGCAATTACTATGATGTTGGATTATTAGAAAAAGGAATTACTACGTTGAGAATTCCCTTTCTTATGAGAAAGGGAATTGCTCGACACTTAAAAGATAGGGAATTTGACTTTATATTATATGAAGCTCCCCCAGTAACAAATGCGAGCTTAGTTAACTGGGCAAGAAAACATTTTAATTGCCCATCTTATTTAATGTTAAAAGATATTTTCCCGCAAAATGCAGTCGACATCGGCATAATAAAAAAAAATAGCCTCATTTACCACTTTTTTAAGAATAAAGAGAAGCGCCTTTATGAATCTGCAAGTATAATTGGTTGTATGTCAGAAGCCAATAAAAAATTTATTATAAAAAATAATCCTCAGATAGATGAGCGAAAAATTGAGCTGTTCCCAAACACAAAAAAAATAACAGACGATATATTACCACAAAAGCAAACGATGAGGGAAAAATATGATATACCAAATGACGCGTGTGTATTTTTATTTGGTGGAAATATGGGTAAGCCGCAGTATATTGATTTGCTTTGTGAGACTATAGTTGAATGTAAAAACGAGGCTAACATATATTTTCTTTTTGTTGGTAGAGGAACGGAACGTCATAAACTAGAAGAAATAATAAATAGGGAATCAATAACTAACGCAAAGATTATAGAGAATTTACCGAGACCCCAGTATGAACAGATTACTAAAGAGAGTGATGTGGGATTAATAATTCTGGATCCGCGATTTACAATACCTAACTACCCGTCTAGAATTTTATCTTATATGGAGTATTCTAAGCCAGTCATTGCAGCTACTGATAAAGTAACTGATTTAAAAAAACTTGTTGAAGATGCTGAATGTGGAGAGTGGGTATGGTCAGCTGACAAAAATCATTTTGTAGAAGCAGTTAAGATGATGTCAAGGAATCCTAATCGTAAAGAGTTAGGAACAAACGGACGAAAGTATTTGGAGAAAAATTTCTCTATAGCTAAATCTGTTCAAATACTCGAAAAACACTTTAATTCAGAAATGAGGCATTATGATGTTCGAAAATAAAATTTTACTTATTACTGGAGGCACAGGATCTTTTGGTAATGCTGTTCTAAAAAAATTTTTAAATACAAGATTAAAAGAAATTAGAATTTTTTCTCGTGATGAAAAGAAACAAGATGACATGCGGAAACAATACAATAATCCAAAAATCAAATACTACATTGGTGATGTCCGTGATATTAATAGCATCCGAAATGCAATGCACGGAGTAGACTATATCTTCCATGCAGCCGCTCTAAAACAAGTTCCTTCCTGTGAGTTTTTCCCGATGGAGGCTGTAAAAACAAATGTAATTGGTACAGATAATATGTTAAATGCTGCAATTGAAGCAGGAGTAAAAAAAGTAATCTGCTTGTCTACAGATAAAGCTGCATACCCAATCAATGCCATGGGAACATCCAAAGCGATGATGGAAAAAGTATTTGTTGCCAAAGCCAGAAACGTTGATCCAGAAAGAACGTTGATTTGTGGAACGAGATACGGCAATGTAATGGCTTCTAGAGGCAGTGTCATTCCATTATTCGTTGAACAGCTTAAACTAGGCCAACCACTGACTGTAACAGACGGAGACATGACTCGCTTCATGATGAGTCTAGAAGAAGCAGTTGATTTAGTAATGTTTGCCTTCGAAAACGCCGAAGCAGGGGACATCATGGTCCAAAAAGCTCCAGCCGCAACGATTTACACATTAACAGAAGCTCTTCAAAAGATTTTCGGCACAGACGTTCCAGTAAACACAATCGGTATCCGTCATGGAGAAAAAATGTATGAATCCTTATTAACGACAGAAGAAGCTGCTCATGCAATTGACATGGGAGGGTTCTACCGCGTTCCATCTGATAAAAGAGACTTGAACTATGGTAAATTCTTTGATGAAGGAATGGAGGCATTACCTCACCTAGAAGAATACAACTCTGATAACACTGAACAACTAACAGTTGACGGCATGGTTGAAAAATTACTCAAACTTGACTACATCCAAGAAGAGTTGAAAGGATGGAAAGTTAATGCACATTCTAGTTACCGGGGCTAAAGGATTTATCGGTAAAAACCTTGTAGCACATTTAAAAGCGACTACAGATCACACAATCTATGAATTTGATATAGATAGCGACCTACATTTATTAAATGATTACTGTCATAATGCTGAATTTATCTTTCATCTAGCGGGAGTGAATCGCCCAGAAACGGAAGATGAGTTCATGGAAGGAAACTTCGGTTTTACTTCTATTTTATTAGAAACATTGAAAAAAAATAATAACACAAGCCCGATTATGATTTCCTCTTCCATTCAAGCAGAATTGGACAACCCATACGGGAAAAGTAAAAGAGCCGGCGAAGAGCTGTTAAGAAACTACGGCCAAGAAACAGGGGCTAAAGTTTTGATTTATCGCTTTCCGAATGTGTTCGGAAAATGGTGTCGGCCGAACTACAACAGTGCAGTCGCGACCTTTTGCTATAACATTGCAAGAGACTTGCGGATTACAGTTAATGACCCTAGTGTCCTGATGAATTTAGTTTATATTGATGATGTTGTGGAAGAGTTAACTCTAGCACTTCTTGGAAATGAAACGGTAGATGGTCAGTATTGTAAGGTTCCGATAGTTCATCAAGTTGAACTAGGGAGAATTGTAGAACTCCTTGAGTCGTTCAAGAATAGCCGAGAAGAGCTAACTGTTCCTAACATGGCTGATTCATTTACGAAAAAATTGTACAGCACTTATTTAAGTTACTTGCCTGAAGATCAATTTTCATATCCTCTTAAAATGAATGTAGATAACCGTGGATCTTTTACAGAAATCATTCGTACGCCAGATAGAGGTCAAGTATCTGTCAATATTTCTAAACCAGGAATAACAAAAGGAAATCATTGGCACCATACAAAGAATGAAAAATTTGTGGTAGTGAGTGGTGAAGGAATCATACGATTCCGTAAACCTGATTCAGACAAAGTTATTGAGTATCAGGTAAGTGGCGATAAAATTGAAGTTCTTGATATTCCAGTAGGGTATACGCATAACATTGAAAATATCGGTGAAACTGATATGGTTACGATTATGTGGGTAAATGAGCCATTTAACCCTGAACAACCAGACACATACTATTTGGAGGTTTGACACAAGTGAAGAAGTTAAAAGTAATGACGGTAGTAGGTACTCGTCCAGAGATTATCAGACTATCCGCAGTAATAAATAAACTAGAAGAATCAGAAGCGATTGAACATATTTTAGTTCATACTGGACAAAATTACGATTATGAACTAAATGAAGTATTCTTCGAGGACTTTAATTTGAAAAAACCTGACTACTTTTTGAATGCTGCAACAGGTACAGCTATTGAAACAATTGGAAATATCCTTATTAAAATTGATCCTATCTTAGAAGAAGTAAACCCTGATGCATTCCTAGTCTTAGGGGATACTAATAGCTGCCTATGCGCTATCGCAGCAAAAAGAAGAAAAATTCCTATTTTCCATATGGAAGCGGGAAACCGTTGCTTTGATCAACGAGTACCAGAAGAAACTAATCGTAAAATAGTGGATCATATTGCTGATATAAACTTAACATACAGTGATATTGCTAGGGAATATTTGCTAGCAGAAGGTTTACCAGCAGATCAGGTTATAAAAACTGGGAGCCCAATGTTTGAAGTATTAAATTCAAGAAAAGAAGACATTCAAAACTCAAATATTCTTGAAAGATTAAAATTGAAAAAGAATAAATATTTTGTTGTCTCAGCCCATCGTGAAGAAAATATAGCTTCTAAAGAAAATTTTATGGATTTAGTAAATACTTTAAACGCAGTAGCAGAGAAATATGCTTATCCAATAATTGTTAGTACACATCCCAGAACCAGAAAAATGATTGAAGAAACAAACGTAACTTTTAATGACAACATTCAATTGATGAAACCCCTTGGGTTCATCGATTATAATAAACTACAACTAACCGCTAAGGCTGTATTAAGTGACAGTGGAACAATTAGCGAAGAATCCTCTATTCTAGGTTTTAATGCATTAAATATTCGGCAAACACATGAAAGGCCAGAAGCAATGGAAGAAGCTTCAGTTATGATGGTAGGTTTAAAAAAAGAAAGAATTTTACAGGCTTTGAGCATTTTAGATTTTCAACAAAAAGATACTTTAAGAACAGTTGAAGATTATTCTATGCCGAATGTTTCAGAAAAAGTGATAAGAATTATATTAAGTTACACAGACTATATAAATAGAATAGTTTGGAGGAAGTAGTTTATGAGAGTTCTTCAAATTAATAGCGTTTGTGGGTATGGGAGTACAGGAAGGATCGCGACTGATTTATATGATGTCCTAGAGAAAGAAGGACATGAGTGCTGCATCGCTTATGGTAGAGGGACTGCACCAAAGGGATATAAAACAATAAAAATAGGGGGAAAAATTGATTTTTATACACACGTATTAAAAACAAGATTTCTCGATTTACATGGTTTTGGATCGAAAAGAGCAACAAAAACTTTCGTTAAGCAAATAGAAGAATACAAGCCAAATATTATTCTTCTCCATAACATTCATGGATATTATTTAAATATTGAAATTTTATTTAATTACTTTGCCACTATAGATGTGCCTATAGTTTGGCTTCTGCATGATGCTTGGCCCATATCTGGGCATAGTGCTTACTTTGATTTAGATTCTAATGGTGAAGTTCCTATGATGAATTTGAAGAAAAAACAAAACTTAGAATATCCTAAGTCATTTTTTATAGATAATTCAAGAAAGAATTTCTTGAAAAAGAAAAGTTTATTAACTCAAATAAGCAATATGACTATTATTACACCATCCAATTGGCTAGCCAATATAGTAAAGAAATCGTTTTTATCATCCTATGATGTGAAAGTGATTCATAATGGAATTGATTTATCTAAGTTTAAAGTCACACCAAGTAATTTCAGAGATAAAGAAGAGTTAACCAACAAAAAAATCATTTTAGGTGTAGCTAGTATGTGGGATGAAAGGAAAGGATTAATTTATTTTAATCAGCTTGCAAAACATTTGAATAAAGAATTTAAAGTAATAGTGGTAGGAGTTGATAAAAAACAAAATAAGAAATTAAATAAAAATATTTTAGCAATTTCTAGAACGAATGATATTAAAGAGCTGGCTGAGATTTATACAGCAGCTGATGTCTATGTTAATCCTACTTTAGAAGATAATTTTCCAACAACAAATGTAGAAGCACTCGCATGTGGAACTCCAGTTATTACATTTGATACTGGTGGGAGCCCGGAAGCTTTAAATAATGAGACCGGAGAAGTTATCGAAAAGGGGAATTTCTACAGCTTATATAAAACTATCAAAAATTTAGATTATGAGAAAAAAAATAGTGAGGCATGTATAGAACAATCAAAAGAATTCGAAAAAGTCGCTGTATATAATAAATATTTAAATCTTTTTCAAAATTTAATCATGAAGGCAAACTGAAAGGAAAAAGACAGCATCTTATTGTGTAATGAGAAAATATAAAAGAACTGAATTTGAGCTAAGTTACTAAATACTTTTCTATGTAACTGCTAATCTATTCGATCCATTTCGCTCAAAAAGATTGAGATGCATAAATATGTACATCTATTATGTTGAAGGGTTGATAATCGGTGGAGATAGGATTAAAGTAGGGAAGGCAAATTTACAAAGACTAAGTGGTTATAAGTGAGGAAGTGATTCTATGATTATAGTTCATGTAGAAGACTATTTTGATCCTACAGCTGGGTATCAAATAAATGAGTTGTTGATAGCCGGAAAAGAGTTTAATGACGAAGTATATTTAATCACATCAAAAGATATGTCTCCCTTTCATAAGAATATATCTAGAGATGCAGATAGAGATTTTGAAGTTAAAACAGGTGTGAAAGTTATTAGGTTGGAAAGTTATTTTAAAGTATCTAGCAGAATACTCCTTAAAAAACTATTTAAAATTATTGATAAGATTAATCCAGATGTTGTATATATGCATGGTATTGGAGACTTCAAAGATCTAATTTTGTTTAGGAAAAAAAGAAAGTATTCAATAATCAGAGATTGTCATATGTCTTGGGTAGCATCACAAAATAAATTCAGAGTTTTATACTATAAACTTTTTAAAATATTTTTTGCAACAATCATTAATAGAACTGAAAAATATAACAAGATATTTGCCTTAGGAGATGAAGAATACCAATATCTCATCGCTTTAGGAATATCTCCGAAAAAAATAGATTTTTTAAAGCACGGTTATAATGAGAATGTAATGTTCTTAGATGAAATGTCTAGAGAAAAAATTAGGCAGCATTATGAGTATAAAGGTAAAGATATTGTAGTGGCTTATATTGGAAAATTTGATGATTTTAAACGACCTGACATTCTGTTTGATATTGTGAATTGTTTAGACGAAAATCTTATCGATAAGCATCAGATTAAATTGTTATTTATAGGACCGAAAGATACTAAGTATATGGATGAAATTTTTAATCCGAAAATGGATAAAATTAAAAGTAAAATTAATATTACCATTGATTCTTCAAAAAGTTTCAGTGAACTAAGAATGTATTATTCAGCTAGCGACATCTGCATTTTCCCTAAAGAAACTTCTCTAAGTTCGATACATGCTCAAGTATGTGGTTGCCCAGTAATTATGGAAGATCATTCATCTAATAGAGAGAGAGTCATAAATAATAATAATTTATTTTCATTAAATAATACTGCTTCTGCTGCCAAAATCTTAACAAGAATTATTGAAGAGAGTGAATACAAAAAAGATAATAACTTTCATATATATGAATCTCTAAGTGATAGAGAATACAAAAATCAAATAGCTAAATTAAGAACCTTATTTAATACCTAGAAAAAAATTGTATTTCTTGTTTAAAAAATTATATTAAGGGAATTATGAGTTATTTTCTGTTTTTAAAATGTTAATTGAACACCTACAGACTTAAAGCCTATAATATTGATCAGTGTTAAGAATAAAAAAATTAAGATTCTTTAAACTCAGGAATTCTTAATTTTAATTTATTTTTTTAATTCTAGACTGAAATCAAAGTTTACACTAGAATTTTAACTTATCAATTGCTTGTTTAGTCGGTTAGACAAGAGTTTTCCACATGCTTTTGAATCGCTTGATTATGCAATACAATTGACTTGCTTTTTTCAAAATGTGCTTTTAATTCAAAAGAAATTAAATGTAGTTAATTTTTTAACTTTTATTCGCTACAAAATGGAATAGATTTTCATAATTCTGAGGAATGCCAAAGTTTTTAGAGAAATGAACAAAAAATCTTTAATCATCTCATATATTAACACTCCTTAGATAAAAATCTATTTTGAAATAGTAATTGGTAGAACATTTAACGATTACTATTTGAAGATGTCCGTCCTATAATTTACTATCTTCTCCATGCATTAAAATGGATAGAAAATAAAGTACAAATCGTCTTCGTATCGATTAGACTGACTTTATTGCTCAAAACTTGAAATTGAAAGACTATTCATTCTTTCCCAAAAACGTGGAGACGAAGTTTGTAATCCACTACTCTCGTAATCTAGCGAGTAAGAAGAGAGAAATGACTTAAATATAGATTGGTAAAAAACGTAAGAGAGCTAGCAACAATCTAAAATAGTAATAAGTCAAGTATGAAATATTGTTTAGAGATTTAGCTGCGCATCATTCACTAATGATGCACAAACTTTAAAATCCATTGCATAGCCGATTTACTTTAAAAATGTTTGTATAAAAGGTAACTCTTTCAGATTGCAATAGCTCATCAGCTCTAAACTGGCAAAGGTAATTCCATACGAAACTTAATCATATAGGTCGAAGTTCGGGCGAAACTACTTGACCAAGCCATTATAGACTTCACTATAACAATATTGAAACATAACTGTTGTTTTAAGTGTTTAAAAACAACTAATCTCTCAGCCCTAGCGATACATCTTGCTGATTTCTACCAGAGGGTAAGAATTGATGAGGGAAGAGTCCCTCTTGCCCAATACGACTTCGACTTCTGATTGCTGCCAATAAGCTTTCCAGCGGCAAGTTGTAGGGATTTAGGACAGGAATTATGGAATTCTTCTTGATCCGGAGACAAAGAAAAAGCCATCGTGGGAAAGACAATCGAGCAGCTCAAAGTCGAGGTAGCCAAGGTCAGAGACATGAGTGACCAGTTCTGTACTGATCAAGATTTCCAGTTGAATTACATTGTGATTGCTAATTTGTCCTAGTAAGCGTCCATCAGTTCTATCCATGCGTGTCGGAGATGAATTTTCACACATGATGTGGTAGTGCGAAACTCGGCACAAGGATACCGCATTTTATTTATTAAAAAGTGGTGGAGTTACTGAAAGACGCTTTCGCCCGGCACACCCTTTTTTCTTGCGGATAAATTAGAGAATTCAGAAAGAAAAACATTCTTTTCAAAAATGGCCAGGTTATACCCCCAAAGTGCCCGTGAAACCTGAAATGGCTGAAGGAATTGAAATCTAGCTTCTTATGAAGATAGGGATTGAGAAGACCCGCTTCAAAATCACGCAGATTTTTCTTCTAAGTAGATACCGACAGTAGTATTAACTTTCAGGTAGGAGTGGAAATCAAACTTCTTAACATAGGCATTCGCTTGCACAATTTGCCTCTGCACTACGCAGAAAAATGCTTTAGATAGACTGGTTCAACCTAATTACAAAATGTAGTTTTTGTTTTTAATTATCCATGATATAGGGCCTTTAATGTGGTCTTAGATAAGTCGTCACACCAACCATTGTAAAGGATATTTTTGTTTTTTGAGACAAATAGGATTGTGTTATTTTAATGAAATACTAGTAAAAGTATGCATAATAGTCTCTAACTTAATTTGAATATCAAAGAAAGGAATGAAAAATGGGAAGTATATTAATAGTTTTATCAATATTCGGAGCTGATGTATTTTTCTCTTTATCCGCCATTATTGGATATAATTATTTAGGTATAGAAAGTAGCCCTACATACTTGGTTTATATAATTTTGATTTTTGCATTGTCATATTTTTCGTTTATAAAAAATATGGTTTTGACTAAGAAAAAATATAGTACTAAATATATGTTTCCCCTTCTAATACCCATAATATTAACAATAAATTTCTTTTTAACGACGATACGGGGTAAATCATCTGATTTAGCTATAAGGTACTATTTTTTATTTCTGGTGTTTGTAACACCAGCAATTATCACAGGGGTTTACACTACATTTAACAGAAAACTAAAACCCTTAGATAAGTACAGTAATATATTGATGTTAATTTTTGGTTTTTCAGTTTTTGTGTCAGCATTCTCGTCTCTATCAGAGGGAACTAGTTTTACTAGCCTTGGTGGTGCAACATACCAAACTGCGTCATACCTTGGCGGATTCTCTTATGGATTAAATTTGTACAGTATTTTCGAACAAGATAACAGTGTAAAGTTTTCATATCAGAAAACAAATATATATAGGATTTTCTCGTTTATATTATTGCCGCTTCAAATTATAGCGATTTTAATTACTGGTGGACGTGGAGGAATGGTTTTAGTTCTTTTATATTCCTTGTATTTCTTATATGAATTATTTCATAGTGGTAAAATTGAAGTTTTAGTTAAATACACTATTCTGATAGGCCTTTTGTTACTTTTATTATTTAGTATAATTCCCTCTCTATTAACAATAGATTCATTTAATTCTTCGTTCCAAAGGACGTTTTCTTATATAAGTAGTACTGGCATTGATTTTTCACAAACTTCAAACAGAGACTTGGCTTATGGTGAAAGTCTCCGATTAATCAGGCAATCACCAGTAATTGGATTTGGCTATTTTGGAATGTGGAAAATTACAGGATATCCACATAATATTTTTTTGGAAATTCTTCAACAAGGTGGAATAATATACTTAACGATATTTATGATTGTGAGTTTAATGTTGCTAGTAAAGATTAAAAAGATGATCAAATTTGATAACTCAAATAAATTAATAATAGTAGTCGCATTATATCCAATAACAATGTTGTTATTTAGTGGTACTTATCAGATTAATTCAATTTTTTGGTTCGTAGTTTCTTATGTTATTTCATATAAAATAGAAACACCTGATAAAAGTTTATAGTTTTCCTCTCTTTTGGCAGATATTCATGTTATACAAAGTGCCTCTTATATTTTCCATCACTAAAAGGCTTAATAATAGATGTAGACTAAATACCGGACACAGGAAAAAGTACAATGTTCCGTTACAATAGGGTTAACAAGATAAAGGATGTGTTCAGCATGGCAAAGCATCTGGATCAGGAATATAAAAATTACCTATGCCGCATGGTGGTCGAGGAAAAGCGGAAGGTCAGTGAACTCGCCCGTGAATTAAACCTGTCCCCAGGCTCCCTCTACAAAAGGACGCGCGCCTACCGCAAGCGGCAGGAGGCACCGCATATCCAGCAGCAGGCGGACACGCCAAAGGCGGTATACAAGACGCCATCCGACTACGAGAAGGAGCTGAAGGAACGCGAGAAACAGATCGCGAAGCTGGAAGAGCAAAACGCCATCCTAAAAAAAGCGATGCATGTCTTCACGAAAAGCCAGGAGTGAAGTTCCACTTCATGGCCGCCCGCCAGGATGAATTCTCGGTTGTGGGGATGTGCGAAGCATTGGGCGTATCAAGCAGCGGGTATTACGACTGGTTCAGGCGGCAGCAGGAGGGGCCCACCGAAAGGCAGGCACACCGGGAAAAACTGAAGGAACGCATCACGCACTTTTTCCACACGCGGCTGGGCATGTACGGTGCCCCCCCCCGCATCTGGCGGGACTTGTTGGAGGACGGCTGTGAGGTGACGGAGCGGATGGTGAGCAGGCTGATGGCGGAGCTGGGACTGCGTGCCTGTCCTCCGGCAAAGTATCTGGCCACCACGGACTCAGACCATTCCTCCCCCGTGTATCCAAACCTTTTGCGTCAGGACTTTGAAACGGACCAGCCGAATAAGGTCTGGGTTTCCGACATGACCTACATCTGGACTGGCGAAGGCTGGCTGTACCTGTCTGCGGTGATGGACCTGTTCGGCCGCAAGCTGGTGGGCTGGGGAACAACCGACCACCTGCGGACCGAAGGCCCTCTCGCAGCCTTGGAGATGGCCATCCTGTTCCGCCAGCCGGGGGAAGGGCTGATCCACCATTCCGACCGTGACAGCCAATATGCTTCCAAGGATTACGTGGCTGCCCTGCAGGGTATCCAGGCAAAAATCAGCATGAGCCGGAAAGGGAACCCCTATGACAATGCCTGCATCGAGTCCTTCTTCGCGAGTCTGAAAAAAGAGATTGTCTATCGCTGGGATTTCAAGACGAAGGCAGAGGCGATCCAACGGATCAACTGGTACATTTCAGAATTCTACAACCCTGTGCGCCGCCATTCCCACAACGGCTACCTTTCGCCAGACCGGTTCGAGCAGAATCATGAAATCGTCCAGAAAAGTGCCAACCGTCCGATCCAGATTTTGTATCAGTGCCCTTCCCAGCTTGTGGACGTCCCTTGATTTTTTTAGTCTGTTTTTTATCTTTTTTCCGATTTCCCTGTCCGTTTTCTTGACAGAACTCCAATAATAATTAAATAATTTCACTTTATCGGCTTAACTTTGAGTTGAATTATGCATTTGGCTAAGATTTAACTACTTTAATGGTAAAAAGAGATACAG
Organism: Jeotgalibaca sp. A127; assembly: GCF_052266745.1. Taxonomy (NCBI): domain Bacteria; kingdom Bacillati; phylum Bacillota; class Bacilli; order Lactobacillales; family Carnobacteriaceae; genus Jeotgalibaca; species Jeotgalibaca sp. A127. The sequence continues at coordinate 14,800 of NZ_JBQPRC010000008.1, forward strand.
AGATTGACAACATATGTCTAACAATAGAGGATAAGAAGCAACTAAGTACTTTTCTATGAAACTTTGTATCTACATGGAAACTTTGAACTATCTCTTAAAAGAAAGCTAACCAAAGTTTTTTAAAAGTGCAAAATGATTTAAAGCAAATTATGAAATCAATTAAGGTGGTAAGTGTATGAAAATAACTGTACTCGTAAGTAACATCTATATTTCAGGAGGTGTACAAAAAGTAGTCAATACAATATTCAATCAAATTTCAAAGGATTTAAATTATGAAATCACTATTTTATCTCTTTCAAAAACAGAGGAATCCCCTTTTTTTGATTATAATGATAATGTCAAACTTAGATATTTGTTCCCTAATAGAATAGATATAAAAAAAAGTTATTTTCAAATAATATTCAAACTAAAAAAGTTTTTGAAAAAAAATGAGACTAATATACTAATAGTGGCTGGTATTGGTTATAGTAGTTTTGTACACTTAGCTTCTTTAAGAAATAAAAAAATGAAAGTGATTGGCTGGGAACATCAGCAATTCACTTTTGGGAAAAAATTCGGTTTAGAATGGATAGGAAAAAGAATTGCTGCAAGACATTTCGATTCATTGGTTGTTTTAACAAAAGAAGATTATAAACAGTACTCTAAAGGATTAAAAAATATTAATGGTTTAACACAAATTTATAATCCAGTTAATCTTGAATTAGTTAAGAAACCCTACACAAAAAACAAAAGAATTATTAGTGTAGGTACTTTGACTTATAGAAAAGGATTTGATATGGCTGTTGAAGTAGCAAATAAAATATTAAATACATATCCTGAATGGGAATGGCATATATTTGGAGAAGGTGAAATGAGAGACAGTCTGGAAAAAAGCATTATTGCTAACGGATTGCAAAACAGAATGATCTTAATGGGAACAAATAATGATATAATAAATAAATATTCTGATTATTCTTTTTTAGTAATGACATCAAGAAATGAAGGGTTTCCTATGACAATTATTGAGGCAAAAAGCCAAAGCCTTCCTGTTGTAAGCTTCGATTGCAAAACTGGACCAAGTGAGCTCATACAAGACAATGTTAATGGATATCTTATCCCTTGCTTCGATTTGAGTTTAATGGTTTCTAAGATTTCAGAACTAATAGAAAATGAAGAAAAAAGAACTTTGTTCTCGAATGAATCCGCTAGGGATTTAGACAAACTTAACTTAATCAGTATTACTGAAAAGTGGAAAAATCTATTCCTTAACATTTCTGGAAGGGGAGAAGCATGAAAATCGCTATTATCAGTCCGGGAACATTACCAGTACCGCCTGTTGAAGGAGGAGCTGTAGAAAACCTAATAGATATACTGTTAAAAAAAAATGAGGAGTTGTGTGATCACCAAATCACAGTCTTCAGTAGTTATTCATCAGAGGCACTTACAAAGGCAAAGTATTACAAGCAATCTAATTTTGAATTTATAAATAGGAAAAGCTTAATTTTTAGAATCAAGCAAGGAAAGTATTTTTTAAAGAAAAAACTTTTATCTAACGAGCTTAGAAATGCTTTTATAGAAGAAGTAAGTTTAAAACTTAAATTTCAAGATTTTGACATTATCATAGTAGAAAACCAACCAAAATTTGCTGAAAGTTTAAGAAAAAAATTTAATGGTAAACTCATATTACATCTACATAATGATTACATATCAAACAAACTACTGACAAAAAAGTTGTGTGATAGTTACGATGCAGTAATTACGGTAAGCAATTTTTTAAAGGAGAAGGTAGAAACATTAAAATCAAACACTCCAGTTTACTGTGTGTACAATGGGTTAAATTATAAAAATTTTTTTAATGTAAGTGAACAAAAAGAACAATTATTATTGCAAGATTTGAGTATAGAAAAAAAAGATATTGTAATACTTTACACGGGAAGATTGTTATTTTCGAAAGGCGTCCATCTATTAATCAAAGCTTTTAAAAGAATGGCTACTACAAGGTCAATGAAATTGGTTATTGTAGGAAGTTCTAATTTTAAGTATTCTAGAAATAATAAATATATAAAATTTTTAAAAAAAATCGCCCAAAATGATAAAAGAATAATTTTTACAGGGTATATGAATTATAATGAAATTGGAAACCTCTATAAAATCGCTGATATAGGTGTAGTTCCCTCCATTAACGAAGAAGCATTTGGACTAACTGCTCTAGAACATATGGCATCAGGACATCCTGTTATTGTCACAAATGTAGGAGGTTTACCAGAAGTTGTTGATAAAAAATCTGCGGTTATAATTGACATAAAATCTAGAGATATTATAAGTGATTTAAATCAAGCGTTAGACGTTTTGTGTGCTGACCAACAACTCAGAAAATCAATGGGGAGATTGGCCTCAGAAAGGGCATTAACTTTCAATGATTCACACTATTATGATTCATTCATGAAAGTGATAAGTCAAAAGGGTGAAAAAAATGGGTAGGATGAGAGCTACTTTTTTAAATAGTATTACTTCAATGTTAGGAAGAATACTTACGCTTGTTCTTAATTTTGTAGTAAGAATTGTATTTGTAAGATATCTAGATGCAGAGCTTCTAGGTGTCAACGGATTGTTCACAAACATAATACAAGTCCTTTCCTTTGCAGAGTTAGGAATAGGTACAGCATTTACCTTCGCTCTATACAAGCCTTTAGCCAGCCATGATTATTCTAAGTTAAATGCGTTAATGAGGATTTTTAAAAAATCATATATTGTTATTGGATCAATAATTTTGGTGGCAGGTCTTTCATTAACCAATTTTTTACCAATCATCATTCAGGATGTAGGCTCAATTGAAAATTTACCTACCATTTATACTTTGTTTATTTTAAATACTTCTTTTAGTTATTTCTTTAGTTATAATAGATCGTTATTAATTGCAGATCAAAAACTATATATTACAATAATTGTTCAAAATGTTTTTCAGTTTATTATGAGTATTTCTCAAATTATAATCCTTGTCTTTACACAAAATTATATTTTATTTCTATCAGCGCAAATAATCTCTACTGTGTTGCAAAATATCTTCATCACTTTAGTCGTTCGAAAACATTATGGTTATATACTAGCTGGTAAGAGGGGCAAGTTAGGTGAAAAGGATAAAAAGAATATAATAAAAAATATACAAGGGTTAGTAGTAAATAAACTAGGAACAATAGCTGTGTTAAGTACCGATAACATTATAATTTCCATCTTTATAGGAATCAGCCAAGTAGGGATATATTCGAATTATACGTTAATTCTCACTGCGGTTAAACAAGTGATTAATCAAATTTTTGGAGCTGCAATTGCAAGTATTGGTAATTTAACGGCCACATCAAATAAAGAACATTTGCAACTCACGTATAAAAGGATGCTGTTTTTAAGTACTATCATTACTGGCATTAGCAGCGTGATTATTTTTAACTTGTTAAATCCAATTGTTTTATTGTTTTTCGGCGTGGATTACTTATTTTCTAAATCAATTTCATTATTAATTACTATTGAATTTTACTTTGATATTGTAAGGATAGTGAATCTGACATTTTCAGAATCTCTAGGTTTGTTTTGGTATACAAGATACAAATCATTATTGGAAGGGATTGTTAATTTATCTATTTCTATTATTTTAGTAAACTATCTTGGAATTAGTGGAATAATAATAGGTACTATTTGCAGTAAAGTTTTTGTCTCTCTTTGGTATGAGCCTTTAATTTTATATCGGCATGGGTTGCATCTAAAATTAAGAACCTATATTAAATACTTTTACAATAATTTGTTCATCTCAATCTTGATTGGTTTAATAGTAACGCTTGGAAATGATTTTCTTTTCCCGAGCATTGCAGAAGATATTATCCTGAGATTAATATTTACAATTGTTATGACTCTTTTAGGTTTTACCATTATTTATATTAAGAGTGAATATTTTATATATTTTAAAAACATGCTATTGAAGCTTAAAAAAACCTTATAGTGGCCACTCAATGTTACATTAATAAACAATGAGAAGCGTTTTTTGTTGAAGTAACCGTAACTCTAAATAACTAAAGATAGAGTTTTCTTTACATAAACTAAGGAGAGAGCATAACATTACAAAGGCACACACCATTAATGAATAACTAATGTAAATGCTGGTATGTTACAAAATAATGGAGTAAAATAGTATAATTAAGATAGAAAAGTATATTTTTCTCAGAACTAACTCATCTATACAAGTTTTGCTTTTTTAAAACAGATTTGGAGGTAACAATGGAAGAAGAAATTTCTTTAAGCGAATTTTTCGCGATATTAAAACAGCATTTAAGTAAAATTATCCTTTGGAGTTTGGCAGGGCTTATTCTTGCTGGTATTTATACATTCTATTTCGTCACGCCACAGTATGAATCGACATCAAAAATAGTGGTGAATCAGACTCAAAATACAGGACAAGCGATTACCAATACAGATATTCAAACTAACTTGAATTTGATTAACACTTATCAAAGTATTATTCGAGAACCAATTATATTAGAGGATGTTATTGAAATCGCTAATTCTGATTTAACGGTTGATCAACTGCGTAATAAAATCACTGTTCAGACACAAAATAATTCCCTTGTCTTCGGCGTGACTGTAAGTGATGCCAGCCCATATGAAGCAGCTATATTAGCAAATGCAACAGCATTATCCTTTGAAGAAAAAATTGGTGATATTTTGGAAGTCGAGTCTGTCACGATTCTTTCTCAAGCAACTCCTGACTTAAGATCTGTTTCACCTAATGTCTCTTTAAATATGATGCTTGGTTTAATCATTGGGTTAATATTAGGTATCGGTTTTTCTTTCTTGAGTGCGTTCATGGATAACACAATTAAGGGTAGCCAATTCATCAACGAACATATCGGCTGGACCGATTTAGGCGCCATCTCCTTGATGACTGAAAAAGAACTAAAAGACATGGCTGTCAGACAAGAAGAACAAAAAGTTGAATCAAGAAGAGGAAGAAGGGTAGTCTAATGTTATTTGGCAGAAAAAAAAGAAGCAAAAAGGATTATAAAGGACTGATCACATTGGCTTCTCCTGGTTCATTGATTTCTGAGCAGTTCCGTACCTTGAGAACCAATATTGAGTTCGCTATGGTGGATAAAAAGTATAAATCTCTAGTGGTGACGTCATCGATGCCAGATGCAGGAAAATCAACTGTAGCTGCAAACTTAGCTATTACGTTTGCTAGACAAGGTTATAAAGTATTACTTGCAGAAGCTGACTTTCGGCGCCCATCTGTCCATAAAGCTTTCCAAGTGTTGAACGGTGCAGGGATGACATCTTTATTATCAAACCCAGAACTAACGATCGAAGAATGTGTATTGGAAACAGATATTAATAATTTGTCACTAATGACTTGTGGACCAATCCCACCAAATCCGGCTGAATTGATCGGTAGTAACCGCATGAGGGAACTCCAAGATAAGCTGGTCAGCAAATACGATCTAGTCATCTTCGACACTCCACCACTATTAGGCTTTGGTGATGCCCAAATAATGGCCGGCCGTGCAGAAGGAACGATATTCGTGGTTCGCCATGGTGTGGCAAAAAAAGAGAATATGTTGAAAGCCAACGAAATCTTAACCAGAGTGGGAGCAAATGTCTTGGGAGCGGTCTACAACCAAGTCCCAACCAGCGAACAGGACAACAGTTACTACTACTATTACACAGAAGAAAATTAAGCAGGAGGCACAAGGTTTTGTAGTTCAAAAACCGGTGCCTTTTTCTTTTAATTCTTATAGTTAGTTCTTGCAATATACTGTATAATTAAATTTGTATTTATTTAGAAAAATTAGGAAGGAAGATGCGAACATGCTAGATCTTCATTGTCATATTCTTCCTCAAATTGATGATGGTGCTCGGTCATGGGAAGATTCCTTCTCCTTGGCGCGTTTAGCGGTTGATGAGGGGATTACTCATATCCTGGCGACACCGCATCATTTAAATGGAAAGTTTGTGAATAAAAAGCATGATGTCATTAAGTTGACAGAAGAACTGCAAGAGAGGCTAGATATAGAGGGGATTCCACTGGAAATTTTTCCCTCGCAGGAAGTGCGCTTGAGCGGCGACATTTTAACAGGCATTGAAAACGATGAAATCCTTTTTGTGGACGAAGGGAATCGCTACTTGTTAATTGAGTTCCCGACGATGAACATTCCGCACTATGCGGAGCAGTTGTTTTTTTCCCTGCAGCAAAGAGGAATCGTACCAGTTATCGTCCATCCGGAACGCAATCAGGAAATCATCAATAATCCCAACAAATTATTAGAGTTTGTCGATCGCGGAGCTTTAGCTCAGCTGACTGCCAGCAGTTATGCTGGTGTTTTTGGAAAAGAAACGGCGGAACTGAGCAGACAACTGATTGAAGCGAATCTGGTTCATTTCCTCGCTTCAGATGCACACAACACACGTGGACGTGCCTTTCGCATGAAGGATGCGTTTAACAAGTTGGAGCAGGACTTTGGTGCTGGGAAGGTGGAGCAGTTTCATCAAACCACCAAAGACTTGATCAATGGTGATTTTGTCCGAGCGGAGAGTCCACAGGAGATACGCAGGAAAAAAAAGTGGTTTGGCTTGTTTTAGTTTTAGTTAGAAGGAGTTGACTTTAGTATGAATTTATCCAGAGGGCAAAAAGCGTTTATTTTAATGTTTGTGGATTCCGTGTTTATCTTGTTTTCGGCTTTCTTGGCCCATTTTATGGTAGAAGCCTATATTCGTCCAGAAAACAATTTCTATTACGTCATGATTGGCTTATCAATTCTAGTGTATTTAGGATTTGGTTTACGCAATCATCTATTTTCCCGCATTATCCGCTATACAAGCATGTATGAAATCCTGCGTGCAGTGATATCAATGACGGTATCCTTTGCGGTATCGGGTCTTATTTCTATGCTGTTCATCCGCTCGGTTAGTTACCGCTACATCTTCTTGATGTATGCCTTCAGCTTACTGCTGATTCCTGGGTCACGTGTAGCGTGGCGCTTGTATCATGAATACAAAAGCGGTCAGTCATTAAAAGGAACCAACAAAGAAGATAAAATCCGCACGTTGATTGTTGGTGCAGGTGATGGGGGCAACCTTTTCATCAGCAATTTGACCAAAAGGCCTGGTGAAGTGGATATTATTGGGATTGTCGACCAGGATCCTGGCAAGCAGCACTCTTTATTATTCGACATTCCTGTTTTAGGTACTGAAGAGGATATCCCCGCATTGGTAAAGGAATATAAAATAGATCAAGTCACTATCGCTATCCCATCGGCTACGCCAGATGACTTGGAGCGTATCATTGCACATTGTTCCGCAGTAGATGTAAAGATCAACCAAATGCCAAGCATCGAAGATGTCTTAAAAGGGAAACTGAGTGTCAATCGTTTCCGGGACATCGACGTAGTGGATCTATTGGGCCGCGAGGAAGTACAGCTCGATAAATCAACGATTGCCGAAAAGCTGCACGGCAAAGTGGTGCTCGTCAGTGGGGCTGGGGGTTCGATTGGATCGGAAGTGTGTAGGCAGGTAGCCAAATTTGAACCAGCCAAGTTGATTCTGTTGGGTCACGGCGAAAACTCAATTTACTTGATTGATAAAGAATTACGCAATCTATACGGCCGTTCGATTGAAATCGTGCCGGTGATTGCGGATATTCAAGACCGGAAACGTATCTTTAGCATTATGGAGAAGTTCAAACCGGATCAAGTGTATCATGCAGCCGCACATAAGCATGTGCCGTTAATGGAATACAATCCGACTGAATCAATCAAGAATAATGTCTATGGTACGAAGAATATTGCAGAAGCTGCCAAGTCTGTAGATGTGAAGAGCTTCGTAATGATTTCGACAGATAAGGCAGTACGCCCTACAAACGTAATGGGCTCGACCAAACGTATTGCGGAAATGATTGTTACTGCGTTGAATGAACCTGGTAAGACCAAGTTCGCAGCTGTGCGTTTTGGAAATGTATTGGGCAGTCGAGGTAGTGTAATACCTGTTTTCCGCGAACAAATTGCTAGCGGTGGGCCTGTAACGGTCACAGACTTCCGGATGATTCGATACTTTATGACCATTCCTGAAGCTAGCCGCTTGGTAATTCAAGCAGGTGTGTTAGCGAAAGGTGGCGAAATTTTCATCCTTGATATGGGGGAACCTGTTAGGATTGTAGATTTGGCTAAAAAAATGATTCGCTTATCTGGCTTTACAGAAGCAGAGATTCCAATTCTTGAAACAGGGATACGCCCGGGAGAAAAATTGTATGAAGAATTGTTGGCAGATGGCCAGTTAGCCGAGCAGCAAGTTTTTAATAAAATTTTTATTGGCAATAGTGCACAGTACAAATTGAATGAGACGATGGCTTTCGTAGAGTCAGTTCTTACCAAGCCGGATGACATTATCCGGGAAGAAATTGTTCAATTTGCTAATGAACATGAATAGTTTGTTAATTATAAGCAGAATTGATTCTTATTCTTTGAAAGATTGCTAAAAAAATAATGATAAGAGAGTGTGGCTATATTGAAAAAAGTAATGGTTGTATTTGGAACGAGACCTGAAGCAATTAAGATGTGTCCTCTTGTGAAAGAATTAAAAGGAAGAGATAATCTTGAAGTAACAGTATGTGTCACTGGACAACATAGAGAGATGCTAACACAAGTATTAGAGGCTTTTGATGTAGAACCAGATTTCGACTTAGAGATTATGAAAGAAAACCAGACTTTGTTTGATGTAACCACAAATATACTAAACAAAATTAAAGAAGTATTGGATAAAGTAAGACCAGATATAGTGCTTGTTCATGGAGATACTTCTACAACATTTGTAACTTCTCTAGCGTGCTTTTATTCCCAAATTCCTGTTGGTCACGTTGAAGCTGGTCTTCGAACTTACGATATTTATTCTCCATTCCCAGAAGAATTTAATCGTCAAGCAGTAGGTTTAGTAGCAAAATATCATTTTGCTCCTACAGAAACATCTAAGCAGGCATTGTTAAAAGAGGAAAAAAATGCTGAAGATATATATGTCACTGGAAATACAGCTATAGATGCTCTAAAAACAACTGTAAAAGAAGACTATTCTCATGAACAATTAGAATGGGTCGGTGAAAGCAAACTAATTTTATTGACTGCTCATAGAAGAGAAAACCAAGGTGAGCCTATGCATCAAATGTTCCGGGCAATTAGAAAAATAGTTGAAGAACATGAAGATATTAAAGTACTCTATCCTATTCATATGAATCCTCGAGTACGAAAGGCTGCAGCTGAGGAGTTAAGTGGTAATGACAGAATTCGAATTATTGAACCTTTAGATGTGTTAGATTTCCATAATTTTATGTCTCGTTCTTATTTGATTGTGACTGATAGTGGTGGCATTCAGGAGGAAGCTCCAAGCATGGGAGTTCCAGTGCTGGTGATGCGAGATACAACTGAAAGGCCAGAAGGCATCGAAGCAGGTACATTAAAATTAGTAGGCACAGAAGAAGAAGTGATTTACTCAAATATGAAGCTATTAATTGAAAATGGTAAAGAATATGAAAAAATGAGTCAGGCATCTAATCCGTATGGTGATGGATTTGCGAGCCAAAGGATTGCAGATATTTTAGAAAATAACTAATTTGTATTAAAATTTTATTAATAAAGATTGGAGAAACTAAATGATTAATGTTATTGGATTGGGGTACATAGGGCTTCCAACAGCTCTTATGCTAGCGGCAAGTGGTAATGAAGTTATTGGTACAGACGTAAAGAAAGAGACAGTCAGCAAATTACAAAATGGAGAGATTCCATTTGAGGAAGTTGGAATTCAAGAACTTTACGATGAAGCGGTAAATAAAGGAGTTCAGTTTTCTACAGAATATCAAGAAACTGACACTTACATCGTAACAGTCCCAACACCTTATATGAAGAGTAGTAAAAAGATTGACCCATCGTATATATTGTCAGCAGTCGAGTCAATATTAAAAGTTGCGAAAAAAGGTGCAATTGTCGCAATTGAATCAACAGTTTCACCTGGTACAATGGACAAATTTGTTAAGCCGAAAATTGAAGAATTAGGATTCAAATTAGGAGAGGATATACATTTAATTCATACTCCAGAAAGAATCCTTCCGGGTAATATGGTTTATGAATTACGTCACAACTCTCGAACAGTAGGGGCAGATGATTTAGAACCAGCAGAAAAAATTAAGGCTGTTTATGAAACTTTCTGTGAATCTGAAATTGTGATTACTGATATACGTAGTGCGGAAATGACAAAAGTAGTAGAAAATACATACCGCGATATTAATATCGCATTCGCTAATGAATTAGCAAAAATTTGTCGGTCAGATGATATGGATGTATATGAAATAATTCGTATTGCAAACAAGCACCCACGGGTAAGCATTTTGAATCCTGGTCCAGGTGTAGGTGGACACTGTATCTCAGTAGATCCTTGGTTTTTAGTTGGGGACTATCCTGGGTTGACTAACTTAATACTGACAGCGCGACATACGAATGACTCCATGCCAGAACATGTACTACAACGGACTTATGAGATAATGTTGGAGAATGGTATAACGGATCCATCAAGAGTTGGCTTATATGGTCTAGCTTACAAAGCAAATGTTGATGATGTACGCGAAAGTCCTACACTTCAGCTTCTAGACAAAATGGCTAAAAACTTATCGAATGGTCTAAAGGTTTATGATCCATGGGTTAAACAAGATCTAGTCCATAACCAATATCAAGATTTTGAAGCTTTCTTAAATGATGTGGATATGGTAGTTGTAATGGTAGGACACGATCACATTAAGCAACATGAGTCCGAATTACTAGGAAAAATCATTTTAGATACTCAAAATATTCTACAAACAGAACAACGCTATTTTATTTAATAGAAGTTATTATATAATTCATACCCCAAATGTTTCGAAGGGTATCGACCCCTAAAAGTTTAGATTTTTCTCTAATGACTTTTGTATTGGCTCTTTGTCAATATACTATATAATTAAATTTGTCTATATCAAAAAAATGAAAGGAAGATACGAACATGTTAGATCTTCATTGTCATATTCTTCCTAATATTGATGACGGTGCCCGGTCATGGGATGATTCCTTTGCTTTGGCGCGTTTAGCGGTTGAGGAAGGCATTACCCATGTACTGGCAACACCACATCATTTGAATGGGAAATTTGAGAATTACAAACATGATGTGATTACTTTGACTGATCAATTACAACAAAAGTTGGATGAGGAAATGATCCCTTTACAAGTATTTCCTTCGCAAGAAGTACGGTTGAGTGGTGACATCTTAAAAGGAATTGAAAAGGATGAAATTCTATTTGTGGACGAGACGAATAAGTACTTGTTGATAGAATTCCCTACCATGTCGATACCTACCTACGCGGAACAGCTATTTTTCTCTCTCCAGCAACAAGGCATCATCCCAGTAATTGTGCATCCAGAACGGAATCAAGAAATCATTCAAGACCCAAATATACTTTTGGAGTTTGTTGAACGAGGCGCACTGGCACAAGTAACCGCCAGCAGTTATGTCGGTGTGTTCGGCAAGGATACGGCTGAGTTGAGCAGACAGCTGATTGAAGCGAATCTGGTACATATTTTAGCATCTGATGCACACAACACGCGCGGCAGGTCATTCCGCATGAAAGATGCCTTTGAGAAGCTGGAAAAAGAATTTGGTAAAGAAAAGGTAGCTCATTTTCAAAAAAATGCAAAAAACATGATTAATGGGGACTACATAAGCGTATTATCGCCTGATGAAGTACGAAAGAAGAAAAAGATTTTTGGCTTATTTTAGAATAGGGGCTTGAGGGGGGATTCGTTTTGACCAGAGGACAAAAATCGTTTGTCTTAATGTTTGTAGATTCATTATCTATATTATTTTCAGCATTTCTAGCTCACTATTTAGTAGAAGCATATATCCGTCCAAATGATAGTTTTTATTATGTCATGATTGGTGTTGCGATAATTAGTTATTTATTTTTTGGCTTACGTCACCATCTGTTTGCCCGGATTGTCCGCTATACAAGTGTGTATGAAATTTTTAATGCGACTAAGATTATGACGCTAGCATTCTTTATATCGGGATTGACGACGCTTTTATTCATACCGTCTGTTAGTTATCGTTATATCTTTTTGATGTATGTGTTTGCGCTTATTTTTATACCAGGATCACGCGTATTATGGCGTTTCTATCACGAGTACAAAAGTGGGAAATACTATGGAGGAGTCAATAAAGAACAAGGGATTCGAACGTTAATTGTGGGTGCAGGAGATGGTGGTAATCTTTTGGTTAGTAATTTAATCAAGGAGCCAGGAGAGGTAGAAATCGTCGGAATTGTCGATGGAGACATTGGTAAAAAAGGCTCACGATTGTACGATATCCCAGTTTTAGGAACAGAGGCAGATATACCGAAGTTAGTAGAAAATATGCAAATTGAGCAAGTAACTGTTGCGATTCCATCGGCCAAACCAGAAAATTTAGAAAAAATCTTGGAGTACTGTGCGCAAGTAGACGTGAAAGTCAATCAAATGCCAAGTATCGAAGATGTCCTGAAGGGCAAGTTGAGTGTTAATCGTTTCCGTGAAATCGATGTTGTAGATTTATTGGGACGCGAAGAAGTTAAGCTTGATCGTTCTCTGATTGCGGAGCATCTCCACGGAAAAGTCGTTTTAGTGAGTGGCGCTGGCGGCTCGATTGGTTCTGAAATTTGTCGTCAAGTAGCGAAATTTGAACCAGCTAAGTTAATTTTATTGGGTCATGGTGAGAATTCAATCTACTTGATTGATAAAGAGTTGAAGAACTTATATGGGCGTGCCATCGAGATTATTCCTGTAATTGCCGATGTACAAGATCGTGAACGGATTTTTAATGTGATGGCTAAGTTCAAACCGGATCAAGTGTATCATGCGGCTGCACATAAGCATGTCCCTTTGATGGAATATAATCCGCGTGAATCAATCAAAAATAATGTGTATGGCTCTTTGAATATCGCTGAGGCCGCAAAAGTTGCTAAGGTGAAGAGTTTTGTCATGATTTCAACTGATAAAGCCGTACGTCCAACGAACGTGATGGGTTCAACAAAACGGATTGCGGAAATGCTAGTCACTGCCTTGAATGAAGAAAGCTGCACGACGTTTGCGGCAGTTCGCTTTGGAAATGTGTTGGGAAGTAGGGGAAGTGTAATTCCTGTTTTCCGCGAGCAAATTGAACGGGGCGGTCCGATCACCGTCACGGATTTCCGAATGATTCGATACTTTATGACTATTCCCGAAGCAAGTCGCTTGGTTATCCAAGCAGGTGTATTAGCAAAAGGTGGCGAGATTTTTATTTTAGACATGGGTGAACCGGTTAAAATTGTTGATTTGGCTAAGAAGATGGTTAAACTATCCGGATTTACAGAAGCTGAGATTCCTATTGTTGAAACAGGGATTCGACCCGGTGAGAAGTTGTATGAAGAACTCTTAGCTGAAGGCCAATTAGCTGCTAATCAAGTTTACGAAAAGATATTCATCGGTAATAGCTCTCATTATGTAATAGAAGAAACATTAGCCTTCGTAGAGTCTTTGGAAAATAAAACGGATCAAGAGATTCGTGAAGAAATTGTCGCTTTTGCGAATACACATCAATAGTAAAAAAATGGATTCTATAGGGATCCATTTTTTTTACTGTATATCAGTAGAATGAAACAGGTATAATTAGAGCTATATGGAATTTAAAACGAGGAGTAATGACTATATGAAAAATAAAACAATTCTAGTAACAGGTGCAGCTGGTTTCGTGGGCTATTACCTTTCAGAAAAAATAACTAGTGAAGGTCATAAAGTGATTACGGCATCGAAAATGTACCATCTCTGCAATAATTTTTACCAGGCTCGGCAAAGAAATGTACCAGTAAGTGCAAAGCAGTGTACCACAAATACCTCTTGTATAATGTAGGTGCACACCTTAGGGTGTGACATTTATTTTACAGGAGGTATTTTTATTATGTTTCGTTATCGAAGGATACTTGAAATGCACAGTGAAGGAATAAGTATTCGCAGTATTGCAGCAAGCACGGGGAACTCACGTCAGAAAATTACTGAGGTTATCCGAAAAGCTGAGGAGAAAGGGATAGCGAGGGCGTTGTCGGAAGAAATGACCGATCAATGGCTAGGCGAATTTTTGTTTCCAGAAAAACAATTAGAAGCCAATGGACGGCACCTGCCTGACTTCGACAAGATTCACAAGGAATTGGCCAAACCAAACGTGACCTTGACGCTTCTTCATCAGGAATACGCAGTTGAGTGTCGCACGAGTGGGAAAATCCCTTACGCCTATCGTACATTTTGTGACTATTACAATGCGTTCGCGCGAAAGCATAAAGCCACTATGCGCATCCGTCGGAAGCCTGGTGAAATTATGGAAGTGGATTGGGCTGGATCGCCAGCTTATGTCATCGATCGAGATACGGGTGAAAAAGTAAAGACTTATGTCTTTGTGGCAACCTTACCGTGCAGCCAATTGTCTTATGCGGAAGCATTCCTAACGATGAAATCGGTGGCTTGGATTACGGCACATAACCATGCATTTGAATATTTTGGCGGTTCTACCGACATAATTGTTCCCGATAATCTAAAAACAGGTGTAAAAAAGAATGAAGGCATCGATGTCATCCTTAATGAATCATATCGAGAGCTAGGGGAACATTACGGGTCCATCATTTTACCTGCCCGAGTTTCTACTCCCAAGGATAAGCCCAGTGTTGAAGGCAGCGTAGGCGTCATCTCCACTTGGATTATAGCTGCCTTACGCAATACGCATTGTTTTACAATCGAAGATTTAAATCGTGAAATCAGAATGAAATTAAATGAATTCAATGAGCGACCGTTCACTAAGAAACCAGGATCCAGGATCAGAGCCTTCGAGGAAGAAGAAAAATTCGCACTTAATCCTCTTCCACTGGCACCTTATAAGATGTCTGTCTGGAAAAAAGCAAAGGTTCAACTAAACTACCACGTCTCAGTTGAAAGCATGTTTTATTCCGTTCCATACGAATACATTCAACAAAATATAGATATTCGAATGACAGAGAATCTAATTGAACTATATTTTAATTCCATGCGAATCGCAACACATAAACGTCTGTACGGGAAATTTGGGCAGTATTCGACTGTCAGAGATCATATGCCAGATAATCACAAAATGTATGTGGACCATACCCCGGAATCCTCGATAGAATGGGCTGAAACCGTCGGTTCCTCAACAGTAAAGGTTGTTCAACACCTCTTAGACCGTTATCAAAATGAAAAACAAGCCTTAAAGTCGATCATGTCTTTGAAGAGCTTTGGTAAAAAGTATTCTAAAAATGAAATAGAAACGGCCTGTTCAACAGCTTTAAATCTGGCTTCTTTGCCTTCTGTTAAAATTATCCAGACCATTCTAAAGGGCAACAAGCAGAAGCAAGCAACAAGCCAATCACATATTGAAGACACTAACATTGAAAAGCATGGATTCACTCGCGGTGCGTCCTATTTTGGAGGGAAATAATGATGTTAAATGAGCAAACAGAAGTAAAATTAGCTGAATTGAAACTTTCAGGCATGCTTGAATCCTATCGTGAACAGATGACAAATAAAGAGTACCAATCCATGAGTTTCGAAGACCGCTTCAACCTCATGGTTGATCTGGAGCATTCCCGGCGAAAAAATAATAAACTACAGCGGTTGATTAAATCTGCAAACTTTAGAAATGCCTCTGCCAGCATTGAGGATATCGAATACCATCCGGACCGTAATTTAGATAAGAACCTCATTTTAAAACTAGCCAGTGGGACTTATTTGGAAGAACACCATAACATCATTTTGATGGGCGCTTCAGGGAATGGGAAAACGTATATCGCCAATGCCTTCGGAATACAGGCATGCCGGCAATACTACAACGTGAAATACATCCGACTCCCTGAACTACTAGATGAATTAACCATCTCGAAAAATCAAGCAGATGGTAGTTTTCGAAAAATAATCAACAGATATAAAAAAGTTCAATTACTCATCATCGATGAATGGCTATTAACCAATCTTTCGTTAGAAAATTCCACCTTTCTATTGGAAATAATCGAATCCCGTCTTAAAACAGCATCAACTATTTTCTGTTCTCAATTCCATCCAGAAGGATGGCACGAAAAGCTCGGTAACCCCCAAATCGCTGATGCCATTCTAGATAGAATCATACATGATTCTTATCAAATTCTGGTAGACGGTAAAGTTTCTATGCGTGAACGTTACGGCATCCGTAATTAAATGAGTCATTAAAATAAATTAAGAGCCACTCCATGATTTTCAGGAGTGGCTCTTAGTTGACCTTGTGGTCATTATTGTCGCTTTTATTATTTGAAATGGTAACCGCGTCGCACTAACTGGTACATTTCTTTGCACTTAGTGGTAAAAAACAATGCACTAGTGGTACATTTTCGATGCCGTATTCATAAAGTAATCGGTATCGATAATATGAATAATTATTATGATGTTCGTTTGAAAGTGTAACCGTCAAGTAGAAATGAGCCAATTTCGCTCATTAATTTTGAGCCATTATTGCTCATTAAGAATGAGCCACCCTTATTCCTCAAATATCGAGGTGCGATGTTTGACACGATAACTGTCTCCTTTGAGCTGAATCACTTCGGATCGGTGGACCAGTCGGTCCATGATGGCTGCTGCGATGGCGGGATCGCCTAAAAGCTCTCCCCATTCGCTAGGTCCTTTGTTGGAAGTGATGATGACCGAGGCCGCATTATACAAATGATTGATGAGATGGAAGAGAAGGTTCGCTTCTCTTCTGTCCATAGCTATGAACATTAAGTCATCGATAATGACCAAGTTTGATTCACGGAGACGTTTGAGCCGAATCTGCGACTTCCTGCTGATTTCTTCCGTTTTTAATAACTGTATGACCTCCGCCATGGTGACGAAAGTGACACGATAGCCTTCCTGCACAGCTTTGATTCCTAAACCAATTGCGATATGTGTTTTTCCGACCCCTGAGGGTCCCAAGAGAATGAGGTTATAAAGCTGGTCAAGCCAGCCGAGATCCTTCAATTGATTAAATTGTTTTGTTTTAATCGTAGGTTGATCGGTCAATGAAAAAGAGTCTAGGGTTTGTTGGATAGGAAAATTGGCCCATTTTAAATATTTTTCAATGACTTTTTCTTCCCGACGTTTTTTCTCATATTCCATTACCTGTAATAAGAATTGCGTATAGGACAGTTGTTGTTTTTCCGCTACTTTTATAAATTCAGGGAGCTCATTTGCGGATTCTACTAAACGCATCGCTCGCATTAATCCCTGTGTCTTTGTCACGTTGCTCATCTTATTCACTTCCCTTCCAGAATGGCGACATAGGTATCCAACTGACGCGTTTCTGGTCGGACATGGTAGGTCATTTCTGCTTCAGGCGTGAGTTGCTCTACATAGGATTGTGCCAACGCTGTTTCGGTGGTTTCCACAATGATGCTCTCCAGAAATTGAATCATATCCTCAAAATCAGTGCCGCTGAAAAGCTTCTGGTTGACACATTGCTCCAGTGCTAGATTGATGACTTTTGCGGAATGACGGTCCCACTGCCGGTTGATTAATTGCAGTTGGTCCCGGAGATACCGTGGGTACTTCACCTTGATTTCATCCAAGAAAGCTGTGGCCAAGTCGTACTGTTCGAACTTTTGGGCAACACTTTCCATGTATTGCGGGATGCCTTTGCTCCGGTCGCGTTTATGTGAACGGTCCTGGATCAGCTTTCCTTTCTCTAAGGACAATCTATGCTTACCCAATACTTCTCCTGTTTCGCTCTCGATAATGGTAAGTGTGTCGTCCTGTACAACCAATTTGACTGATTTCCCCTGACCGTCATAAGTCCCCAGCGGGACGGAATAACGATTGGATTCGTAAAGAACGACATTGTCCTTTCGGACAACTCTTGTTATACTTTCATTGCTATGAATAACATTTTTATCCTCGGCTGCTACCGAGGCAAAAACAGAGATCGGTCGTAATGTTTCCCTTTCGAGGCGGAAAACATCGACGGGTCTCTTTTTGGTTGTATTGTGCTTTTTACCATTTCCACGCCGGTCGAGCCAATCGATCGCTTCCTCATTCCAACGATCCAGGTTTGTATAGGGGCGATGCTTGGCAAAACTCTTCTTGATGAACCCAATAACATTTTCAATCTTTCCTTTGCTCTCTGGGTCTGCGCCCCGGCAAGCATACACTTGGAAGGCCTCATTGCGACGGTACGCTTCGAACTGCTGGGTGAAGATGATGTCGCCATTGTTCTCACTCACGACGATGATATTGTCTTGGTCGTACACGATTTCCCGCGCTTTTCCTCCGAAATGCTGGAAGGCACGCACATGAATGTGCACCAAATCATTGGTTGTAAAAGGGCGATCCTGCCATTCCATGTATTTATAGCGAGAATGGGACAAAACGAATGCTGCGACATACAGTTTAATTGTTTGTCCACCAACAGTCCGTTGTTCGCACTGACCAAAATCCACCTGCATCTGGAATCCCATTGGGGATTCAGAGACTGCCTCATAGGCACGTTTTGGTGTGACTTTCGGAATCCGGTACTCTTCCCTTAGACTCTTCACGTACCTCCGGACCGTACTTTCAGCCGTGTTAAAACCAGGATACTTCTCCTCTAACCAGTCGCAAACCTGAGCGGATGACATATCGGGGTGTTTCCGTAACCCCGTCAGGACATCCGCCTCGTAATCGTCCAGCTTTTTCTTTCTAGCTGCTGTGGAAGCCAGCCAAGTTGAAAACTCCTCAGCCTCCATGTTCAGGTATTTATCCACGGTATTTCGCGAACAGTTTAGTTTTTCTGCAATACTTCTTCTTGAAAATCCTTTTTCATGTAATTGTCTAATTGTGACGTACATTTGCCATTTCTCCACCTTTTTTCCTCCAGTACCAATAAATCATCAAATCTTAATGATACTACGGAATGGAAGTTATTTTATTAAAAAGTGGCTCATTCTTATTGAGCGAAATTGGCTCACTTTAGTTTAGCAGTCACATGAAAGAAGAGCGTTTAAATAAAATGAAGGATAATGCTTTATTTACGTTTGTTAAACTAGATCTAACTGACAAAGAAGGTTTAGAAAATCTGTTTAAGGAATACAAGCCCGAAATCGTTGTAAACCTTGCAGCGCAGGCGGGCTTGCGTGCGTTATTCAATCGAAAATCCAGATGCATATATCCAAAGTAATATTATTGGATTCCATAACATACTAGAAGCTTGCCGCCACCATCCAGTGGAACACTTATTATATGCTTCTTCAAGTTCAGTATATGGCTCCAATAAAAAGGTTCCTTTTGAAGAAACCGATTTCGTTGATAATCCCGTTTCTCTTTATGCAGCAACGAAAAAATCAAATGAATTAATGGCTCATACCTATAGTCATTTGTACAAAATACCAGCTACTGGTCTTCGTTTCTTTACTGTTTACGGACCAATGGGAAGACCCGATATGGCTTACTATGGCTTTACAGACAAGTTTTTCAACAATGAACCCATTCACATTTTCAATAACGGTGATTTTGATAACGACTTGTATCGTGACTTCACCTACATTGATGATATCGTAACGGGTATTGGTAAATTGATTGAGAAACCACATCAAGGCCATACTGTCTTTAATATCGGAAACAATAACCCTGAAAAATTGATGGTATTTATCACGAGCCTTGAAAAAGCATTGAGTAACTCATTAGGTAGAGAAGTTGAGTTTGAAAAGATTTACGAACCAATCAAACCAGGAGATATGCCTGCTACGTATGCTTCTACTGATAAACTGCAAGCAGCAATTGGTTTCAAACCAGAAACATCTATTCAAGATGGTTTACAAAAGTTCACAGATTGGTATGTTGACTACTACAATAAGAAATAGGAAGGGGCAAATCTGTTGCAAGAGTTAATGATGAAATTCCAAGAAATATATAACGGCGAAGACGTACGTGCAGTTCGTTCGCCACTTCGTATTTGTCCAATTGGTGCTCACTCGGATCACCAAGGCGGACGAGTATCTGGTATGGCCTTAGATGCGAGTGTAGATATGATCTATTCACCAACAGAAGATGGGTATGTCCGTATTCAAAGTATGGATTTTCCTGATAAAGAACTATTTCATATCACGCACGATGCAGAGTATATTCCCGGTTTCTGGGGAACGTATATCCGTGGTGCAGTAATGGCCTTGCGTCAAGATTATGTTTTGAAAAAAGGAATCAATGCGATTGTGAGCGGGAAGTTGCCTATTGGTGGGTTGAGTTCTTCTGCCGCAGTAACAACGGCTTATTTGATGGCATTGTGTGATGCGAATGACATCGAGGTTTCTAAGATGGATATCATTCAGTACAGTCACTGGGTAGAAACGCAATTCATCGGATTGAAAAACGGAATTTTAGATCAGTCTGCAAATGTCTTGAGCATGGATAATCAGTTGATGGTGATGGATTGTTTGAGTAACGAGCACGAGATGATTCAAAAGGGCGCAGATATGCCTGAATTTGAAGTTGTAGTGGTTTACTCAGGAATCTCTAAGCAGTTAATCAGTACGGACTTTAACAACCGTACAGACGAGTTACGTGTTGGAGGATGGTTGCTACAAGATTTGAGCGGTCTGCCGATTACACCCGCTTTAGAGGATGTAAAACTGCGTAATATCCCAACTGAAGTCTATGAAGCGCACAAAGACCAGTTACCAGAGCGCTTGCGTAAGCGTGCAGCCCATTTCTATACAGAACAAAAACGTGTGGTAGATGGTGCCAAAGCGTGGGCTGAAGGGGATATCGAAAAGTTCGGACAGTTGATGTTCGAATCAGGCGAAAGCTCCTTCTACCAGTATGAATCAGTGATACCAGAAATGCAGAGTATCTTCTATTTATTGAAGGAATGTAAAGGTGTTTATGGTGCCCGTCCAAGTGGGGCGGGTTACCGTGGTGCAGTGATCGGTTTGATTGATCCAGCCTATAAAGAAGAAATAAAAGCAAAGATTGATGCGAACTATCCGGTTCAACATCCCGAAATAAAAGACTTGTATGAAGTAAACTTCTGAAAAACTGCTGATGGTGCTCATCTCGTTAAAGACTTGGAGGGGATGAAACAGTGAAAGCAATTATTTTAGCAGCGGGGTATGCAACACGTCTGTATCCGTTAACGAAGGATCGGCCAAAACCCTTGTTGGAGGTTGCCGGGAAAACCATTCTTGATTTTATCGCTGAAAAAATAGAGCGTGTAACTGAAATTGATGAGATAATTATTGTAACCAATGATAAATTTTCCGGTCATTTTGAAAAGTGGCGAGAGATATGTGATTATTCGAAAAAAATCACAGTTGTCAATGATGGGACGCTAACGAACGATACCCGTTTAGGGGCAATTGGCGATATCCAGTATGTGATTGATACATTAAAAGTTCAGGATGACTTAATGATTCTCGCCGGCGACAATCTATTTGATTTTGAATTGACAGATTTTGTCAGCTACTTCAAGGAAGTTGAGACAGATTGTATTACTTCTTATTTTGAAGAAAATGATGCGCAAGTGAAACGTGCAGGTGTTGTAGAGCTCGATGGAAACCAAATGGTCCTTTCTTTCGAAGAAAAACCGGCACAACCACGTTCTCAATATTGCGTGCCAGCATTTTATTTATACAAAAAAGAAACCCTTCCCCTCTTTGAACAGTATTTAATGGAAGGAAATAATCCAGATGCACCCGGCCATTTTGTGCCATACCTGATCAGTAAAAAGCCTGCTCACGCTTTCTTATTTGAAGGAAGACGCTATGATATTGGGACTGTTGAGAGTTATGAATGGGTGAAAGGGATATTTGAAGCAAGATAAAGAGTCCCATCGCAGCTAGTTAACGAAACGGTGTTGGAGGATCATATAAGGGTCAAAGTGAAATCCCATTCACTTTGGCCTTTTCCATTTTCAAAAATGATTCACCAACACCGTTTACTATAGAGCCTGAATCTATAGATTTACTTAAACTCATAAATCCTTCTTTTTTATTTAGGTAAATTCAGCTATACTGTAGGATAATGAGGTAAAGTGTCTAAATTTATCTCTTTCATACGAAAGGAAAGAGGAACCAACGGAATGGAAGAAAAGCGCTCGGAGAGTTTAAGAAAGAAAAGACGAAACAGAAAGATATTATATGTGGTCATTGGAATATTCCTGATTGGCTATACATTATTCTGGAAAGCATATAACGACCTTAACCAAACATCGAATAATATCTTTAACAGACTAAACACAAATAACAAAAGAGAATCTGAAATCGTGATTGAAGCAACGCAGCCCATCTCCTTTGCCTTTTTGGGAGTCGATAATGGTTCAGTTGATCGGGCAGATGCTGTCGGTCGTTCTGACGCCATCTTGATCGGAACGGTTAATCCAAAGACCCGTACCACGACTCTGGTAAGTATTCCACGGGATACCTATGCTTTAATGGTTGGCTATGAGACTTATGAGGGTATGGAATACTATGATAAATTAACGCATGCCTATGCTTTTGGGGATGCAGAAATGGCCATTGATTCCATTCAGGAACTGATAAATATCCCGATTGATTATTACGTAGAAGTTAATATGCAAGGCCTCATCGATATTGTTGACGCTTTGGGAGGTGTCGAAGTCAAGAGTCCCTTGACGTTTGATTACCAAGGTAATTACTTTAAAAAAGGTGAAACGCGAACGCTGAACGGGAAAGAAGCACTGGCATTTTCACGGATGCGAAAAACCGATCCCGAGGGTGATTTCGGTAGACAGAAACGCGAAAAAATTGTCATCAAAGCGATTATGGACAAAGCATTGAGTTTAAAGAGTATTTCTAACTACGAACCAATTCTGGAAACCTTGGAGGACAATGTCAAAACAAACCTGACTTTCAAGGATATGACCGATATGTTCTTCTCGTATAATAAGTCATTGGAGAATTTTGAAACCGAGAATTTGGTCGGTGAGGAATTATGGTTGGACGATTTGTATTATCTGTATGCCTACCCAGAAGATCGTTTGGAAATCTCGAACTTACTTCGGAAGGAACTTGAATTAGAAGAAATTTCCATGGACGACATCAGTTTGTCGGATGTCGATTACTATAATATCGAGACTGGATACATCGAGGATCCATGGGAAGAAGACAGTAGTGAATATTAAAGAATGAGGTGTCAAATTGGAAGAGAGACGTTCGCGTAAGGGGAATAAGAAAAAAAGAAGAGGCCTCAAAATTTTTTTGGCGGTTGTTTTGTTACTATTCGTGGCCATAGGCATTTACGTGGCAGATTTTTACCGCAACATTGATAATACGACAGTGGAGATTTATGAGCCGGTCGACGAAGAAGTGGATCCAGTCAGAACGAGTTCGGCAGATTTAAGTGAAAAAGAACCTATTTCTATTTTGTTGTTGGGGGTTGATACGGGTGATTTGGGACGCGATGAAAGAGGGCGTTCTGACACAATGATGGTCGTAACCGTTAATCCCAATACAAAAAAATCGGTGCTGATGAGTATCCCGCGTGATACTTATACCGAAATCGTCGGTTATGGCACGATGGATAAATTGAACCATGCCTATGCCTTTGGTGGCAACTCGATGGCCATCAATTCGATTCAAAATTTATTGGATATTCCGATTGACTACTATGTCACAGTTAATATGGCTGGGATTCAAGAACTCGTGGACGCAGTGGGCGGAATCGATATCGTGAGCCCGATGACATTTACCATGGATGGGTATACTTTTTACGAGGGTGAATCGGTGCATTTAGACGGTCCAGCCACTTTATCTTTCGTCCGGATGCGTTATGAAGATGCAGCAGGCGATACCGGGCGTCAAGCAAGACAACGTCTGGTCATTGAAGGAGTTGTCGATAAGGTTGTCAGCGCGTCAACATTGCTGAACTATCAAGACATCTTGGGCTCTTTATCCAATAATGTCCAAACCAATTTCCAAATGAAAGATTACCTTGCTCTACAAAGCAATTCCTACACGGCAGCTGCACGGAACATCGTTTCTGAACAAATCGGGGGTTCTGGTGGAATTGCCGAGGATGGGATATACTATCATTATATTCCAGAAGAGGAATTGTTACGCGTGCAAAATTTATTAAGTTCTGAACTAGAATTAGATTGATGAAGGGAGACTGATTTAATGGCAGTTTTAGTAACAGGGGGCGCTGGTTATATCGGCAGCCACACAGTGGTGGAATTATTGAATGAGGGACACGAAGTTGTCATTGTTGATGACTTTTCCAATAGTAAGCCAGAGGTTTTGAACCGCATCAAAACGATAGCTAAAAAAGATTTCAAGTTTTATGAAGCGAATTTATTGGATAAAGCCGCAATCACTGAAATTTTCGAAAAAGAAACGATTGATTCCGTCATTCATTTTGCTGGCTTCAAGGCAGTAGGGGAATCAGTAGAAAAACCTGTTGAATACTACCACAACAATATCACCGGAACGTTGATGTTGCTTGAGGTCATGAAAGAACATGGTGTTAAAAACCTCGTCTTCAGTTCTTCGGCAACGGTATATGGTATGAATAACCCATCACCTTTAACAGAGAACTTGCCAACGAGTGCAACGAATCCTTATGGTTATACCAAGGTAATGATTGAGCAAATTTTACGTGATGTGTATGTTTCCGACAATGAATGGAATATTGCATTACTGCGTTACTTCAATCCGATTGGGGCTCACGCATCCGGTTTGATCGGGGAAGACCCTTCCGGTATCCCGAATAACTTGATGCCTTACATTACCCAAGTAGCAGTCGGAAAGTTACCGGAATTGAGTGTCTTCGGTGATGATTATGATACACCGGATGGCACTGGCGTACGTGACTATATCCATGTCGTGGACTTGGCGAAAGGTCACTTGAAAGCTTTGGAAAGTTTCACAGACCACAAAGGTGTGGGAACATATAACTTGGGAACAGGAATTGGCTACAGTGTTTTGGATCTAGTCAAAAATTTCCAAAGAGCGAACGATATCCTTATTCCTTACCAAATCGTGGAGCGTCGTCCTGGAGACGTAGCAACGTGCTACGCCGATGCAAGCTTGGCTAAAGAAGTACTGGGCTGGTCTGCTGAGAAGAATTTGGAAGACATGTGCCGTGACTCCTGGAAATGGCAAAGCCAAAACCCTAACGGTTACGATAAATAATAGCTCTATCATTTAGGGTTTGGGTAGTCGTCTTCTCAGAAATCCCGGAGGACGGAGTGGTTGCTTGTGGCCGTGTCAAGGATGCAATGCGAAAATAGGGACCGTTGGCGCTTCAGCGTCTACGAGCCCTTTGAGGCTTGCAAGCCCGGAGACTACAGGCTCCGGGTGGTCCCACGGCAGCACATAAGCAACCACGCAGGCCGAAGGGCATTTCCTTCACAACAATAAATAACAACAATGCACTGAAAAGCTACTTACTTTTCAGTGCATTTTTATTTAGATAAAAGTTTGTTATAATGATAGAAAATGTATTTGAAAGGAAGTCTCTCATGCAGAAGGTTAGGAAAGCAGTTATTCCGGCAGCGGGTTTAGGTACACGTTTTTTACCAGCTACAAAAGCTATGGCAAAAGAAATGATGCCGGTTGTTGACACTCCAAGTATCCAATATGTCGTTGAGGAAGCAATCAAAAGCGGCATTGAAGAAATTCTGATTGTGACTGGTAAAGGCAAGAATGCAATAGAAGATCACTTCGATGCAAATATTACCCTTGAAAATAATTTACGTGAAAAAGGTAAAGACGCTTTACTCGAAAAAGTAAAAGCTACTAATATTCCATCTATTCATTATGTGCGTCAGGCTTATCCTAAAGGCTTGGGAGATGCCATTCTACAGGCTGCACCATTTGTTGGCAATGAACCCTTTGTGGTATTGCTAGGTGACGATATCATGCCTAACGACGTTCCTTTAACAAAACAGTTAATGGAAATCTATGATAAATACGGAAAAGGTTCAATCGCAACCATCAGAATCCCTGAAGACAAATCCAATCGCTTTGGCGTGATTGATATGGACGGAGCACTGGGTGAACACCTCCATTTAATCGACCATTTAGTCGAAAAACCATCGCCAGAGGAAGCACCAAGTAATTTGGGAATTGTCGGGCGTTATTTATTAACACCTGAAATTTTTGAAATTTTGAGGGAACAAGCGCCGGACTCCGGTGGTGAAGTCCAACTGACAGATGCTCTGGAAACATTGAACCAGATTTCGCCCTTGATTGCCTATGAATATACCGGCAAACGTTACGATGTGGGGGACAAATATGGCATGTTGATTGCGAACATCGAATTCGGTTTGGACCATCCAGAAACAGACGAAAAGATGAAGACATTTATTAAAGAATTGGCGACTAAACTTAAAGAAAATTAATAAACCTAACGAGAAAATTATGCTAGTATTAGCAGAAATCATTTTTAGAGAGCGAGATGTCACAGACAAATGAATATTACCATTGTAGGAACAGGCTATGTCGGTTTATCCAATGCCGTATTACTGGCACAACATAACAAAGTGGTTGCTTTAGAAATCATTGAAGAAAAAGTCGATTTAATTAACAAAAAAATCGCACCGATAGCTGATAAGGAAATCGAAGAATATCTAGCACATAAAGAACTTAATCTACTGGCAACAACCGATAAAGCGGTCGCTTACGAGAAAGCTGAATTCGTGGTTATTGCCACCCCAACGAATTACGATGACAAACTGAATTTCTTTGATACTTCCAGTGTTGAATCGGTTATCGAAGATGTTTTAGAGTATCGCCCCGAAGCAACGATGATTATTAAATCAACCGTTCCTGTGGGCTATACAGCCGAAGTCCGGGCAAAATATGGTGTCGATAATATTATCTTCTCCCCAGAATTCTTGCGTGAAGGTAAAGCTTTGTATGATAATTTGTATCCTTCCCGTATTATTATCGGTGAAGAATCAGAACGCGCGACAAAATTTGCGGAGCTTTTGATTCAAGGAGCCGAAAAAGAAGATATCGAAGTCTTGTTCATGAATTCAACCGAAGCTGAAGCGGTTAAGCTGTTTGCGAACACTTACTTGGCTCTACGTGTGGCGTATTTCAACGAACTGGACACTTATGCGGAAGTAAGAGGCTTGGACTCTAAATCAATCATCGAGGGTGTAGGTCTGGATCCACGTATTGGTTCACACTACAATAACCCATCCTTCGGTTATGGTGGCTACTGCTTGCCGAAAGATACCAAACAACTATTGGCGAACTATAACGATGTGCCGAATAACTTGATTCAAGCCGTTGTTGAATCAAACCGGACACGCAAAGATCATATTGCGGAAATGGTCATCCAAAGAAATCCAAAAGTTGTCGGTATTTACCGTTTGACCATGAAATCCGGATCAGATAACTTCCGTTCCTCGTCGATTCAAGGTATCATGAAACGCATCAAGGCTAAGGGAATTGAAGTCGTGGTTTATGAACCAGTACTGGAAGATGAAACATTCTACAACTCTCGTGTCATCCGTGATTTGGAAGAATTCAAACAAATCTCAGATGTGATTGTTTCCAATCGTAATGCGAAGGAACTACAAGATGTACAAGCGAAAGTCTATACGCGTGACTTATTCAACGAAAATTAAGAGAATGAAAGAGGAAAAGTAATGAAACTTTACCAAAAATTAGTGGACAGAAAAGCTAAGTTAGCATTAGTCGGTCTAGGTTATGTAGGGATGCCGATTGCGGTTGCTTTTGCTAAAAAAGTGGATGTCATTGGTTTCGACACAAACACGCATAAAATTGATTTGTATAATCAAGGTTTTGACCCGACCAATGAAGTCGGCGATGATGAAATCAAAGAAACAACCGTTGATTTTACCGCAGATGAAAGGCGTTTGAAAGAGGCACAATTTATCGTTGTGGCTGTTCCGACACCAATCAATCAAGATAAAACACCGGATCTTTCTCCAGTTGAAGGAGCGACTCGCACTGTGGGTCGTAACTTGACGAAGGGCGCAATCGTTGTTTATGAATCGACTGTTTACCCGGGTGTTACCGAGGACATTTGTATTCCGATTCTGGAACAAGAGTCTGGCTTGAAATGCGGCGTAGATTTTAAAGTCGGTTATTCGCCAGAACGCATCAATCCAGGTGATAAAGTCCACCGTCTGGAGAATATCATTAAGATTGTCTCCGGAATTGATGAAGAAAGTCTGGAAGAAATCGCTAAAGTTTACGAATTAGTAATCGACGTCGGTGTTCACAAAGCGAGCAGCATGAAAGTTGCGGAAGCAGCCAAAGTGGTGGAAAATAGCCAACGTGATATCAACATTGCTTTCATGAACGAATTAGCGATGGCATTTGACCGCATGGGAATTAATACCATGGAAGTCGTCGAAGCCATGAACACCAAATGGAACGCACTCGGTTTCACACCTGGTTTGGTAGGTGGACATTGTATCGGTGTGGATCCGTATTATTTCGTCTATGAAGCCGAAAAATTAGGCTACCATTCACAAATCGTCTTGGCAGGCCGCCAAATCAATGACGGTATGGGCGACTTCATTACCGAAGCCATCATCAAAAAATTGGTACTGGCTGGCAAAAAAGTCCGTGATTCACGTGTGGGTATCTTTGGCCTAACGTTCAAAGAGAACACACCGGACATCCGTAATACCAAAGTGACGGACATCATTGAAGGCTTGCGCCGTTATGGTATCGAACCACTGGTGACCGATCCCGTTGCTGATTTGGAAGAAGCCAGAAATGAATATGGTATTCAAATGGTTACACAAGAAGAAATGCAAGATTTGGATTGTGTGATCTTGGCTGTGACACACGATGAGTATAAAGAAATGACTTTTGAAGCATTCGCACAACACTTCGGTGACATGCCGAATGAAGAAAAAGTATTCATCGATATCAAGACCATGTTCAATCAAGCAGAAGTAGAGGCTCAAGGAATTTCTTACTGGAGCTTATAAAAGTTCTAACTCGCGCACCATTTCGCGTGCTGAGTCAGAAGTTTCTTGAAAAAGTTCCAACTCAGGGCTGAAATACGCTATGAGTTAGAACTTTTCGCTGAAATCTCTAACTCGCGATTTTGAGTCGGAACTTTTCACCAATAGTGAATATTAGCTTCCATCATTTATGGCGTTGGGAGATTTCCTTCGCCAACACCATATAACCAGTAGCCAAAAATTTTAGATGATAGAAAATGCAAGATTCCATAAAGAAATGGAGGCTTGCATTTTTTTTATACAGGATTTTTGCTATAATAGCTTAGATTGATAATAAGGGGAAGAATGTCTGGAGGTAAAATTATGAAGATTCTTCACATTAATTCATATTACAGCGATAGTAAATTATATAAAAATCTATACGACAAACAAATCAAACAACAATTAGATATCGATGTTTTTGTATCCGTGCCGACCAATTATGAAATGCCTGAGCGTGATTTTGGCGACTATACAGTTGTCAGCAAAAATCACCGCAAATGGGATCGCATCTGGTACGAATACAAACAAACAAAAATGCTGAAAGACTTAGAAGACCACTACAATGCGCAGGACTATGACTTGATGCATGCCCACTCGCTTTTCACGAATGGTGGATTGGCTTATAAATTATACAAAAAATATGGAACCGAATATGTGGTTGCCGTTCGCAATACCGATATCAACACCTTTTTCAAAAAAATGCCACATCTTAGAAAATATGGCATCGAAATCATGGAAAACGCGAAAAGAATCATTTTTATTTCCGACGTATTTAAAAAGCAGATTATCGCGCAATACTTGCCGGAATCCAAAAAAGCTGTCATGGTGGAAAAAATGGTGACCATTCCGAACGGGATTGATCAGTTATGGCTGGACAACCAATTTGAGAAGCCAGCTTTCAATAAAGACAGTAAGGAAATCAAGCTTATTTATGTAGGCAAAATCATGAAATTAAAAAATGTCCCGACCATTGCGGCGACTTGTGAGGAACTGCAAGCAAGAGGGTACGAAGTTTCACTGAAGGTTATCGGCCAGATCATTGATGACAGTGAGTTCCAAAAAATAAAAAATAAACCCTATGTTAGCTACGAATCATTCCAGCCAATGGATGAAATCATTGAAAAATATCGCGCTAGCGATATCTTTGTGATGCCTTCCTTTGGGGAAACATTTGGTTTGGTTTATGTAGAAGCCATGTCCCAGGGACTGCCGGTCCTTTATACAGAAGGCCAAGGTTTTGACGGACAATTCCCTGAAGGGGAAGTCGGGTATCATATCGATCCAAACAGTCCCTCTGACATTGCCGATAAGGTAGTAAAGGTACTGGAAAACTATGACCAAATTTCACGCAATAGTACTGAAAATGCCAAACGTTTTAATTGGGATGAAATCAGTCAGCGCTATTTGGACGGTTACAAGCGCGTTATTGAAGGAGTACAGTCATAATGAAAGAGCCTGTAAAAGTTTTACACATCATGAGCTCATTCGGCGGTGGTATTTCAAGCTTTATCCGTAACAAAGCAAAAGCAGTCGACAGCTCCAAAATCGTCTTCGATATCGCAACCTTCAATGATTATCCGGCTGAGTTTGCCGAAGAGATTAAGGCAATGGGTGGGAATATCTATCACATCCCCAATCCCAAAAAAGAAGGCATAAAAAACTTCAATCAAGCCTATACGAATATCCTGAAAAATCATGGTCCCTATGATGTGGTCCATTCACACGTAGGGGGTTACCGCGCCTTTTCGTTCTATTTACTTACCAAGAAGGCTGGAATCAAGCGTTTTGTGGTCCATGCCCATAGTTCTGAACCCTATTATTTTAACGGCAAGCCGCTTAAGGCCAAATTAAAGAATAAATTCGAACAACGCTTAAACCGGATGGCTGCAACGGATTTGGTGTCCTGTGGCAAGAATCCTTCCGCTTTTTATTTCGGCGAACATGCCGTCCAAAAGAAGGAAGTCATGCATATCCCGAACAGCATCGATTTGGATAAATATATGGTTGATTATTCCGAATCAGAACTTAAAGCGAAGAAGGAAGCCCTGGACATTCCCCAGGACCGCTATATTGTCGGGCATGTGGGGCGAGTGGACCGCAATAAGAATCATGCTTTTCTTTTGGAAGTCATTAAAAAAATGAAAGAGCAACAACTCCCTTTTTACTGGATTTTTATTGGAACGGGTGTATTGCTGGATGCTATCAAAGCACAAGTTGAAAAAGAAGACCTCGGTGACTATGTCCAAGTGTTGGGTCGACGGGAAGATGTGCAAACCTTGTATCCTTTAATGGATGTCTTCGTCCTGCCTTCTTTCTCAGAAGGGTTGCCGACCGTTTGTGTTGAAGCCCAAGCAAGTGGCACGCCTTGTGTCGTCTCGGATACCATTACGGACGAAATAGACATGGGGTTAGGGATGGTTTCTTTCAAAGCTTTGACAGATCCAGCAGGATGGATTCAAGCCATTGAAGCATCCGTCAAAAAAGAAGTTCCTTCCCAAGCAGAAATTAGACAAAGATTAACGGAAAAGAAATTCAGCAATGCTGCTTCGGCAGACTTATATGAAGCATTCATTTTGGGCGAAATGGACCATTATGAGCTATAACCGGTTGAAAAAGAGGAGAAAGTAATTCATGAAGAATTTTTTTAAACGATTCATTGGTTTTTCGATTGGGCCAATAGGTGGAGCAGCAATCTCATTCTTTACCACACCACTATTGACCTCATTCGTTTCACCCATTGAATATGGACGTGCGAGTATGTTTACCACGCTCCAGGCACTGGTCGCATCCTTTATTTTTCTGGGGATGGATCAGTCCTATACGCGGGAATACCAGGATGAAGATGATAAACGGAACTTGTTCCAAAACGCCTTATTGGTCCCATTGGGGGTTTCCCTCATTATTTTGTTGGTATTAACACTATTTTCAAAGCAAATTTCGCAACTGATGTTTGAGAGCACGGAGTACCGTTCTACCGTGTTTATGTTTGGGATTTTAATTGTTTTCACGGTCCTGGAAAGATTTATGTTGCTGTCTGTGCGGATGCAAGAAAAAGCGATCGAGTATTCCACTTTCAATATCGTCCTTAAATTGGCGATATTTGTAGTTGCCGCCTTGATGATCGCAGTAGGAAAACGTGATTTTCTGACCGTTGTTTATTCAACCATCATCGGACAATTAGTCGGGGATGCGTTCTTATTATTCCGCTACCGTGATTTATTTAATATCAGTGGTTTCCGTTTGGAGAAAAAATTAATTATCCAAATGGTGAAATTTGGACTGCCATTGATTATTGCAACCTCACTGGCAAGTCTGCTTAATTCCCTGGACCGTTTGTTCTTACGGGCCTATAGTGACTTTGGGCAATTGGGTATTTATACGGCAACGATGAAGATAGCGGCTGTTATTGCCATTGTAAAAACGAGCTTTACTAGTTTTTGGGTCCCAACTGCTTATCGTTGGTATGACGAACAAAAACCGATTCAACATTTTAAGGTGATCAGTGATGCCATCTTATTATTGATGACTTTCCTATTCTTCTTCTTGGCATTTTTCAAAACGCCTATTACCGCAATCTTGTCCAGTGATTATATGGACTCACGCTATATCCTGGCACTGCTTTGTTTGCCACAGATTTTATATACGTTAAGTGAAACAACAACCTTGGGAATCGTCTTTTCCCGAAAAAGTTACTTGAATATTTGGGTAAGTGTTATCTCCATCGTACCAAGTATCGTCTTAAACTTTATGCTGACACCTGTCTTTGGAAATATCGGTGCTGCCGTTTCTAACTGTGTCGCGTATTTCTTTTTCTTCACTGCGCGGACCTATTTCTCCAATCGTACTGGGTTCAGTTTCTCGGTGAAAAAGCATTATATCGTGATTGTGTTGATGCTGATTTGTGCGTTGATCAATACAGTGGACGGTGCCTTTGTATTGCCGGTTAGCATTGGCTTGTTTATACTGTCCCTAATCGCACAGATTCCAACCGTTAAACAATTCATCACTATTTATCAAGAACCTGCTGAATGGGACTTCAACTAAAGAAGGGAGTGGGATGATGAAAAAACTGGTTTATTTCATGGTCGCTTCGGTTTTTCTCGGAGCCCAAATACTTGCAGTTGATGTTGGAATCGCAAAGTTATCGTTATACCGAATTAGTATTGCATTGTCCGTCTTTTTCTTGATACTGGCTTTTTTCAGAAACGACCGTACCATCAAAGTTTTTCCCAATAATATTGCGACGAAGTACGTTGCCTTTTTTGGAATCTGGCTGGCTTATGGTCTGCTTTCCGTTATTTGGGCCAACAACTTGTCAGGGTGGTTGAAAGGGAACTTTTTCATCGGAATTGGATTTCTTTCAATCCTTTTGATCCATTTATTCATCCACAGCAAAGCCGATTTGTTGGTGCTCTTCCGGATTGTGGCCGGTGCGTCCTTACTGCATAATCTTATCGGGTGGTCGGAAATCCTGACGGGTTATTACCGCTTTGCAGATTTGGCCAAATTGGATAAATACGGAACGTTTGCTACCCAACCCGGTACGCGGATTCCGATTTCCATTTTTGCCAATCAGAATGATTACGCGACGTTAATATTGGCCGGTATGTTTTTCACTTATCTCCTATTTAAACTTGAAACAAAATTTAAATGGAAATATTTATACCTGACCTTATTAGTTTCTTCGATGTATTTGATTATCAGAACGGATTCACGGGCCAACTTACTTGCTTTGTTTTTAGGTTTGGCGTTCATGACCGCCCTGAAGTTGAAAGATTTACTATCCAGAAAACAATTACTGGGGCTGGCAACAGCTGGCGTTATTGCGGCAGGCTTGGGGCTTTTGTTTGTTCCTGCTGTCCAACAGATTGGTTATAAAGTAGCTTCCTTATTATTGGATACCTCAAATGTGTTGGGCGATTCCGATAATACCCGGATTAACTTAATCTATAATGGTTTTGTATTCTTGGCTCAAACGCTCGGATTTGGCGTCGGGGCAGGGAACATTGAGTACTGGATGGAAAACAATGCCTTCTTTAATATCTCGACAAAATATAATATGCATAATTGGTGGATGGAGATCCTGACTGGTTATGGCGTTTTTATTTTTATCGGCTATGTGATTTTATTTATCCTCATGATGAATCAACTTGCAAGAGTCTACCATAGTAGTGCCGACTCTTTTGTAAGGCAGACAGCTTTTGTTCTCTTTGGTTATATGGGAGCATTTATCCTGTCCTCCATCTCATCAGCTTCAAACTTGATTATAGAATGGCAATGGGTCATTTTCGGAATTATCATTGCTTTTTGTGGATACGCAAAAAATGCACATTACAAACCTTTGAAAAAAAGAACAAAACGACATTTCAACCTGGAAATGTATTTAGGAGGACAAAATGGATAGCCTAACTCTTGCTAATGAACTAAAGAGATTTTTTAAAGAAAATCGTTTAATCATCGCCTTGACAACCCTTTTGACAATTGCGGCTGTAGTAGGGTTGGCCTTTTTCGCTTCCCGCTCATCGATCCCTGAACCTGGTAAAGACGATGACGAACAAGTAGGAGTGCCCGCTATCTTTCAGTTTTATGTTCAAACGGAAGATGGCAATTCATTCGGCAACTCTGCCGTTGTGGAAGAATTTTTCTTGCAATCAGAAGTTGTGGCGGAAATAGAAGCCAAGACGGGCGTCTCCATCACACCAGCGTTAGAAGAACAACGCTTGGAAGGGTTTGTAAAAACACAAACCGATCGTGGTGTGTTAGGCGTTATGCGTGATGGTTCTTCTCACGTTTTTACCGCAAATGCGACTTTGGGAACGAAGGAAGAAAACTTGGCTGTAATGGAAGCTTACTTTGATTATTTGAATTCGGGAGAAATTCCGGTTCTCACAGACAAAGATGTCTACATTCTTAAAGAGCCAACGAATATGCAATTCTTAATGAACGATAATGAAGAGTTTGAATTATCAGAAGAAACAAACCCCACATTCAATGCTAAGCGTGCCATCCTTGCTGGTGTGGTTGGATTGTTCGGGGGCGTTATTGCAGGGATCTTGCTTGCCTTGATTTATCAATTGTTCCGTAAAGTTATCACGTACGCATTCTCATTTGGTTGGGATGAAACAGATATTTACCAACGGCTATCTAAAGATGATACGCGTGCTGTTCAACAAACGGTCTTGCATCCATTTGCCGAAACAAAAGTGATAGTGACCCAATTCCCGGAAGCAGTAAAGTTATCCGAGACTGACACGCATGAGAAAGTGAACCTGGTTTCTGAAAAACAACCGTTGCAACTGGGCGCTATGAACATCTTAACCGTCAGTGATTTAGCAGAACTGGATCCTTTGTTGCCGGTTGATGAATGCATCATTTATGTTGAAAGTGGCAAGACAGAAAAACGTTGGTATGAGAAACAACGCATGCAACTGAAAAATTATGATGCCCGCGTAAAAGTGATTCAATTCGTGTAACGAG
Organism: Jeotgalibaca sp. A127; assembly: GCF_052266745.1. Taxonomy (NCBI): domain Bacteria; kingdom Bacillati; phylum Bacillota; class Bacilli; order Lactobacillales; family Carnobacteriaceae; genus Jeotgalibaca; species Jeotgalibaca sp. A127. The sequence continues at coordinate 50,299 of NZ_JBQPRC010000008.1, forward strand.
AAAGACTGAGGAAAAAATATGATTGAAAATCTCGTGTCCATTGTGACACCCGTTTATAATGCGGAACGTTTTATTGAAAAAACAATTAACTCCGTGCAGGCACAAACATACGAGCAATTTGAAATGATTCTGGTTGACGATTGTTCACCGGATGATAGTGCAGCCGTGATAAAAAAGCTGACTGCTCTTGACGAGCGGATCAAGTATGTGAAACTTGACGAGAACGCAGGTGCAGCAGTCGCCCGGAATACCGGTTTGGAACATGCCAAGGGGCAGTATGTTGCTTTCATCGATAGCGATGATGTTTGGAAACCAGAAAAATTAGCCAAGCAAATAGCCTTCATGAAGAAGAATGACTACGCCTTTACTTATACCAATTTCGAAATGGTAGAAGAGGACGGAACGGTCATTAACGCCTCGGTTCCCTTGCCGGAAAAATTAAATTATTCCGGTTTGTTGAAAAATACCGCCATTGCTTGTTCCACGGTCATTATTGATCGTAAAGTCATCGGCGATTTCAGGATGCCGTTGGTTCGTAAAGGACAAGACACGGCTACGTGGTTGAAAATTTTACGGACGCATGACTATGCCTACCTTTTTAATGAAGTGATGGGTTCTTATCGACAAGTACAAGGTTCTATTTCCAGCAATAAAATCGGAGCCTTGAAACGGACGTGGAACACCTACCGTAACATTGAAAAATTACCTTTGCCTAAAGCACTTTATTACTTTGCATTCTATGTTTTCAATGCCGTCAAGCGGAGAATATAAAGAGGAAAGGTGAAATGATGCCTAAACAGAAAATTAAATACTTCAAAAATGTAGCTATCGCGGGTATGTTATTCGCGATAGCACTATTTGTTTCCATGCACCTTAATGCCAATCCACTTTCAATACGGATACCTGGTAACGACTCGAGTATGTTCCAATATTTTGGCTATGCGATGCGACGGGGCGATACGTTGTATACCGAAATATTCGATCATAAAGGTCCCATTATTTTTATCATCAATTGGTTGGCGACATACTTAAATGTTGGATCCTTGGCAGGAATCTGGCTTATTGAACTGGTGAGTATCTATGTATTCATGATTTATACCTATCAGACGGCACGTATCTGGCTGGACGAAATAATGTCGTTCATACCCGTGATTATTTCTTCCCTGCCGTTGGCAATCTGGCTGACAGGAGGAAATTTGACCGAAGAATATTCACTGCCCTTCATTGCCTATAGTCTGTATGTTTTTATAAAGTACTTATTAAAAAGAGAAGACTTTCATAAATATGAAATTGTATTGACGGGTCTATCTTTTGCTATCGTATTTTTATTGCGTCCCAACAACGCGATGTTATGGGTCGTGTTTGCCGGATTTATTTTCTTCCAGTTGCTATTCCAGAAAAAGTTCACTTACTTGCTCTCGTTTACAGGGCTATTTTTACTGGGAGTAGGAATTCTGGTTGTGCCTTTAGTCGTTTATTTGGGAGCGAACCAAGCCCTCCAGGCCGCTTTTTTCCAAACCTGGACTTTCAATATTTCCTATCTGGGCGATACTTCCTACAGTGCAGGGGATGTCGCGAAACAGTTCCAGGAATTAAGTACCTTCTTTTTAAATCAGCTTATGTTGGCTTATGTAGCGGTATTGGTCTTTCGTTGGAAAAAACTGACAGGAGATTTGCGTACGATTCATCTGTTGAATAGCGTACTGACTGTGCTGACCGGCTACCTAACGATTGGCTCGGGACGTGCGTATAGTCACTACCTGATTATATTAATTCCGTGCTTCACATTGGCGATTGTTTTCATATTAAAGACGATCTTCGCAAAAAGAACCAATGTGCTCTTTTCGCTGTTGTTGATTGGGTTTATTCTGCTGGGTTATCACTATCCGCTATCAGTGAGCAGTTTTAATCGGGCGGTTTTGAATAGTGATGGAAATTACGCCCAAGTAGATGATGAAAACAAAGCGAAATACATAAAGCGTTACGTCAATGAAAAAGCACATCTCACTGAACTAGCGACGTTTATCAAGGAGAATACTGAACCGGATGAACGGATTTACTCCCATCGTTTGGCTGGGAATGTCTATCTCATGAGTGACCGCTTGGCATCCATCAAATATTTTAATTTGCCATCCATTGACCTGGATAATAGCGAACGCATCGCCACGGAATTCTTGGATGAATTCTTCGCCAGTGAAACCCGTCTTGTGGTTGTAAAACGCTCATTTGTGGAAAATAGTAAGTCGCAAGTTGAACAAATATTCTACGATTATCTGTTATCAGATTACACACTTTCATACGACAAAAACGAACATTTAGTATTTGTCAAAGAATAGAAACCTTTTTCAAAGGTTTCTATTTTTTTTTGTCAATATTTTACAAGTAAATGGTCACAGGAAATGTTAAACTAATAGTGTTTAATAAAATCTTTATAATTTTTTTAGGAGGTTGGGAATGGATTTTTCTCATACTAAAGTCAAGTACACTTTAGTAGCTTTTTCATGTGCTACACTCTTGGCCACATATATGAATGACAGTAAAGCCAGTGCGGCCACTGTTGAGTCGGATGTAACTAACGGACAAATAGAAGAAACACAGACAAACGAGGTAGTAGAAACAACCGAACCGGTTGAGGCAAATGTGATAGTAGAGGTAACTGAAGAAGTACCTGAGTCAGAGATTGAAGAGCAAATTATCCAGGAAGTGGAGTGGACAGTTGAAGCATTTGCTAAAACAGATACTACAATTCAAGGAAAAGGACTGCCATTATATAAAATTATTTTACAAGATGACCAAGGAACTTTCATTACCGAAACAGTCGTTGATGACCAAGGTTTATTTATTTTAGAACTCCCAACTGAAGTAACTTTTCAAAAACTCTTCATCACTGTTTTTAATTTAGAAGATGAGTTGGTTAAAGAGATAGAAGTTGCGATCGAAGGAGAAGAAGTTCTGCCAGAAGAAGAGGTAGCAACAGAAGAAATAGTTGCTGATGAGTCAGTGGCGGACGAGACTTCTGAAGAAGTGATTGAAGAAGAGCTCGTTGAAGAACAAGAAGAAGTTAAGGAAGTAGTTAAAGAAGAAATTAAAGAAGAAGCTGTTGCACCCGTTAAAGAGACGTTGGAACAAAAAACAGCTGTCTTGTCCGCAACACCCGTTTCTACTAACGGTAAAACGTATTACTACATCCAATCAGGCGATACGTTAAACAGTTTAGCGAAACATTTCGGTGTTACAACTGCACAATTGCAAACGTGGAACGGCATCACGAATGCCAACAGTATCTATGTTGGCCAATTGATCAGTGTGGATGGAAAAAACGATTACCATACAATCAATAAGGAAGACAAAGAATTTGCGACTTCGGCTGAATTTGTTAAACATTTAGCAGGTTATGCAAGTCAAGTTGCCCCAGAGTATGGCCTCTATTCCTCCGTGATGGTTGCGCAAGCTGCCTTGGAAAGTGGCTATGGCCAAAGTGGACTAGCTGAACTGGGTAATAACTTGTTTGGAATCAAAGGAACCTATGAAGGAAATTCCATCGTTATGCGTACATGGGAAGAAGTAAATGGTGAAGTGATCTGGATCAACGCGCATTTCAGACTTTATCCAAGTTACTATGAGTCTTTGGTTGATAATGCTGACTTATTGAAAAACGGTTTGTATTATACACCAGACTTTTATAAAGGTACGTGGGTAGAAAATACCAAATCCTATAAAGATTCTACAGCATGGTTGACGGGCCGTTATGCGACCGATTCCAGCTACGGCACGAAATTGAACAGCATCATTGAATACTGGGATCTAACCGAATATGATAAGCCAGTACAGAAATATGATGAAATTTATTCTTCCAAAACAACGAATTATCAAGCACAAATCATTCAAGGTGGCCATACGCTTGCTACATCACCTTGGGGGACAGAAGGTTCTCAAACGGTTTATAACTCAAGCAATTATCTTTGGAAAACCTACAAAGTTGTAGGCGAAATGGAAACGTCACGCGGTAGCTGGGTACAACTGGCAATCGGCGGTCAAAAACTTTGGATGGATAAAAGAGGGGTTGCGGCTGAAACCATTACCTCATCCGCAAATGTCAATTACCAAGCACAGATTACGCGTAGCGGTGATTCCTTGAACACATTGCCATGGGGCGTTTCAGGGTACCAAACAGTAGCGAACACTTCTGGTTATGTTGGTGAGACGGTAAGAGTCTTGCAAGAAGCAACGACGCCAAGAGCGCATTGGGCTAAAATCAGAGTAGGCGGCAGAGACCTTTGGGTGGACCTTAAAGCGTTGACTCCAGAAGCAATGACAAATACAAAATCAGTTAACTATGAAGCAACGATTACACGTAGTGGTGATTCAATTTCAACATTACCATGGGGTGTCAAAGGCTTCCAGGTTACTGACAATTCCAGAAACAGATTGAATACGGTAGTTAGAGTTGTTGAAGAAACAACGACACCGCGTGCAAGATGGGCACGCATTGAACTAAACGGCCAAAATTTGGGCTGGATCGATATCAATGCCTTGGAAACAAAAGGCTTGGAACCAATTTTATCTTCAACGGCAACCGTTTATATGGCTGAAGTGACACAAGGTCGTCATACACTGGATACGGCGCCTTGGGGAACAAAAGGCTTCAAGACAGTCGGTTACTCTACAAGTGTCGTAGGAACGACCGTTAAAGTCGAAGAAGTTGCCACAACAGAACGTGGTACATGGGCGAAATTCAAATGGAATGGCCAATTTGTGTGGATGGATAAATCAGGATTAACTGCTGAAGCAATGTCCAACACGCAAAATACGAGCTACCAAGCGAAAATCACCCGTTCAGGCGATTCAATCTCGACCTTGCCTTGGGGTGTTGAAGGATTTAAAGTAACCGGAAAATCAGCAGATTATTTGAATCAAACAGTTGTGGTTAGACAAGAAACAACAACGCCTCGTGCAACCTGGGCGAACATTGAATTGAATGGCCAATCATTAGGCTGGATCGATATCAAGGCTTTGAACACGAAAGGTCTGGAAACGATTCTGTCTTCTGAAAAAACCGACTACCAAGCAAAAATTGTTCAAGGTGGACATACCCTGGATACATCTCCTTGGGGAACAGTCGGATTCAAAACAGTTGGCAATTCAAGACAACATGTCGGAAAAACAGTTAAAGTAGTAGAAGTTGCGACAACATCACGGGCAACATGGGCTAAAATTAAATTAGACAGCCAGTACCTGTGGATGGACATCAGAGGCCTGCAAGCCGAAACAATGACCAACACTGTATCTACTAACTACACGGCGACTATCACACGAACAGGTGATACCATTACAACATTACCTTGGGGCGTGAAAGGCTACGCTGTTACTGCGTATTCACAAAACTATTTGAATCAAAAAGTTACTGTCTTGCAAGAAACAACAACACCACGTGCGAAATGGGCTTATGTATCCATTGGCAATACTGTCGCTGGTTGGATTGATATCAGAGCATTGCGTTCATAATAAAAAAACTAACCCGCTAATTTTTTAGTGGGTTAGTTTTTTTGGTCTAGGCGACGGTTAAGTTTTGTTCTATGAGCTAATCGTCGTGATTTTCCCAAAAAGCGACGATTGGGAAATGAGCGAGTAGCTCATAGGCGCAAAATCACTCATTCACGACGATTAGCAATTTTATCCCAAAATGATTGTCGTTTTTTTAAAGATACACTTCATACTGACACGCCAAGAAATTATAGTATAATGGTGAAAGTGTAACCAGATTGGAGATGTATCTTTTTGAAGAGAGAATTAATTTCATTAATCGTACCTTGTTACAATGAAGAAGAAATGATTCCTTTATATATAACTGAAATTGAAAAAATTATGATTAATATGCCGGAAGTCGATTACGAATATGTTTTTGTAAATGATGGGTCAAAAGACCAGACCCTAAAGGTATTAAAAGAACAAGCCTTATTGAATTCACATGTTCGTTATTTATCCTTCTCCCGTAACTTCGGTAAAGAGGCCGGGCTATACGCCGGATTGAAACATGCCAAAGGGGACTATGTGGTGGTCATGGATGTTGATCTTCAGGATCCACCGGAACTGTTGCCTGAAATGTACCGACTTATCAAAACGGAAGCATTTGATTGTATCGGTACGCGCCGAAGTACCCGAAAAGGGGAACCACCTATCCGTTCTTACTTCGCCCGTCAATTCTATCGGTTAATCAATCGCATTTCCGATACCGAAATAGTAGACGGTGCGCGTGATTATCGCATGATGACGCGCCAGATGGTCAATGCAATCTTGGAAATATCTGAATACAATCGTTTTTCCAAAGGCATTTTCAGTTGGGTCGGCTTTGAGACCAAGTACCTGGAATTCGAAAACAAAGAACGTGTCGCCGGAGAAACATCGTGGTCATTTTGGAGTTTATTTAAATACTCGATTGATGGCATAGTGGCATTTTCGGAAGCACCGTTGGATATTGCCTCCATTGTCGGATTCCTATCGTTCGCCGCTGCGGTTGTTCTGGCTATTTTCTTTGCAATCAGAACCTTGATTTTTGGTAATCCAACTTCTGGATGGACATCCTTGATTACGATTATCCTGGGATTGGGTGGTATGCAACTCTTGTCATTAGGGATATTAGGCAAGTATGTGGGGAAGGTGTTTTTGGAAGCCAAACGCCGTCCCATCTATATATTAAAAGAAACTGACGAGGATTTAAGAAACCATGAAACAACCAAATAAATTATTCGCACAACTGATGAAATTTGGCATTGTAGGCGTAGTCGCAACGGTTATAGACTTTGCCGTTCTGACTATCTTGACAGAGTTTTTTGGCGTCCATTACCTGACCTCCGCCGCTATTGGGTTCATCGTTTCCACTCTGTTTAATTATTTTGCCAGTATGCGCTATGTATTTAATAGCCGATTTGGAGAGGACGAAAAGCATAAGGAATTAATGATATTCGTGGTGTTGTCTGTAGTCGGGTTGGGACTGAACCAATTATTCATGTGGCTGTTTGTCGAAATTGCAGGGATTTTCTACATTTTCTCGAAAGTTTTTGCTACGACGTTGGTCATGGGGTGGAATTTTGTTTCAAGGAAGATTTGGATAGAATAGCACATAAATTTTAGTAGGCAAAACCCGTACAGCGGTTTTTGCCTATTTTTTTTACTTATGCTTACAGATAAATGATAAACTATAACTAATATAATAAAAGAGAAGGTGATCTGGTAAATGTTTAAAAAGGATATTCGAGCAATTATTTCCATTTTATTATTAACAACTTCATTATTCTTTTCGCCTCTAAATCAGGTGGAAGCAACAGAAGTTGGAACGAATATTGAAAGATACGATGGCAGTAATCGTGAGGCCGTTGCGGTAAATGTTGCGCAGTCACATTTCATGGATACTAATAAAGTCATTATCGTCAACCGTGATAAGTTTCCGGATGCGATTAGCGCAACCAATATTTCACAGGGAAAATATCCTGTTTTATATACGCGTGAAGGTAGAATTGATCAAGAAACGATCGCTTTATTGAAGACGATGTCTTTGGATGAAATCTATATTCTGGGTGGAACGACTTCGGTTGGCGAAGCGGTCGTTTCTAAAATCCGTCAAGAAACGGGGGTCAAAGTAACCCGGATTGATGGCAGGGATCGTTACGTCGTGAATACGAAGGCAGTCCAGTTGCAATATCAAAACAATGCTCATGTGGTGATTGCGAGTGGCGAAATTTATACGGATGCACTGTATGGCGTTTCTTATGCGAATACAATCGATGCACCTGTTATTCTGGCCAAAAAAGATCGTTTGACAGAAGATACCGTCAGTTTGTTGAAGCAATTAGGCGTTAAGCACGTCACACTTATCGGTGGACCGGGCACGCTTACTGCTGGCGTGGAAAATCAGTTGACTAGTTTAGGTATTCCGTATAATCGTATTGCGGGTGCCAATCGCTACAGCGGGAGCGCGGAAGTGGCGATTGCTTCTTACAATTATCCCAACAATGTGGTGATTGCGAGTGGCGAGGTTTTCTCGGATGCATTGGTTTCGGCTCCTTTAGCCCAGAAATTGGATGCCCCTATTTTACTGGTTAGGAAAAATCGCTTGGATGAAGAAATTGCATCCTATTTAAATAATCACAAGTCAACGATAGAAACCATTTATCTTCAGGGTGGACCGGGAACGATAACCGTTGAAAATGAACAAGCGATTGCGGAGTTGGTTCTGAAAGAACGTAAAGCCTTTGAACCACAACCTGAAATCACTCAGGTTACGGAATTGATTAGTTCAGATTTGGAGCCTAAGATAATCTATAACGAATCTTGGAGTGCCAATACGACCTTTGTCCATAACGAAGGTTCACCAAGAATTATTGAACAGACGATTGCGGTCACAACTGTTGATGGCATCGAAACTTCCCGCGTCATGACTGGCGAACGTATCATTGAACCAGGGGTCGCGAAAACAATTGAAGTTGGTACGAAGACTGGGGTTGAAGTGATTGATATCCCACAACTCGGTTTATCAGAGGATGAAATTTACACGCAGGCTCACAATATAGATAACATGGATTTTGTTATGGATGGTAATGTTTTTTACATGAAACAACTGTCGGACCAAGATAAAACAGCAATCAATCAGGGCCAAATAATCGATGAGACTTTATTGAATAAATATTTCCTGGATTTGGTGAATGCTGAACGTGCGAGAGTTGGGGAAGCACCATTGATGAGTGATCCGACTTTGGCAGTGGGAAACGCAACGCGTTCTTTGGAGCTAGCGACTGAAGGGAGCATTCGGCCGGTTCATCCCGTTACGGGTGAAGAAGCTAAAGATGAATACGGAAATATCCTGACGCATACACGTCCCTACAATATTGAAACAGACTCTTTCGACATGTATTATACGGCGTTTAATTACCGTGATGAAGAACCCCAGACAACGGTAGGGGAAAACTTGGCGATGTTCACGTTTAATGGCAACCCGTATACGATGAATAGTGAACGCTATTTAGCAGAAGCATTTTATGAAATGTGGCTGCATAGTCCCGGTCACTATGCCAACATGATCAGACCTGAATATGATGGTACCTGGTTGACTATTGCGGTCGGGGATGCGAGTGACTCGTTTACCCCAAATGCGCATTATTATGATGTCGTGGTGGGAACGCAAATTCTGACAACGAACGCAAAAGAACATAATCAGTAATTTAACCTTAGCCGGCCTCCTTTTTGGAAGCCGGCTTTTGTGATGTTATACTGGAAATGAGGGAGGTGGGTGGATGAAGCGGGTATTGGTTGTCGTAGATGATGATAGTATGCTGGAAGACTTAGCTGAATTTGAGGTTGCTGTTTCAGCTGATGGTTTCGCTTATTTTATGTCTTTGGAAAATCGCCAGGAGTACCTGGGCGTTGTGACGGTAGATGTTGCGAAACAATATACTGTTTCGGATGTCAAAGTAATGGTTGAAGCGTTGCAAGCTGATCCCTCAAAGATTTATCTGGGCTATCAACCGGATCAATCAATCGGGCGCCGCACCTTCAGTATGACTTTTTGGTTCATCCACAGCCGGCGTATTCACGATGCGCGGAGTGGACTTCTGGCCTTTCCAACTGAAATATTGGAAGGGTTACAACGCCATGATTACGCACTTCATGTGTTGATTTCGGCAGTGCGTAATAAGTCAGAAATAGAAGAAATTCATTTGGAGTCACGTTTGGGAGCTTCGCGGAGCCGCTCGACTTGGCGCGATTTAATTGTTCTTTTCCAGACGTTTTTCAAATATCTGATGTCTTCATTCTCATCATTTTTGGTTGATATTGGTTTGTTCCAGTTGATGATTTTTTTATTTGGCCATCTAGATAGCGACTTGCGGATTTTATTAGCGACGGTTGTTTCGCGGGTGGTCTCGTCCGTTGTCAATTATTCAATCAACAAATATCTCGTTTTCCAAAACCAGGATAGCCACCGCATGCCGGCCCTGAAGTATTTTGGGTTGGTGTTGGCCGAAATGCTGACTTCCGCTTTCTTGGTAGCGGTACTTTATCGTTTGACGGGCTTCCCGGAAACACCGATTAAATTATTGGTGGATTTGGTTTTATTCTTCACGGGTTATATCATCGAGAAAGTCTTTATTTTCGAAAAAAACAAATAAGTCCATTCGATTGCCAAAATGCTCTTTTTTGAGAATTTTGGCTTTTTTTATTACTTTTTGGTGACAAAAGAGGTTTTTAGTTGAGTTTAAAGGGTTCTATCCTTTATTATGCTTGGGTAGAAGGGTTGATAATATGAATAAAAATAAACGAATCGAAATATTCGATGGCATGCGCGGGCTGGCGGCAATTGTAGTATTGATATTTCACATTATTAATTGGACCCCAGCGGGCTATGCAGCCGGTAAATTTGAATTTATTAATGAAGGTTGGCGGTGGTTCACGACCAGTCCGCTAAAAATATTATGGGCGGGAAATGAAGCGGTCGTGGTGTTTTATTTGATCGCTGGCTTCGTGATTGCCAAGCCTTATATCGAGGGGCGTGATGTCCGTTTCGGGAGCTTTGTCGAGAAGCGGTTCACGCGGTTGGTGTTGCCGTATTGGGCGATTTTGTTGGTGACATTTGGTTTGATTGTGTTGTTCGGTCATCTGAAAGATTCGATTTCCTTGAGTGGTTCTTTTAATGTCAAATGGAGTGAAGTTCCCGAAGTGGGTCCGCAGTTGTTGATGATGGAACATGACTTGGATACGTCGGCAGGCGCCTTTTGGAGTATCATCCTGGAATGGTGGGTGGCATTGGTCATTCCTTTTGTGGGTGTCGCCTTAAGGAAATTCCCAACCGGGGATGTGGTGGCGGTAAGCTTGGCAGTGAGCTGGGTTCTCATGAACTTCCCAGGAACGCTCGGTCGGGCGGCTTTTTACTTCCTGTTCTTCTTGGTAGGGGCTGTTTTGGCGAAACATCTGGATCAGGTTCGGTCGTTTTATCGTGACCGGAAATGGGTGTTGGCGAGTGCCTTGATTTTGGTGCCATTTCAATGGATTGTTGGTGATGTGATTGACCGCCGTACCGCTTTGTTGTTTACGGCAGCCGGTTTGGTTTTGGTAACGGTGGCCATTATTGAATCGCCATTTTGGACGCGCGTCTTTAAGTCGCCCTTGTTGTTGTTCTTGGGCCGGATTTCATTTAGTTTGTATTTGACGCATACCACTTCGATTGTGTTGTTTGTGACATTGGCTGGGCAAGTGGTGGAGCCGTTGACGGCGTTACTGGTTTCGCCGGTTTTTGCAATTGGAATGGCGGTTCTTTGGTACCGCTATGTGGAAAATGGCGTATTGGCCGGGGTGACATTGCCACGGTTGGGACAGCGTGTAATGGGGAAGTGAGGACTCTAAAGTGAGTTTCTCGCTTCTTTTTTTTTCCAAAAAAAATGGTTTTCGGGTTTTTTTGCTTATATATACATGAGGTGATAAATATGCTGTTGAAAGCTCGGAAAAAGCCGGTTGAGATGGAAGTGTTGGAAAGTTTGGAGGGAAGGGTGAGGTTGGCGCCGGATCAGGAACGCCAGCTGAGTTTTATGCGGACGGGATTTGGTGGGGAAGTGGGGCTGGATGTTGAATTGGCCGGCTTGGATGATTGTGTGGTGCGGATTGGTGATTTTGTGCTGGCCGGGAATCAGGTGTGCCAGATCGATACGGTGTTGGTGAGTGCGGGTGGGATTTATTTGCTGGACGTCAAGAATTGGAGTGGGCGGCATACGGTCGGGGCTGGCGGGTTCGAGGGGTTGGTGAATGATCCGCTGGACCAGTTGAAACGGGCCGGGCGGTTGTTTGGCCGGATGTTGGAGCGGGAGCGGATTACGTTGCCGGTTGAATCGCGGCTGGTGTTTGTGAATCCGGGTATGACGCTTTATGGGGTGCAGGCGGAGATGCCAATTGTATTGCCGCAGCAGATTCCGGAGTATTTGGCCGGAGTAAGGCGGGCGTCGGGGGTGCTGACGGAGTGGGAGGAACGGGCGGCGCGGCGGATTGTGGCGTGTCACTCGGATGAGAATCCGTACCGGCTGAAGGTGGCATATACGTGGAATGAGGTTGGGAAGGGGATGCTATGTGCCGGGTGTCGGCGCGTGATGGTGGAGAAGAGCCATAAGTATGTGGTGTGCGGGAAGTGTGGGATGGTTGAGGCCAAAGGGGATGCTTTGAAGCGGACGAAGCGGGAATTGGACATATTATTTCCCGGGTGTGTGCCGGAAGTGGACCGGTTGTATCGGTTTTGCGGGGGGATGGTTAATAAAAGGACGATTCATAGATTGTTTTGCGACATAGAAACGGTAAAATAGCGTTCTATGTCGTAGTTTGGTAAGAAAGTGTGACGTAGAATGGGAAATTTTCATTTCTATGTCAGACTTTAGCTGGAAAATGCGACATAGAATAAGAAAATTAAGATTCTATGTCGCACTAAATGTTACCGCTCCCAAATTCAGACAAAATACTTGTGCTAATCGGGCAATTTGATAGACTTAACGGGAGAGAGTTTATGAGGGGGTTTTATATAAATGGAAACAGCAGCATTATATCATCGTCCTGAGAGTGAATACTGCTATATTTATTCGCCGGGGCATGTACACGTTCGGCTGCGGACAAAAAAGGATGATGTGGCGAAGGTCGGCTTCATCAAGGGTGACCCGTTTATTTTACATTTGAACAAATGGTATGAGGAAGAGTTGGAGATGGAGAAGATTGCTTCAACTGACCTGCATGACTATTGGATGATTGATACAGATGAATACGTGAAGCGGATGGCATATGCGTTCCACGTGTATGGTTCGGATGGTTCGGACGTTATTTACAATGACCGCGGGGTGTACCCGTACATCACGGAATCATTGGAAAATTCGGGCTTGTATTTCCGCCTGCCGTATTTCCATGAGAGCGATCGCTTCAAGGCGCCGGAGTGGGTGAAAAAGACGGTGTGGTACCAAATTTTCCCGGAACGGTTCAAGAATGGAGATCCGAAAAATGACCCGGAGAATGTATTGGAGTGGGACAGTCGTGATGTATTGACGACGACTGATTTCTACGGTGGTGATATTCAGGGAATCATGGATGGCTTGGACTACTTGGAAGATTTGGGAATCAATGGCTTGTATTTGACGCCGATTTTCCGGGCACCAAGTAACCATAAGTATGATACGACCGACTACTATGAAATTGATCCGAATTTCGGGGACAAGGCGTTGTTCCGTGAGTTTGTGGAAGAAGCCCACAGACGCGGCATGCGCGTGATGTTGGATGCGGTGTTTAACCATATCGGGGCGGAATCGACGCAGTGGCGTGATGTGGCTGAGTATCAGGAAAAGTCGCGCTATAAGGATTGGTTCTTTATCAAGGAGTTCCCCGTGCCAAGTGCAGAGGAAATCCGTAATTTTCCGCCTGAGACGATTGAACATGTGGAAGATTTGCCGTATGAAACGTATGCCTATGTGCCGATGATGCCGAAAATAAATACCCATAATCCGGAAGTGCAGGAGTATTTGTTGAACATTGCGACTTACTGGATCAAGGAATTCGATATTGACGGCTGGCGTTTGGACGTGGCGAACGAGGTGGACCATGCGTTTTGGCGCAAGTTTAACGAGGCTTGTTTGTCCATCAAACCTGATTTATATATTTTGGGTGAAATTTGGACGTCTTCCCGCTCTTGGCTGGACGGCGAGCAATTCCACGGGGTTATGAATTATTCCTTGGTGGGGAACATCATTGACTACTTTGTTGGCAAAGAAATCCCGACGCGGAAAATGGCGAACGTCTTGAATGAGCAATTGATGCAATACCGGAAACAAACACAGGAAACGATGTTCAACATGCTGGATTCCCATGATGTACCGCGGATTTTGACGATGGCAAATGGGGACATTGATTTAGTGAAAGCGACGTTGACGTTCATGTTCATGATGCACGGCACGCCGTGTATTTATTACGGAACGGAAGTCGGCATGATGGGCGGCGCCGATCCACAAAACCGTCGTTGCATGGTTTGGGATGAGGAGCAACAAGACCGGGTGATGTATGAGTTTACGAAGGAACTGATTGCCTTCCGCAAGGATTACCAACCTTTGCTGTCTTATGGCTTTTTGAAATGGGAACTGATTTTGGATGAAGAGAAAATCGTCGGCGTGAAACGTCACATGGGTGATGAAGCTTTGATCGGTTATTTCAATCAAGGCTGGAAAGATTTCACGATTGATAAAGATCCCAATACAGAAGTTGTCTTTGGACGACGCAATACTGAAACGGATGAAACGTCCATTTTGGAGCCGAACGGATTCAGTATTCATTTGGTGCGTAAATAAACAGGATGGTCAGGATTTAGGTCCTGGCCGTTTTTTGTTATACTTGATTTGAGAGGGGGCTTTTTGATGCTGGTCGAGTTGGTAGTTGAAAATTTCTATTCTTTCCGGGATGAAGAAACATTATCGTTGATGGGGACACGGATTGCGGAACACCCTGGGACGGTTTTGGAAACGGATATTTTTCCAGTCAATAAAGTGAGTGCCTTATACGGTGCGAATGCAAGCGGCAAGAGTAATTTGTTGCGGGCGATGGCTTTGATCCGGGAAGGTTTATTTGTGAAAAAGGGCCAAGAGCAGCGCTGGTTGCAAAAGATTAAGCCATTCCATCTGGATGCGGCTTCCGAACAGCAAGAAACGCTACTGGAAACGAGTTTCTTGATTGAAGAGCAACTGTATCGGTATGGCTTTTTTGTGAACCGGACGGAAATTACCGAAGAGTATTTGTTTTTGGAAAAAAATGGGAATGACCCAGAAGTTATTTTTCACCGGACGAAAGACGGCATCGAAGGCCCGTGGTGTGCAGATGAGATATTGCCACAACGATTGATGTTGGCGGACTGCATTGGAAATCACCCAGAAATGATGAAATGGTTTAAGGATATGCGGATTTTGATGCGGTCGCTAGATGCGAGTTTTTCGATTTCGATGGCGAAGTTGCATTTGAAAAAGTACAAACATAATTTGCTGACGCTGATTCAAGTGGCGGATCCCTCAATCCGCGATATTGAAATCCGGGAAGTTCCTCACGATGACGGTCCTAGCAGTGATGAATTTTTTGTCATCAAAGAAAGAAAGCGGCTGGATGGGGAGTTTGAGCCTTATAGCGAAGGGTTTGTTTTCCAGGATGTGGAGTCGGCGGGGACGGTGAAATTGTTGGCGTTGGCCGGTCCGATTATCGAGGCGTTGGAAAATGGGAGTTTGTTGATGATCGATGAGATGGACCAGAGTTTTCATACGTTGATGACGCGGTATGTGCTGGAATTGTTCCGCGGGGAGTTTAATACCAAAGGTGCGCAGTTGGTGTTTTCGACGCATGATATTTCGAATTTGCGGAGTGAGTTGTTCCGTCGTGATCAGATTTGGTTCGTTGAAAAACGAAAGGAAGGAAATAGTGCCTTGGTTTCGTTGGTTGAATTTAAGTTTGATGAACGGGAACGGAAGAATAGTTTTGAGTTTTACCAGAATTATTTGAATGGAAAATATGGCGCGGTGCCGTTTTTGCCACCAGCAGATTGGTGGGTGAACGATGGGGAAGAAGCGTAGACGCGAGAAAAGGCAGTACGAAAGGGAAGTTGCGACGCGGCTGCCAGAGAAGACATTTTTGATTGTGTGCGAGGGTACGAAGACGGAGCCGAATTATTTCCGGAGTTTCCCTGTTTTGTCGGCCCGGGTGGAGATTCGCGGGACGGGGCGTAATACGTTGTCGTTGGTGCATTATGCGGAAGGCTTGTTGGAAGGGCGCGAGCATGAATTTGATGAGATTTGGATTGTCTTTGACAAGGATTCGTTTTCGGCGGTTTCGTTTAATAATGCCGTCTCGTATATTGAGGCACGGTATGATGAAGGTTTTCGGGCGGCGTACAGTAATGAGGCTTTTGAATTATGGTATTTGCTGCATTTTGAGTTGATCAAAAAGCCGGTGAGTCGGTTCCAGTATGGGGCGATGTTGTCGCGGCGGATGAAGAAACCTTATAAGAAGAACATGCCAAATATGTACGGAAAATTACTGGCACGACAGGAGACGGCGATTGCGAATGCGCGGCAATTATACGGCGAGCGGTCGAATTCCCCGGCCAAGGATAATCCCTCAACGACCGTTTTTCATCTTGTGGAAGAATTAAATAAACATTTACGGTTTTAAAAAAATTGTTTTTGCAATTTTTTGCTTATATATATATGAGGTGAAAAATATGTATGTGAATGCATTTATGGGAATGGAATTTATGGAGGGAAATGTGGTGGTGCTACATTTCCTGAATAGTGAGGATTTGGCTGAGGAGTATGTCTTCGAAACCGACCGCGATGCGACTAAGTTTTATATGTCGTGTTTGGGCTTCTGCGAGGAATTAGAAGAGTTCCCACCCCTGATTCAAGAGCGCCAGTTCCGGAAATTTTTGACCAATGAGTTTGGTTTTTTGAATTATCGAATTAATATTTATTAAATGGGAGGACTGTTCTGGGTGCGTGGTGCCTGGGGTGGTCTTTTTTTGGAAAAATGGTTTATAGAACGCGTCTATAAACCATCTGGGGTGAGAAATTTAGTTGAAATGGTTTAATTAACCGACTTTCAGTATTTGCCCGATGATAATCCTATCTGATTTCAATCCATTGAGGGATTTCAGGACCGCAACCGAGGTATTATAGCGACGACTGAGACTCCACAAGGTGTCACCACGAACGACGAGGTGTAGTTTGTGGAGCGACTTTTCCAGATCCTTTTTAAATTGCACCATTGAGACACCCCAACTTTTCAAGTAACCATCGGGATCGACATGATTGGTGCCACCCAAGTTTTCACTCACCCAACGATGGGTCTTGATGCCTTTGCCACTACCATTCAACGATTTGGGTAAGCCGGCTTCGTCAGCCAAATGACGGAGCAGCCAGATAAAAGCGGCATAATCTTTTTCGAAAGTAGGGCGGTCATTCGTGCGGGCCAGCTCGACTTGCGCGTAACTATAGGGATTCGCACGCGGACCGGCTCCCCATTGGACCAATCCCGTGCGGGCGATTTGAACAATGCGGCCGCCGCCACCAACCCAATGGGAAACGAAGGCATTTTCCCAGTTTCGTTTCATATAATTCAGTTCGTTGGCCAAACTGTTTGCCCAGACATTATTGGGATTCCCCGATTCATGGGCAATGATGTAGCGCGATTCAATCAAAGGTGTCTGGGCCATCCCAATCAGTTGTTTTTCAATATTCATTTGAAATCCTCCTTATGAAAATAGCCGGGAGATTATCCCGGCCAAACGTTTTATAAAATCTCTGTAATGATTTTTTCGATATAGCGTGCCGAATCAACTGCGCTGTATGGGTTCACGCCTTCAATTGAGAAGACATCCAGACCGACGATTGTTGCCATGGCTGGTTGAATTTCTGCGGCGGTCAAACCTTCGGACGGGTTACGCAATGTCAGATTTTTACTTTTACCATCAGATGCTTTGAATTTCAATTCCAGGGTTAATGTTTTTTCCATGAGTGATTCCTCCTAATTTTTGTGATTAACCGATGCGGTGTTTCTCAGTCACGACTGCATAAGTAGCAGGGTAAGTAATCAAAGTTGCGACTGCTTGTTGAAAGGAGCTGATTGTGTCAGCGGCGACATTTTCTTTCAGATTATTGAAATTCTGTTTTACCTCTTTTTCGTTTTCGAAATCGTTGAAAAATAACTCTACACTTGCTTCTTGCCATTCCTTGTTCATGTCAATTCCTCCTGCGTTTTATATTTTGTAGCGGCTACACTTATAACAACGAATTGACTCCCAAAAGTGTTACCCATTTTTCAAAAATTGCGCTTTTTCCTGAATGCCTTTGCGCCACATATGAACGGTTTTACGCGACACACCGCGCTTCGTTGCGATTTCGGACATGTTCAAACCACCGATGAAACGGTCCTGGATAAACAATTTTTCTTTCGGAGTCAATTGATTCATAAGCGCCATGAAGACATCCATAAAGGCGACATTCTCTTCAAAAGGCTGGGTGAGTAACATTTGGAAATCATCTTCTTGGTCTTCATGATTAAGCAAGTTGCGGTCCCGCCGTTTTTGGTCGAGAAAAGCCCAACGCAGCCTTTGTCCGGCATATTTCACAAACTGATAACGGTGTTCTTCTTTTAAGGCATCGACCTCGCACGTTATGAAAGCATCGAATAGCTTGATACAGCCGAGTTGATAATAGTCGTCGAAATCCTGGAATTTTTTGTAAATGCCCATTTTCTTCAGTTCGTTATAAATGACTCCTTCGTATTGTTCCAGTAGTGCAGTAAGTTTTTCCATATTCGTGTTGCCTCCCGGTTGAATGTGGTGAACTTACTGAGGCCTCAGTTGGGTTCGGGTAAACTATAACCGGGCAAGCGGTGGCGTGACAAAGCGCTAAATATGAAACGGGCGCGGCACTTTCAACCCCAGTAAAACCAATTTGGCGTAAAATTACGGTATTTTGAAAAATATAAAACATTGTGTTGAATATCTCAAAATAATTAGGGTATAATAGTTATTAATAAGAAAGGGGAAGATTTATGGCAGTTGACTTTAACTTTCATCAGTATTTCGGGAATAAAAAGCTTGAATTTATCAATAGTTTTGAAAGCCCTTACTACTGTCCGAATCCTATGCTCACCGAGAAAATGTCGGATGGTCTGTATGATTATGATAGAAATAATTTTTATTTGCATTCGAGAGATGACATGAAGGGATATGCTGAAAATGCGTTGACGGCCTGTGATGCCCCTGTCGAAGTGGAGAAAATTATTTGTGTTATTAATCACAGTGAGTTTGATTTTAGTTGTAAAAATGAAACCTTGGTATTTTATGAGGATGGGTGCGTGGTCAAAACTACCGAGCGGTCGCGTGATTTTATGAACCGGGTTTTTAAACATGCTGGCATGTCTTACAAACATATGCGCCAAATGATGATTTATATGAACGGGAATTCGGGGCATAATTGTCCCTATGTACAGGGTAAGGTGGCATTCATGCCGATCGGTGGCCCGAGCAAGAAAGATGTTTCGTGGGTCAGTTTGAGTCACTTGCTCGAATACCGGGAACATCCCAAAGAGGGGCATATGACGCGTTTGGAGTTTTTTAACCGTCATTTTCTGGATTTGGATATTGGGGTCAAACGTTTCAAGAAACGGATGGAACCTGCTATCCATATGTATGCGGCTCAACATCGACGCTTGGTGGATACAGCGGCACAATTTGATGTGGCCATCGTGCAACGGGACGGTCGCGCCAATAAAAATGTCTTGCATAAGGGAATGGTCGAACTACCTTTGAGGCCCGTCATAAATGAATTGGTATTGGCGGAAAAGATGATGGGTGTGACTTACAACGATTGGAAAAAAGAGAATCCCTTCTTGAAGGATTGTCCTTACGCTGAGGATCTGGATAAACTCTTTTCTGTTTAGAAAGGTTATTATTTGTTAATTTGGCATCCCTCACATAGAATAAAGGTAACGATAACACTTAGGAGGGATGACTGAGATGAATAGAAGGATTGAAGGTTCTTTTAGAGAGTACGGCCACTTATTAGAAGCAATCGAGGAATTAAAAGCGGGTGGTTACGAGACAAATCAACTATTGGTGGTTACGCGCAATGATCTCGATGCTGGTTTGACCGAAAAAACAGGTGTGGATGTAGTCGTCACGCGTGGTGAATCTTTATGGGATAAAATTGTTGGCTTTTTCACAGTCGATTTGGATGACGATGAAGAACCGGAAGATGAAGAGGATCTTTTTGAAAAATACGGCATCGATGAGGAAACGTACGAACGCTTTGAAGAAGACCTCGAAAATGGTGAATTCCTATTGCTGGTAGATACAGCTCCTCCTGCGAAAACAGATAAACATGCGGAGTTCATGGTGCGCGATGGCATTATCAAAGCGAATGAAGAAGCAAAAGATGAAACAAATGATGAAGCGAAATTAGCAGCGCGACCTGACTGGACAGAATACGAAGAAGTTAATGGGGATATGCCACGACATTCAATTACGAAAGAATCGGAAGGAGTAAATCCAATGAAAGATGAAATTCCAAAAGATACTGAAATAACTGAAAGTGAACACCCAGCTGAAAAAGATGAAATCACGGGTGAAGAAATTGTCGTTGAATCAGAACCAGGTGATGCAACGGAAGGCGACGAAGATGTGGCTTTGGATGAGTTACAGCATGACGAGATCGTCTTCCCCGATGAAGACAAAGTATCAACCGATCCATTTGGCGGCGAGACAGAAACAAAGGAATAGTAAAGCGAGGCGGAAATCCGGAAACGGATTTCCTTTTTTGATATAATCATTTAAGCGAGGAGAGTCGGTAAATGGAAATTACGAAAATAACGGTCCAGAAAAAGCGGAAGGATCGCTTCAATATCTTCGTTGATGGCGAATATGCGTTTCCGGTTTCGGAGGCCGTTTTAATAAAATTAGGTTTGAATAAAGGGATGCAACTGACACCGGAGCGAATGGAAGAAATCGAACGCGAAAACAGTGCCTACATGGCCTATACCACTGCGGTGGATTATTTGTCGTACGGTTTGCGGAGTGAGAAGGAAGTTCGGACGAAACTGCGGGAACAGGAAATTCCCGAGATTTATATCGAGCCGACGTTGCAACGGTTGCGTGACCAGAAATATATTGATGATGTGATTTATGGGGAAAGTTATACGCGCACGGCGATGACGATAAACCGCAAAGGGCCACGTGTGATTGCGCAGGAATTGAAGTTGAAGGGCTTGGATGAACCGACGATTTTGACGGCGTTGGATCAATACCCGGAAGAGGTGCAGCTGGAAAATGCACAGGCTTTGGCGGAAAAGACGCTACGTAAGCAAAGCCGGGTGTCCTCGCGCGAAGGTGGCCAGAAGACGCGGCTTTATTTGCAACAAAAAGGTTTTGATAAGGAAATCATCCAGCAAGTTTTTGAAGAGTTGGATACGGAAAAGTCGGAAGCGGATGAGCTGGATGCGTTGCGGGTGCAGGGTGACAAAGCTTGGACGCGGTATGCGCGTAAAGCGAAAGGCCGGGAATTGGCGCAGAAAGTTCGCGCGAGTTTGTATCAAAAAGGTTTTCCGGGTGAACTAATAAATATGTATATAGAGGAAAAGGGTATTGATGACGAATAGAGAATTATTGTTGGAAAAATATGGGGTCGAAATGTGGCCCGAAGAGAAGATTGTGGCGTTCAGGAAGGCGTTATTGGATTGGTATGACGCGAAAGGGCGTGACCATTTGCCATGGCGGTTGAACCAGGATCCGTACCGGATTTGGGTATCGGAGATCATGTTGCAACAAACACAGGTGAATACGGTGATTCCGTATTTCAATCGGTTTGTGGCGTTGTTCCCGTCGATTAAGGATTTGGCGGAAGCGGACGAGGAAGTATTGTTGAAGGCTTGGGAAGGGCTCGGCTATTATTCGCGGGTTCGGAATATGCAAGTGGCGGCGAAGCAAATCATGGCGGACTATGACGGGGTATTTCCGACTGATCCGGCCGAGATTATTAAGCTGAAGGGGATTGGCCCGTATACGTGTGGCGCGATTTCCTCGATGGCGTTTGGCTTGCCGGAGCCGGCAGTGGATGGCAATGTGATGCGCGTGTTCAGTCGCTTGTTTGAAATCGGGGACGATATTGCCAAACCGGCCACGCGGAAATTATTTGAATTGTTGGTGAGGATTGTGATCGACCCGTACCGCCCGGGGGATTTTAATCAGGCTATCATGGATTTGGGGTCCGATATTTGTGGGCCGGCAAATCCGCGACCGGAAGAGAGCCCGATTCGGGAATTTAATGCGGCTTATAAAAACGGAACGATGCATTTATATCCCTTTAAATCGAAAGCGAAAAAGCCGGTTGTGTTGGATTTGCATGGTATTGTCGTGCGCCGCGGGAATGCTTTTTTGATGGAGAAGCGACCTAGTGGGGGACTGCTGGGGGATTTCTGGACGTTTCCGCTAGTTGAAAATGGCCCGGATACAGAGGCAATCGGGACATTTTCCCATGTCTTCAGTCACCGGAAGTGGAATGTCAAGGTGCATATGGTGGACGAGGTTCCGGGGAGTGAGCTGGCGGAGAATATGAAGTGGGTGTTGGAGGAGGATTTCAGCGACTACGCGTTCGCGGTTCCGCAACAGAAGATGTGGGAGATTGTGAAAAAACACGAACGAAAATTATTTTATTAGATGGGAAACTATGCCACAAGATTTGATATTATGATATAATTATTTGTGTATTGTAATTTGGTTAGAAGGACCCACCTTTTGACCCACATAGATATAGAAAGTTGGGCACCGTGATGCATCATCCGAAAGAAGGAGAGTTCATCACTATCAAGAGTTATAAGCATGACGGCAGCCTACATCGTACCTGGCGTGACACCATGGTATTAAAAACCAGTGATCAATCCATCATTGGATGCAATGATCATACCCTTGTGACGGAAGCTGATGGCCGTCGTTGGGTAACGCGCGAACCGGCGCTGCTTTATTATCATAAGCATTACTGGTTCAACATTGTGACAATGATTCGTCAAAAAGGCATTTCATATTACTGCAATCTTGCGTCGCCGTATGTGATCGATGATGAAGCATTAAAGTATATCGACTATGACCTGGATATCAAGGTTTTTCCTGATGGTGAAAAGCGTTTATTGGATGTGGATGAGTATGAGTTACATCGGGCTCGTATGCAATATCCAAAAGAAATCGACCATATCCTGAAAGAAAACGTGAAAATTTTGGTGAGTTGGATCAACGAAGAAAAAGGTCCGTTTTCCAAAGAGTACGTAGAATTGTGGTATGAAAGATATCGTCAGCTGTCGCATCAGAAACATAACAAGTGATGGATGCGAAAATAAAAACAACCACCTGGATGAACGGGTGGTTGTTTTTTTGCTTGCGTATAAGGTGTGAGCGATGGGGTGCTTGGTGCTTGGTGCGGCGATTAGAAGAAAGTAAAGGACCCATCGCCGCATTTTCGCCTCAAGTGCGGCTTTGAGCACAAAAAAAATTTCTTAACGCCGCATTTTGGTGAAAAAAGCGGTGTTCCTGAGATTCGAAACTCCTCAACGCCGCACTTTGGGCTGTTAGTGCGGCGATACGCGATTATACATTTTCTAATCGCCGCATTTCTCGCTGAATGTTTCTTCTATGAATCTGATTCCCAGTCCAATTCTGGACTAAATGCGGCTTAATCTTATCGGAACCAAATAAAATTTGTAATTCCTGGACGGCATCTCTGACGGCTTGCTGTTTTGTCTTAGTTGATTTGCAAATTGAGCAGTAGAATTTTTTGGAAGTAGCGAGTTTCATTTTATTTTCACAGATTCTGCAAAACACGCCCCGCTCCAATTTACCGAAATCAAACGCCATCAACTGTTCGTAACGATTTATTGTTTGGTGAGATTCGTGCAAATAGCGGGCGAGTTCGTAGTGTGCGCTCGTCAAACGTTGGTGGTCCTTCGCGATATACGAAACAAACCGGTCGAGCTGACCAAACTGGATGAGAGGCATTTCCATTGTGGAACCGTGTAATTGAAACATAGGATTAACCGTCAAAATCCGTGATTGAATTTGAAAATCAAAGCCTTGGGTAAACGAGCGCAGTTGTTGCTCAGTCCGTTCCAGTTGCAGAAAGGGATTGTCGCGTGGCTGCATCTGATGGTTGTAGAAATTTCCATTTTGGTAGACAAAGGTCCCGCCGTAGTTCTTGATTTCACATAAATAGATTTGCGCGGGGGCGATAATCAATTTGTCGATTTGGCAGAAACGGTTGCCTTGCAGACACAGGTTATTAAGGATGATGCAATTGTCCAGACGCGAGTCGAATAAATCATCCGCAGCTACTTCACCTTCGTATCCATTCTGTTGATCCAAATAATTCCGTTCCTGTTCTTTAGTAAATGGCATGCGGGGATGGAGAATTTCCATCACCTGTAAATTATGTGGCTTTTTTCTCATATATATTCCTCCTTACATATATATAAGCAAAAAATGTCAAAAAGCTTTTTTTTTGTAAAAAAATATCCGTGCAAAATGGCACCATTTGTATTACTATTAAAAGGGTATTTAAATTGTAAAATATTTATATAATTAGGAGCGAGATGGATTGAAGAAAAGAGATGCATTTATCGTTGTAATTCTGGGAATTATTACGGTTGCGGTTATTTTTGTGGGTTTCCGCTATCGTCAAAACATTCAAGCTGACCTCGTAAATAAAAGTGACTATGTTGAAGTGAATCAAACAGAGTCTTTCGAGGCGCGACAAAAGAAAAAAGAAGAAGAAAAACGCGCGAAGTTTTTGTCTGCGTTTGATAAAAAACGTGAAAGTAATACTGTTGCAGATTTCTTGCAGTACGTGAAATATGCAAAAGGCGATACAAATGTGGCTTTCTACGGCGAGATTGAAGACAAGGCACAATGGGCTGTTGATAACATGACTCAGTTAGCGACTGAGCGGGCGTTTACTGAAATGCAAACGAACTTTGTCAGCACGCTGGAGTCTGAATCTATTGGGGACCGCGTTGAAGAATTAATTGAACTTAAACCGGACGTGGTATTCTTCCATACACCGATGCCTGTTCAGGAAGTAAACTGGACCGCAGATGGTGAAGCGGTAGAGACAGATAATCTTTCAGAAGTTTTAGCTGCTTATGACGCGATGAAAGAAGAATTACCAGAAACTTTAATTATCCTGGTTACACCGGCACCGCGCCAAGTGGATCCTGAGAGTGAAGAAGAAATTTCTTGGCACCAGGTTGAAATCGATGCACTTGTCAGCGAGAGCGAAGGGTACGAAATCCCTGTTTATAACATTCATGACCAAGTGATGGAGCACTTAACAGCTAACGCATTGGAAATTTCAAGTCTGTATAACGAAGAAGGTACTTTTAAACCTGAAACGTCGGAATTATTGAAAAATATGTTCGCTCAAAACTTGAAAACTTTAGAG
Organism: Jeotgalibaca sp. A127; assembly: GCF_052266745.1. Taxonomy (NCBI): domain Bacteria; kingdom Bacillati; phylum Bacillota; class Bacilli; order Lactobacillales; family Carnobacteriaceae; genus Jeotgalibaca; species Jeotgalibaca sp. A127. The sequence continues at coordinate 75,318 of NZ_JBQPRC010000008.1, forward strand.
ATAGCTACAACAACTGCATATGTACTGGATGGTAAACCAGCAGAAGTAGATATTGTCATTGAAGTTTACTCTGAAGAAGAAGAGTCTTCGGAAGAAATTATAGAAGTGGAATCCTCTGAAGAAATAATAGAAGAATCCGAATCAGTCGAATTGGAAGACGAATGGTATGAATCAGAAACAGAAGTTGAGGAATGGATTGAGGAATCGGTAGAGGAAACTTATGTGCCACCGGTACAAAAACCCACAACTCCAGCTGTAAAACCAAGTACTCCAACTAAGCCGGTTGTAAAACCAACACCGCCTGCTGAAGAGTCTTCGAGTTCGGTTCAGCCGACAACGCCAAAACCAGAACCAAAACCGGAGCCTAAGCCAGAACCTAAGCCAGAACCAAAACCGGAGCCAGAACCGGAACCGGAAATAGAAGAATCATCAAGCCAAATTCCACATGCACCTGTGGAATCAAGCGAACTAGAATCCGAATAACACCACCAAGCACCCCGCATATACGGGGGTGCTTTTTTAATAAGCGAAAGTTTATAAGAATGTTATAAATACGTGAGAATAACCCCTTTGAGTATCAATGGAAACGCTTTTTTAGTATAATTAGGTTGAAAATAATGACGGTTTCCGTTAAAATAGCACTTCTTAAAAAACTGCTATGTCACAAACATTTGTCGTAACCTGTCAGTTTCAATAGAAAAAGGAATGAGTAGTATGGAAATGAAGAACATAGTATTCACGGACCAGATGATGAAGAACCATCCTTATGATGAAAAAACTGGTTTGTTAAATGTCACCCCTGAATTTGATTTAACTTATGCAACCGATGAAAAACTCGGATTTATTTTTTCGCCGGATATGACGATTTTTCGTGTATGGGCGCCTGCTGCCTCCAAAATAGAACTTATTTTATTTCATACCTTATACGGGGATGGAGCAGAACACATTGCGATGAATCAAGTTGCACCAGGAACTTATGAAATTGATATCAACCGTAACTTGGATAATGTGGCCTATAACTTTGGTGTTTATTATCCAGATGGAAAATATACTGAAACAGTCGATCCTTATGCAATCGCCACTACAAGTAATGGGGAACGTTCGGTGGTCGTTGATTTACTGACAACGAATCCGGAAAATTGGAGTGAAAGAATGCCGCCTTTCACAGCTACAACGGATGCCGTTATTTATGAAGCAAGCGTTCGGGACTTTACCATGTCGGAATCAAGCGGGGCAAAGAATCGTGGGAAATTTTTGGGTGTGGTGGAAAAAGGAACCAAGTCACCTAACGGACTGCCTACTGGGCTGGACTATTTGAAAGAGCTCGGGATTACGCATCTGCAGTTAATGCCGATGTACGATTTCCAGACTGTGAATGAAGAAAATCCCGAAGAGAAATATAACTGGGGGTATGATCCCCAAAACTACAATGTGCCGGAAGGTTCCTACGCGACCGATCCACGTGATCCAAAAACCCGTATTCGGGAAATGAAACAAATGGTGCAAGGTTTGCATAATGCCGGCATTCGCGTGATTATGGACGTGGTTTATAACCATGTGTATGATCCTGATACACATCCATTTGAAAGGGTGGCCCCGGGTTATTATTTCCGCCGCAATGAAGATGGCAGTATGTCGAACGGAACAGGTGTGGGCAATGACACCGCTTCGGAACACGCAATGATGAAAAAATATATTTTGGACAGTGTGAAGTATTGGGCGCAGGAATACCATATCGACGGGTTCCGTTTTGATTTGATGGGCATCCATGATGTTGATACGATGAATGCTGTTCGCGATACGTTGGATGAGATAGACCCTTCCATTATCGTGTTGGGTGAGGGTTGGAATTTAAACACGAATTTGCCGGAAAATAAACGCGCATCCAGTATCAATGCGCGCCAAATGCCTGGCATTGCACATTTTAACGATGCAATGCGGACTGCAATCAAAGGTGCGGACATGGGTGGCGGTTTTGACCCCGGTTTTATTTCCGGAAAGCCATTTATGGAACAGTGGATTGCGATCAATCAGCAAGGTGGATTGTACTACCCGCAGGATATCGCAGGTTATCAACAACCAGATCAAATTGTCCAATATGTTGAAGCGCACGATAATCATACATTGTTCGATAAATTAGCGATAAACATGGCCCATGACGATGAGCGGACACGTACGCGCCGTCATTTGTTGGCGTCGACATTGGCGATGTTGGCACAAGGGATTCCATTCATCCATTCCGGGCAGGAGTTCTTGCGCACAAAGCAAGGAGAAGAAAATACCTATAATCTACCGGACGAAATCAACATGATTGATTGGGAACGCCGCGATGCGAAGCAAAAAGAAGTGACGTATATGAAAGAATTGATTCGCTTGCGTAAGTCCGAACCATTATTCCGGATGCAGGATACGTTGGATATCGCCAAGCATATGGAAGTTTTGCAGGCGGATTACTACCAGATTGTCTGGCAATTAGAAAACGAAACCGATTTTTACTATATTATCTTTAACGGAAATGGAGACCCCCGTTACTTCAGTATTGAAGAGGGAAACTTTGAATTGTTGGTCCATGATTGTACCGTGACTTTGGATAACCCACGGATGTGGTTTGATACGGATGAAATCAAGGTTGAAGGCTTTTCGACCACTGTACTCCATAAAAAGAAATAACTTTGGTACAATAGTATTAAAAGAATAAATGGGGTGTCGCGGTGATAAAATTAGTAGCGATTGATATTGACGGAACACTTGTTAATGAAAAGAAAATCATGACTGAAAAAGTTAAAAAGACCATTCATGCTGCGATGGATCAAGGTGTAAAAATTGTCCTATGCACGGGACGTCCTATTTCCGGAATCAGGCCTTATTTAGAAGAATTAGGGATGTTTGCGGAAGATGATTTCGTGATTTCCCAAAATGGTGCGGTGATTACCCGAACGGACACAGAGGAAATTATCGAAGTTTGGCCGTTTGAAAAAAACGCTGTTGAGAAGTTGTATGATTTCGGAAAAGATTTTTCGGCTGATTTCCTGGTCATGAATGAGGAAAAGTTCTATTTGATTGTGCCTGAAAAAAATCAAAAGGCTATGAGACCTGCATTGATTAGTGAGGGCGAAACCGTCAGAATGGCTGTTGATACAACGACTATTGGTGGGTTAGAAGGGGAATTCGTCAAGGTCTTATTTTTTGGGGAAACCGCTGAGATTGATGAAGTTGAAGCAGCAGTTCCGAGTGAATTCCGGGATGATTTTTCGGTAACACGGAGTCAAACGTACTTATTGGAAATTGCGGCTAAAGGTATTAATAAGGGAACGGCGTTGACGAAATTGGCGCAAGACCTGGGCTTTGAACGCGAAGAAGTCATGGCGATCGGTGACGGCAATAATGACTATCACATGATTAAGGCAGCTGGTTTGGGAGTGGTGATGGAAAACGGAACCGACTACCTGAAAAGTGTCGCCAAGGAACTGACTCTATCCAACGAAAATGATGGTGTTGCCCATGCGATTGAGAAGTTTGTGTTGAAATAAAATTAAAAACCGGGAGAACTTTTCTCCCGGTTTTTCTATACTTAAAAATCATCAATTTGTGATATTTGGTAGTGTTTGTTGCTCTGTCGAAAGTTGGTGACGGCTTTGTTGAACCTGATCAGTTCATCTTCATATTCCAGTATTGCACTCATCAAGTGGATACCACTGTAACCTTTTTGATGGACAAAATCAGTAACGTTACTTTGTTCTTGTGCATGTTTGAAAAAGTTGTCGAGCAGGAGTTTCCGCTCTTCTTTATTTGCTTCAAAGAACTGGACTTGTTCCGGGGCAACCCGGCCGCTGAATTTCAGCATGATTTGTTCGTGTCCGGTCATTAAGGTCTCCATCCGTTCGCGGATTGTGACCCGCATGGACTGGGGAAAGTTAAAGAAACTATTTTCGTATTCGTGCATCACCGAAAGGACGTTGTATGCAGCGCGGGTAGTTTTAATCATGCGCCGGTAAATAACGAGTTGTTTTCTTTCATCAAGTTTGTAACGTGTGAAAGGAAGGCGGCTTTCTTGCAAGAGTTCAAAGAAATAATCCATTCGTGTAAGCTGGGCACGTGCCCATTTCAAATCCTTGTCCATGATGGAAAAGTTAGTGTTTTTGCGCAAGCTAGACCGAATCCACACGAGGAATTCGCTCGTTGCATAGTCGATGATATGGTATAATTTCTCACCGTATTTAGGTGGATGGATGAAAGTATTGACCAAAAAGGCGATGATGACGCCGATGAAGGTCTCGGCTACCCGAATCGCTGCGACGCTGTAAAGGGAGCCACTTTCGTTCAGCATGATAACAATCATGGTAATGGCAGCCAAGCTGATCACGTCACCTAATTTTAAATAATTCAGGATGGCAATCAACAAGACGGTTGCCAGACCGATGATAATAACGTTGGTACCAATGGTGGTACTGATAAGTGCTGCCAAAAATCCACCGATTGCGTTGGCGACGAGTCGGTTGCGCATAGTCTGGTAAGATTTTGCGACAGAAGGTTGAGTGGAGGGTACTGCAGAAATTCCTGCGATGACACCCGCATCAGTTGCAATCAGTTGGGCAAGTATTATAGATAAGGTAACAGCAAGTCCGGTTTTAAACGCACGCGCACCTAATTTCATATGGGTTCAGCTCCGAAATTCTTTATTTAATTTGGTCATTATATCTTACATTCACTACAATTGTAAATGACCCAGTGTTTAAAGGCAACGTCTGAAGTATATAGAGTGAAAATTATGGGGGAATTTGTTATAATAAAGGATAGTAAAAATGGCCTTCCTGATGGAAAGAGGGTAGAAAAAAATGACACATCCAATGGTAAGTGATTCGATAAATAAATTAAGGCATGAAAATGTCCGCATTACGCCGCAAAGGGAAGCGATTCTCGAGTTTATGGTTGAAACAGATAACCATCCAACCGCCGATGAGATTTACCAAGCTTTGTCGGTGCGTTTTCCCAGTATGAGTGCCGCAACGGTCTATAATAACTTGCATTTGTTTACCAAGGTTGGTTTTGTTAAAGAGCTAACGTATGGGGACGGCGCAAGCCGGTTTGATTTTACAAATACCCAGCATTACCACGCAATCTGTGAAAAGTGTGGGGCAGTGGTGGATTTATATTACCCGATTCTGGACGATTTAGAGGAAGTAACCCATGATTTGATTGGGTTTGAAGTGACGCATCACCGCATGGAAGTGTATGGTATCTGTGCTGATTGTCTTGCTCAAAAAAAATAGCCTTTTCTAATATGGAAAAGGCTATTTTATTGTATAATGGTAGTAATTATTGTGTTTGAAGGGGGAAATGAATGCCAACTTTAAATGATGTTGCCAAGCTGGCAAATGTTTCAAAAATGACTGTATCCCGGGTAATCAATCATCCTGAGCAAGTAACGGAAGAATTACGCAATTTGGTTCATAAAGCGATGGTAGAACTGGACTATCGGCCGAATAAAGCCGCGAAAGCCTTGGCACAAAACCGGACGTTGATTGTGAAGGTCATGATATTGGAGGAGTTGGACACAACCGACCCCTATTTCATGAACTTGTTGATCGGGATTGCGAGTGAGTTGGACAAAAACCACTATGCTCTGCAATTGATTACCCAGGACAGTACAAATAAAACCGAGTGTGACGGTTACATCATTATGGGGATGCGCGAGAAGGACTATACGTGGATTAAAGAGATTCCGAAGCCGGTAGTCCTTTTCGGTGAAAATGACTATGGCGTGACTTACGTCGATTCAAATAATGTCGGTGGAACTGCGAAGGCGACCGAATTTGCCATTTCGCGCGGATATGAAAAAATCACGTTCGTCGGGATTGATGTGGCGGATTTGTTCGAGCGCTCCCGCGAAAAAGGTTATTTGGAAACGATGAAAGCTGCAGGAATGGAGACGGAGATATTGCGGTTTGATAACCACTCAACGCCGCCGATGGAATACTTCCGCGAAAACTTGCATCGCTATCCAGAAAATACGTGCTTCGTTTGTGGATCGGACCGATTGGCTTTAGGTGTTGAAAATGGCATCCATCAAACAGGGAAATCCGTTCCGACTGACTACGGGGTTATCGGTTTCGATGGGGTTTTGCTGGATCAAATCGCGTTACCGAAACTTACCACCATCAAACAAGATGTCCGCCAAATGGGAGAATTGTGTGCGCAAATTGTGTTGCGCAAGATACAGTTTCCGGATGAGGAAGTGGAAAGTATCGAGTTTGATACCCAATTGATTATTAGAGAAAGTACAAAATAAACACGCGCGAGCGTGTTTTTTTGTTAGGGTAATTTGTTGAGGTGCGGCGTTGGCGTCGAAAAAAATTCTTAACGCCGCATTTTTGTGCTAAATGCGGCGTTCCTAAATAAAATTGAACCGCATCGCCGCATTTCAGCCCAAAATGCGGCGTTCCTCATAAAACTAGACCACCAACGCCGCACAAATAGTAAAAAGTGCGGCGTTCTGGACGAAATGTCCCAGTGAACGCCGCACCACCAACCATAATATCACTTATTTCCCATTCATCTCCACCGATTTAGCAATGGCTGCTTCAACTGACTGCATCACCGCACTCCGCAAGCCGGTTTCTTCGGCCTTAACGACCATTTCAATCGTCGTGCCACCGGGTGAGCAAACAGCATCCTTCAGTTCTCCCGGATGGCGACCGGATTCCAGCACCATTTTGGCCGTTCCCAACATTGCTTGCGCTGCAAAGTTATAAGCCTGCGCCCGGGGCATACCGGCACGCACCACTGCATCGGCCATCGCCTCAATGACCATGTACAACATTGCAGGTGAGGAACCACTGACGCCGATTACTGCGTCAAACAACCGTTCTTCAACAACCTCAACTTTTCCCAAACTACTGAACAATGCCACCAATTCTTCCTGTTCTTCCCGGGCTACACCCTCACCGAAACACAAGCCAATCATCGCTTCCCCGACCGCAGCTGGTGTATTCGGCATCGCCCGCGCAATTTTTACAGGCGCACCAAATGACTCCATCACGTCTTCAAGCGTTACTCCGGCGGCAACCGCCACTATCACTGCGTCAGGACGGACCGAGTCGCGCACTTCTTTAATAATCGCATCATACAAGTGGGGTTTTATCGTTAAAAATAAAATATCGGCAGCTTTCGCCACCGTAACGTTATCGGTGGTCGTCAAAATTCCCCATTTCGCACGCAAACCCTCCAATACTTTCTCGTTTCGCCGTGAAGCAATCACGTCACTCGGCTCAGCAAACCCGGCGTTCAACATGCCTTTTAAAATTGCTTGGCCCATATTTCCCATGCCAATGAAACCTATTTTTTTATTCATTTCCGCACCGTCCGTTCATCTATTTTCTTTCTATTATAACAAGAACATCCCCTTCATCAAAATTCGTATTTTGATAACGGTAACAAGTTGCTTTCGTAATCGTTTTCAGCGAAACTAGGAATAAGAGGAATTTTAAAAGGAGGCAACAACATGGAACAAAACATACCATGGTGGCATAAAACGATTTTATACCAAGTGTACCCAATGAGTTTCCAGGATACCAACCATGACGGCATCGGTGACATTCCCGGAATCACGCGTCGTTTGGATTATATCCAAAGTCTGGGCGTCAACATGATTTGGATCAATCCCATTTTTGCTTCACCAAAAGTGGACAACGGCTACGATGTTTCCAATTATATGGAAATCGATCCGCAGTTTGGCACGATGCAGGACGTGGAAGAACTGATTCATGAAGCTCATATCCGGGGCATCAAAATTATTTTTGACCTGATTCTCAATCACACATCCGACCAACATCCTTGGTTCCAGGAAGCAATCAAGAGCCCGGATAATGAATACCGCAATTATTATATTTGGCGTGACGGCAAGAAGAACGGAGCGAAAGCGCCCAACAACTGGGAAGGTTTTTTCAATACTTCCGTCTGGGAAAAAGGTCCACTAGAAGATGACCAATACTATTTCCACTTGTTCGCCAAAGAGATGCCCGATTTAAACTGGGAGAACCCGAATGTCCGCCGTGCTCTTGAAGACGTTGCCCTGTTTTGGCTTGATAAAGGAATCGACGGTTTCCGGCTGGATGCCTTTATCCACATCGTGAAAGAAGAAGGTTTTCCGGATCTCGATTTACCGGAAGGCCAAATCGACTTGGCCGAACAGTATTACTCTAACTTACCGAAAGTGAATCAGTACATGCGGATTTTTACTACCAGTCTGCGCGAACACTTCCCGGATATTTATATGCTGGGTGAAGCAGCTTCGGCAAATGTTGAGTTGGCACGTTCTTACTGCGACATCGATCAAGGCGGCTGTAACTCGGTCATCACCTTCCGCTATTTCACGATGGATGAAGAAGCAAAGGACAAACGCCTCAACGGCAACATGCAGGCAACCAAACTCCTTTATCCAGAGTTCGAAGCAAATATGGATGAGTGGCAACGCGCCATGGCTGATGTTGGTGGACCGACGCTTTACTGGAGTAATCACGACATGGCCCGGACTGTTTCCCGGATCGGAAACGACCATATCTACCGCGACAACTCTGCAAAAATGTTGGCAACCTTGATGTATTTACAAAAAGGCATTCCCGTTATTTACAATGGTGAAGAAATAGGCATGAAGAACTTATATATTGACGCTATCGAAGATTTCAAATCCCCGGAAGCGCAAGGATTTTATGAAAAAGCGCTGGAGCTTGGTTATACGAGGGAGTGGGCGATTCACAATATCCGCGAAACTTCCAAGGACTCAGCACGGGGCGGCATGCAGTGGCATGATGGCGACTATGCCGGTTTTTCGACCGTGGAACCGTGGAGTGGCGTCAATGTAGAGAAAAAATATAACGTCAAAGACCAGATGATGGATTCAGAGAGCATTTTGATTCATTACAAAAAAATCCTGGATTTAAAACGGACGGAATTATTCTGCATAGGTGATTACCGTTTGTTGCCAACCGATGCCAACATTTACGCCTATGAGCGCGAGTATAGTAATAAAGCCGCAACAATTATCTGTAATGTCACCGAAGAGATGCAATTTTACGATTTACCACCTGTTCCGGAAAATGGCTATCGGCGTCCCATCTTGTCAAATGAAGGGGTTCGTCTGATAAAAGGGGGCAACACCGTTCGTTTAGGCCCTTATGCAGCAGTGGTACTACTCACTGATTATGAATAATAAAAGGAGGATTTTATGGCACACGATACAGACATAGCTTTACGCAACCAAGTCATGTATAGCATTTATGTCCGCAATCATACCAAAGAAGGAACGTTTAACGCCATCATTCCTGATTTACCCCGGATCAAGTCCTTTGGAACCGACATTATCTGGTTGATGCCCATTCACCCAATCGGGGAAGTGATGCGAAAGGGACTGGCCGGTAGTCCCTATGCAATCAAGGATTTCCGGGCCATCAATCCGGAATATGGCACAATGGCTGACTTCAAATTACTGGTCGATGCCATCCACGCACAAGGCATGAAATGTATTATTGATGTGGTTTACAATCATACCTCGCCGGATTCCGTTTTGGTGAACGAACATCCTGAATGGTTCTACCGTCGCCCCAACGGCAAGATGGGGAACAAAGTAGGCGAATGGTATGACATTGTCGACCTGGATTATTCGCATCCTGAATTATGGGATTACCAAATCGAAACATTGAAGATGTGGTCGGAAATCGTTGACGGCTATCGTTGTGATGTTGCCAGTTTGGTTCCGAAAGAATTTTGGATACGGGCACGCAAAGAAGTGGCAGAAGTTAATCCGGATACCATTTGGCTAGCCGAATCGGTTCATACCCATTTTTTACGTTCACACCGGGACCGCGGAAATATTGGTTTATCGGATAGTGAAATATACGAAGCATTTGACATTACTTATGACTATGATGTGGAGGATTTTTTCACTGCATACTTAAATAAAGAAATATCATTGAAAACTTATTTGCGTATCTTGATGTTCCAGGATGGTATTTATCCGAAAAACTATGTAAAGCTCCGCTTCCTGGAAAACCATGACCATCCAAGATTTAGAGCACGTGTGAAAGATCCACGGGCTGTGCGCAACTGGACGGCATTTTCCTTTTTCCAAAAAGGAACAACATTGATTTTTGCCGGTCAGGAAAAGGGAATTGCCCACTTGCCTGATTTGTTCGATGTCGATCCCATTGCCTGGGAAAGGGCAGACATGGAATTGTCGCTGTTGATGCAACGTTTGGGGAATCTAAAGGCTGATGCTGCGGTACGTGAAGGGGCTTATCATTTGGAGGCCGAAGAGGGCGTGGATGTAGTCAATGGTGCTTACGATTACGAGGGTCGCACGCTACATGGCATTTTCAGCTTGGATGGCAAGCGCCACGATGTTCCAGTTGATGCTCCAGATGGCGAGTATCGCAACCAAGTGGATTCAGAATTGGTAGTCGTAGAAAATGGCATGATTGCGGCAAAGGGCGAACCAATTATCTTTACGCACTATCATCCAAAACCTCCTATTCGTTAACTATTGAAATATTGTTACCGATAACAAATAGGAAACGCTTGCAAAAAAGGGCTTTCAATAAGATAATGAATATGTAAACAAAATATGTATAGACATCATAGGAGGATGTAAATATGTTAACAAATTGGAAAAAAGGTAGAATTGGTCTTTTGGCAGCTTCATCCGCATTCTTGTTAGCGGCTTGTGGCGGGGGAGAAGATGCAGAGACAGTAGAATCAACAGATCCAGGAACACAAGAAACAACTGACGAAACTGCTGGTGGTGATTTTTCTGGACAAACGTTGAACATTTCAGTGGGTGACGATTATACACCATTCGTTGAAGCAATTATTCCTGCATTCGAGGAAGAATATGGTGTGACTGTCGAATTGACAGAACGCGATATGTTCGAAAACCTTGAAGCACTCCCATTGGATGGTCCAGCAATGCTTGGTCCAGACGTAATGATCGCACCATATGACCGCGTGGGTGGTTTAGGTCAACAAGGGCACTTGTTAGACGTAACACTTCCAGATGACGGCCGTTATGATGACACAGATAAATTACAAGTTACTGCCAATGATACAATCTACGGAAATCCATTTGTAATTGAAGCATTGGTTATGTATTACAACAAAGAATTGTTGGATGCAGCACCGACAACGTTTGAAGAGTTGGAAGAATTAACGAAAGATGAGCGTTTCGCATTTTCTTCTGAAGAGGGCAAATCAACAGCTTTCCTATCTAACTGGATTGACTTCTATAACTCATACGGTCTATTGGCTGGTTATGGCGGATATGTATTCGGTGAAGACGGAACGGACACAACAGATATCGGTTTGAACTCTGAAGGGGCAATCGAAGCCATTGAATACGGCACTAAATGGTTCCAAGAGTATTGGCCACAAGGTATGTTGGATAAGACAACTTCCGGAAACTTCATTGATGATCAATTCATCGGTGGAAAAGCGGCAGCAATCATCAACGGACCATGGGGAGCAGCTAACTACCGTGACTCAGGTGTTGATTATGGTGTAGCACCGGTTCCAACATTGCCAAACGGCGAACCATACGCACCATTTGCGGGTGGTAAAGCATGGGTGATTTCTTCTTATACAGAAGTTGGGGATCTGGCACAAGAATTCTTGAACTTTGTAACAAATGAAGAAAACCAAACATTACTATTCGAAGAATATACGGCTGAAATTCCAGCTAACCAAGATGCACGTAAAGTAATTGCTGATGCTGGTGAAGATGAGTTGGCTGTTGCCGTTATCGAACAATACAACTCTGCAATTCCAATGCCAAACATTCCAGAAATGGCTGAAGTTTGGACGGGCGCAGAAACAATGATGTTCGATGCCGTTTCAGGCAACAAAACAGCTGAAGAATCTGCTAATGATGCAACAGAATTGATTCAACAAAATATCGAGCAAAAATATTAATAATTAGGCGATTAAAAGCCTGATATTCCATCGGCAGAGACGTGCCCTGTCTCTGCCGTTGATTTTTGAAGAGGGGGAATTACCGTGGAAGAATCAAACGGAAACGGACGTAAAAAAGTAGAATTTTCCGCCGAGGATCAACAACGGATCAAAAAGGCAACCCTTTTGTCCATCGTTCCTGGTCTTGGGCAATTATTCAATAAACAAACTGCAAAAGCAATCCTGTTCTTTGCCTTCCTGGGATTTGTTATTGTCGAAATGGCAGTCTACGGCGTTGATGCCTTATCGGGATTGATTACGCTGGGTTCAACACCACGTGAGGATCACTCCTTATTCTTGATGATCGAAGGAGCCTTGCAAATTCTGGTCATGATTATCTTTGCTTTAATCTGGATCATCAATATCTATGATGCGCACCGCGTTGCAAAAATTAAGGCGCTGGATCCCAGAAATGTCAATTACTCACCCAAAGCGATGTTATGGAATGCTTACAACAATGGCTTCGCCTATCTATTAACCATTCCAGCTTACATCGTCATGCTTTTCGCCATTTTATTCCCAGTATTGGTAACGATTTTCATCTCATTCACAAACTATGATTTCTACCATATCCCACCTGGTACTTTAGTGGATTGGGTTGGATTTGATACCTTCAAGAATATTGTTTCCTTGAGTACTTACCGTGATACCTTCGGGGCGGTATTCTCATGGACAGTCATCTGGACGGTTTCGGCAACGACACTCCAATTGGTCATCGGTATTTTTACGGCGATGGTTTTGAATCAGCCTTTTATTAAAGGTAAACGTTTCTTTGGGGTAATCATGCTTTTACCTTGGGCAGTTCCCGCGTTCATTACCATCATGTCATTTTCGAATATGTTCAATGACTCAGTAGGGGCGATTAACTCCCAAGTTATTCCCTTCATCAATAACTTACCATTCGTTGATATTCCGTCGATCGCGTGGAAAACAGATCCGTTCTGGACCAAAATCGCGATTATCGCTATCCAGGGCTGGCTAGGTTTCCCATATATTTATGTATTGGTTTCTGGTATTTTACAATCCATCCCAGCAGACTGGTATGAAGCAGCTGTTATTGATGGTGCGACCACTATCCAGAAATTCCGTTTTATCACCTTGCCACAAATCTTTGCTGTAGCGGCACCGATTTTCGTAACGCAATATACCGGTAACTTCAACAACTTCTCCATGATTTACCTCTTCAATGAAGGGGGACCGGGTAGTGTGGGATCAGGGGCTGGTGCAACGGATATCTTGATTTCCTGGATCTACAAATTGACGACAGGACAATCACCTCAATACAACATCGCTTCGGCCGTGACATTGATTATTTCGGCAGTCGTTATCACTATTTCAATGTTAATCTTCAGCCGAACACGTGCATTCGAAATGGAGGATTAGGACATGGAAAATAAAAAACCGAAAAAAGTCCGGACACAAAAAAGTGCACGCCGTACAAATAAAATTTTGACCTATACTTACTTGGTGTTTCTGAGTATTATCATTATTTATCCGCTTTTGATTACGGCGACATCGGCTTTTCGTGCTGGTAACTTGCTGGCGTTTGACTTGAATCTAACCGGACCTTGGACCCTGGATAATTTCCGCCGTTTGTTCGAGGAAACGTTATATCCGCAGTGGTACATGAATACTTTGAAAGTGGCTCTGACAACCATGGTTATCCAGGTTGCAACGATTACCTTGGCAGGATTTGCTTACAGCCGTTATCGTTTTATCGGCCGTAAACAATCACTGAAATTCTTCTTGATCGTGCAAATGGTACCGACAACAGCAGCCTTGACCGCTTTCTATGTTATGGCGTTGTTACTTGGTGGTTTGGACAAACACTGGTTCTTGATTTTCGTTTATATCGGTGGCGGTATTCCGATGAATACGTGGTTGATGAAAGGGTACTTTGATACGGTACCGATGGAACTGGATGAATCAGCACGTTTGGATGGTGCGGGTCACTTGCGTACTTTCTGGCAAATTATTTTGCCATTAGTGCGTCCAATGATTGCTGTTCAAGCATTATGGGCATTCATGTCGCCATTTGGTGAATATTTGCTTGCACGTTTCTTATTGCGTTCGCCAGCAAACTACACCGTAGCGAATGGTCTGCAAACATTTATCAACAACCCCCGCGATCAACGGGTCGCATTGTTTGCGGCCGGGGCTATCCTGATCGCCGTTCCGATAGCAACTTTGTTCTTCTTCTTGCAAAAGAACTTTGTTTCTGGTCTAACAGCAGGTGGAACAAAAGGTTAGAAAAAGATTCTGGCGTTGCGATTGTGTGTTTGGCGACCTTCAACTAGAATAAAGAAAATATAGAAATGTAGGTGGACACACATGCAAAATGCAACTTTTCCGATTGATTATTTCCGTAGTACCTTAACACCCGTCTCGATGTTCCGCGGCCGAAAATTCCTGAGCTGGCCGAAAATCATCTTCGTGATTTTATTTTTGAATGGCTTGATGATGATTCCCATCGTTTTGAATTATGCGGACGATGACAGTTTCAGTTTGGAACCGACGTATCCGATTGTTTTCGATATGGTGGATGAAGCGGTCGTCACTGCCTTGAATAGCGAGGAGGCCTTTTTCCAGGAAAAAGAAAACGGTGTGGTTGTAGGCGGTGGGGAAGAATCCGCCGCATTGGAATATGACAACGTGCTTTACTTCGGTGAAACGGAAATGGTTTTGAAAGAGGGGGATTCTCCGATCACGCGGGCGACTTATACCAAAGATTTGGAGTGGGGCGATTCGGTCGAATCGGTGCGCTCCCAAATGAGTCGTCAGTGGTATTACATGAATCGGGTGTTTATTGTCGCGACCTATTCGTTCATGATAGCAGGGATGCTTTTGTTGATGAATGTGTTGTTGATAGTGGGTGCGGCGTTCTTCATGTATTTGGCCGGGAAGAATTCAATTATGGAATTGGATACGTTTAAAGAGAGTGTAAATGTGATTTTAAATGCGGTTGGATTACCGGTTTTGGCATCGTTGGTGGTGGGATTGTTCTTACCGGAAATAACCACGATGATGAGTGTGCAATCGATGGGCTTGGTTTTGATGATTGTCTTGCTTTATTTCAAGACGCGTTTTTCCGAACAATACATTCAATCACAAGAAGACAAATAGAAATCGTGTTAGTTTAGAGGAGTGTAGCGAATCGATGAAAAGATTATTTGATATTGATCCGTGGAAAGTAAAAACTTCGACTTTTCATGCAGATGATAAAAGGCTTCAAGAGAGTTTGACGTCAATCGGTAATGGTTATATGGGGATGCGCGGTAACTTTGAGGAAGGTTATTCAGGCGACACGCATGAAGGAACTTATTTGGCGGGAGTTTGGTATCCAGACAAAACACGCGTCGGTTGGTGGAAAAATGGTTATCCAGATTATTTCGGAAAAGTCATCAATGCCATGAACTTTATCCAGGTGGGTATTATGGTTGATGGTCACCAAGTGGACTTGGATAAAGATACGTTCCGAGATTTTTATTTGGAATCCGATATGAAGACGGGTGTACTGACGCGTCGCTTTGTGTGGACAAGTGATGACGGTGAAACGGAGATTGGTTTTCATTTCACTCGTTTCCTGAGCATTGTGGATAAAGAAATTGCTGTTATCCAAGTAAAGGCGGAAATCTTGAAAGGGAATCCTGAGATTTCGATGAAGCCTGGTTTGGACAATCGCGTTCATAATGAAGATGCCAACTACGATGATGTGTTCTGGGAACAGGTGGCTGAAAACGTGGCACCTGCCAGCGTAACGGCCCGCACGATTGCAAATGATTTTGGCATCGAGCGGTTTACGGTAACGGGATTGATGCTGAACGAAGTAAGTGGGTTGCGTTTGACGGATTCGGAAGTCTCCGATTTGCAAGCTTTTGAGACCTATACGGGTCAAGTGGCTGAAGGTGAGACCGTTGTCTTGAATAAATATGTGGCGATGGTAACGAGTCGAGATGTCGAACCCGAACAGCAAGAAGAAAAAGCGGCTGAGTTGGCGAGAGCTGCTAAAGCCAAAGGTTTTGAGGAATTATTAAAAGAACACGTTGGTGCTTGGGATGTCCGTTGGCAAAAAGCGGATGTTAAAATCGTCGGCGACGATGAAGCCCAACAAGGCCTGCGTTTTAACTTATATGGTTTGTTCTCCACCTATTATGGCGATGATGATCGCTTGAATGTGGGACCAAAAGGATTTACGGGCGAAAAATACGGTGGCGCGACCTACTGGGATACGGAAGCCTTTATCGTGCCGATGTATCTGGCAGTTGCTGATCCGGAAGTAACCCGTAACTTGTTGAAATACCGTCATAACCAGTTGGATAATGCCTATGTCAATGCCGGCAAACAAGGCTTGCAAGGTGCGTTGTATCCAATGGTTACTTTTACGGGTATTGAGTGCCATAACGAGTGGGAAATCACCTTTATGGAAATTCACCGTAATGCGGCCATTGCGCATGCCATTTATAACTATACGAAATACACAGGTGACGAGTCGTACCGTGTGAACGAAGGTTTGGAAGTGCTGGTTGGGATTTCCCGTTTCTGGGCAGACCGGGTTCACTACTCCAAACGTGCCGGTAAATATATGCTGCACGGTGTAACAGGACCGAACGAATACGAAAATAACGTCAACAATAACTTCCATACGAACCGGATGGCAGCATGGTCATTGGAGTATACATTGGAAGCTTTGAAACAAGCGGAAGCAGACAAAGTTTCAGAGTTGGCAGTTACTGAAGATGAAAAAGCGAAATGGCAAGACATCATTGCTAACATGTATTACCCATATGATGAAGAGTTGGGTATTTATGTTCAACACGATACCTTCCTGGATAAGGATTTAATGCCGGTCAGTGATTTGGATCCGGAAAAAGACCTGCCATTGAACCAAAAATGGTCTTGGGATAAAATCCTGCGTTCACCGTTCATTAAACAAGCGGATGTTTTGCAAAGTATTTATTACTTGCGTGATTGTTTCACGATGGAAGAAAAAGAAAAGAACTTTGACTTCTATGAGCCGATGACGGTTCACGAATCCTCATTGTCACCAAGTATCCATGCGATTATAGCAGCCGAATTGGGACGTGAAGAAAAAGCGGTTGAGTTGTACTCGCGCACAGCGCGTCTGGATTTGGACAACTATAACAATGATACGGAAGATGGTTTGCATATCACTTCCATGAGTGGGGCCTGGTTGTCCATCGTTGAAGGATTCGCGGGGATGTATGTGACGGAAGAGATGTTGACTTTCAAACCGTTCTTACCGAAAAAATGGGAAGCTTATGATTTCAAGATCAACTTCCGCGGTCGTTTGGTGGATGTCCACGTTGATAAAGAGGGTGTGCGTTTGACGCTCGAAGAAGGCGAACCGATGGAAGTGAAAGTGTTCGATGAAGTAGTAATGGTTTCGGATTCGGTAACAAAAGAATTGCAATAGAATAAGGTTAGGGAGGGCTGGGAAGTTCCCAGCCCTTTTTCAAAGGAGGATGCAGAATGGTATTGAAAGGTGTCATTTTTGATTTGGATGGTGTGTTGACGGATACGGCGGAATTTCATTTTCGGGCGTGGCAGGATTTAGGTGAAAAAATTGACATTTCCTTTGATCGGGCTTTCAATGAAAATTTAAAAGGAATTAGTCGAATGGATTCGCTGGACCGCATTTTGGAACATGGTGGCAAGAAAGATGTGTATTCTATAGAAGAAAAAGAATCGTTGGCTAAGGAAAAGAATGATGATTACGTGGAATTGATCAAGGAAATAACACCAGCGGACATCTTACCGGGTGTCAAGAAGTTCCTGGATGATTGTCGTGAGGCCGGTTTAAAACTGGGATTGGCTTCCGCCAGCAAGAATGGTCCGGCCATTTTGAAAAACTTGGGCTTAACGGATTATTTTGAAGTGGTGGTTGATCCGGCTTCACTTACTAACGGAAAACCTGATCCGGAAATATTCCTGAAGGGTGCGGAGTTGTTGGGACTTGATCCTTCTGAGTGTGTCGGAGTAGAGGACGCGGAAGCGGGGATTGCATCCATCAACAGTGCCGGCATGTTCTCGGTTGGCGTTGGCTCGCCTGAATCCATGA
Source organism: Jeotgalibaca sp. A127 (assembly GCF_052266745.1). Lineage (NCBI taxonomy): Bacteria > Bacillati > Bacillota > Bacilli > Lactobacillales > Carnobacteriaceae > Jeotgalibaca > Jeotgalibaca sp. A127. The sequence goes on from NZ_JBQPRC010000008.1 coordinate 93,394, forward strand.
AGCAGGCAGATTTGTTTGTGGAAGAGACCATTGAACTGGACCTGGATGCGATTATTAAAGCGCATGCCGCAAGAGGATAGCCTTAAATAAAGAGAGTGCTCAAAAAGGCGTTTAGCCCCGAACCACTGGAACGAATAAGCACAGGATGGTCGCAGACCATCTGAGCATTATTCGTGAAGTGGCGTCGGGGCTGCCTTTTTGAGCACGTTTGCGTTGAAGTATTCGTAAATAGATAAGGGCTGGGAGTTATTTCCCAGCGCTTTTGTCGTCTAGATATTTGCTAAACCATTCAGTGGCGAGTTCGGCTACTTGCTCCAGTGTCCCTGGTTCCTCGAAAAGGTGGGTAGCGTGAGGGATGATGGTTAGTTTTTTTATGTTCGTCATTTGGTCAAAGGCTTGTTGGTTAAGGCCGATGACCACATCATCGTCACCGCCCACTATCAGCAGGGTCGGTGCTATAATTGTATTAAGATAAGCGGGCGCTAAATCGGGCCGGCCGCCACGGGAAACTACCGCCTGGATTTGATCGCCAAGATTTGCTGCACTCTGTATGGCTGCTGCCGCACCGGTGCTGGCACCGAAATACCCGAGTGGTAATGATTCAAATTGTGGATGTTTTTTTAGCCACATAGTTGCGACCTCCAAACGGTGGGCCAATAACGCAATATCGAAGCGGGTTGCATAATCACTGTCTTCTTCCGGAGTGAGCAAATCCATTAACAAGGTTATGAATCCGTGTTGCTGAAGCTCGCGAGCCACAAAATTATTACGGGGGCTGAAGCGACTGCTGCCACTGCCATGTGCAAAAAGGATAATACCGCGCGGATTGGCGGGACTCTCCAGCGACCCAATAATGGTGGCAGTGCCATCGGGAATATGCACCAGATTGTTCATTTTTTGATTCCTCATTTCGTATTTTTTCCAGGAGGTGTGTTATGGAACGGACAAAAATCATTGAATGGTTGCTCGAAGGAGATGTGTCAATACAGTACCAAGTGCAACGTGATTTACTGGCTGCGGGGGATGAAGTGTTAGTACCATTGCAAAGGCGAATCGCGCTGGAAGGTTGGGGGTTTGAATTTTTACAAAGACAGCATGCTGACGGTCATTGGGGCCGTGGTTTTTATCAACCGAAGTGGACATCCACTCATTACACTTTATTGGATTTGCGGAATTTAGGTTGTTTGCCCACACCGGAGATTTCTAAAGCACTGGCGTTAATAGTGGATACGCGCAAAGGGTATGATGGTGGGATAAGCTGTCATGTGGCGGTAAGAGAAAGTGATTTGTGTGTGAATGGGATGTTTTTGAATTATGCCTGTTATTTTGGTATTTCTGAAGAAGAGATTATGTCGGTAGTTGATTTTATCATCAGTCAGCAATTGCCGGATGGTGGCTTTAATTGTAATCTGAATGTAAGTGGCGCGAAACATAGTTCCATGCATTCGACATTAAGTACACTGGAAGGTCTTTGTGAGTATCGCCTGCAAGGGTATGGTTATCGGTTGGATGAACTCATGCAGATAGAGAGGGAGGCTCGGGAGTTTTTGTTGCGTCATCGGTTATTCCGGTCAGATCATACCGGGAAGGTTATCGACTCAAAGTATTTACGTTTCCCTTATCCTTCAAGGTGGCGGTATGATGTCTTACGGGCACTGGATTATTTTGTTCATGCTGGAGTGCCTTATGATGAACGAATGCTGGAAGCGATAGAGATTGTCGAGAAGAAGCAAAATGACGCTGGGAAGTGGCTGTTGCCAGCACATTATCCCGGTTCGGCTTTTCACTTTGAAATGGAGGAGCCAGGAAGAGAGAGTCGCTGGAATACTTTACGGGCGCTTCGGGTAATGGATTACTTCGGTATTTAGAAAGGGCTGTTCTATCTCGAGTTTAAGGACTTCCTGTAGGGTTGTCAATTAGGATGGTTAAGAAAAAAATATGAGTAAAAAAAATAATATTTTAGAGCGTTTCCCCTTTACAAGAAACCGTTTTCATGTTAGTATATGAGTGTAGAGAAGGATACAAATTACATTTCAATAGAAATGAAGTAAAGAAGATGAAGTGTATGCAAATCTTTCTTTACAGAGGATCGCTAAGGTTCCCATTTAATAATTTAGTTCCATCGATTTAGTGGCAACAGATTTTAGAAAGACCCGTAAGTCTTTGAAGATCAGTAAGAAACTAGGATGGACAACTAAATTGGGCAACTAACAATTTAACTGAAAGGCTAGTAACAACAGTAAACCTGGAGCTAGATTTTGGGACCTTGCGATTCATTTAATCATAGAACAATCGCAGAGATTGATCTATGACGAAGATTCTGATCAGATTGAGAGAGGCGAGATGCCCCGTTCTGATGAAGGATAGAATCTTCAATATATTCATCTTCATCTTGTGGCCGTGTTCCTCATAAATGGGATAGCCGATAAGGAAGGAAAGATTCATATATCGGTCCCCTGAGTGAAACATGAAAACCTAGTAAACGAAAGTCTACCAACGGATGTAGTGTTGGTACTTAATCGAGGGACATGTGTTACAGCGATGAAGGGGAAGAGTTGCATTTGCAGCTCTTCCTATTTTTGTGGGATTTTTTCATTGACATGAAAAAACGCATATGTTAAAGTAGTTTTTACATTGCGAACACAACCTTTACATCTTCTTTACAAAAAGATTAAAAATCGGTTGACATTCATTTCCGCAGATGTTATCTTAATAAAGTCGCTGCAACGCGTCAGAAACTTCTTGAAAAAATTATTTCAAAAAAGTGTTGACAAAGAGTTATGCAGGTGATAATATTAAGAAGTTGTCACGAACGAAACATCACGTAACACGTGATAACGGATTGGCCTTTGAAAACTGAACAAAGAATGAACGAACCAAACGTGCAGGGCATCCTGACGGATGCACATTAAGCCGACACGCA
>NZ_JBQPRC010000009.1:0-87662 GCF_052266745.1 Jeotgalibaca sp. A127
TACTTGTGTTGCGACACTTGCGTGTCGGCTTAATGTGCATCCGTCAGGATGCCCTGCACGTTTGGTTCGTTCATTCTTTGTTCAGTTTTCAAAGGCCAATCCGTTATCACGTGTTACGTGATGTTCCGTTCGTGACAACTTCTTAATATTATCACCTGCGCAACTCTTTGTCAACACTTTTTTAAAATTTCTTTTTTCGTGTTTTCCATGAAGTGCTCGCGGCAACTTTTATATAATAGCATCTACCTTATAAATGGTCAAGAAATATTGATAGTTTTATATTGACTTATTTATTGTTATATCTTCTCGTTATAATTAAAATGCTCGGTGCCACATTCTAAAGGAATGCAACACCGAGCCCCTAGAAGATGGGACATGCAGGGCTCGAACCTGCGACCCACTGATTAAGAGTCAGTTGCTCTGCCAACTGAGCTAATATCCCATACGATTCTCTTTATTTGAGAACATAGATTATTTTACTCCTGCATTAACAAAAATGCAATAAAAGAAACAAAAAAGAAGAATGAATTTCAAAAAAATTCATTCTTCTTTTTTTAAGCTGGCTCTGGGATATAGGACATCGAAGAAAACTTATTAAATTCCTTCTTGAATAGTAGCTTAACTGTCCCACGAGCCCCACTACGGTTTTTTTCTATGATAACTTCTACTATATTATTCTCGAATTCAGATTCATCTTTCTCTTCTGATCCTTCACGCTCATAGTAATCATCACGATATAAAAAAGCAACGATATCCGCATCTTGTTCAATAGAGCCTGATTCACGAATATCACTTAGAACGGGGCGCTTGTCTTGACGCTGTTCAACACCACGTGAAAGTTGGGATAATGCAATAACAGGCACTTTCAATTCTTTGGCTAATTTTTTCAATTGACGCGAAATGTCTGAAACTTCTTGTTGCCTACTTTCTCTATTATTACCTTCTATTAATTGAAGATAATCAATTACTATTAAGCCAAGTTGCCCTTGTTCTTGTTTCAATCGCCGCGCTTTAGCACGTATTTCAGCAATCCGTATTCCTGGAGTATCATCTATAAACACTTTAGATTGCCCTAGCGTTGCCATTGCCATAATCAAGTTAGACCATTCTTCTTCCGACATTTGTCCTGTACGCAAATGTCCTGCATCTATGTTTCCCTCAGCGCAAAGCATCCGGTTTACCAGTGATTCTGCACCCATTTCTAAACTGAAAATAGCAACAACTTGGTCTGCTTTCGTGGCTACATTTTGGGCAATATTTAAAGCAAAAGCTGTTTTACCCACCGCAGGACGAGCAGCTAGAATGATTAGTTCTTCTGGTTGTAGTCCGGCCGTCATTTTATCTAAAGCGATATACCCGGTTGGTATACCAGTAACGTCTCCGGTTTGTTGAGACAGCAGTTCGATATTTTTTAATGATTCATTAACGACATCAGAGATGCGAATGAATCCCGATCTGTTCCTTCGCTCCGATACCTGCAGAATACTCTGCTCTGCACTATCTAAAATGACTGCTAACTGATCATTTTCGTCAAATCCTTGTTGTACGATTTCCGTTGCTGATCTAATCAGATTTCTCAAAATTGATTTTTCTTCGACTATTTTGGCATAGTATTCAACGTTCGCTGCAGTAGGAACAAATGTGGCAATCTCACTAAGATAATCCAATCCTCCAACATTTTCCAATTGATCTTTACTTTCCAATTCATTTGTTACTGTAACTACGTCTATGGCTTCATTTCGATTAAACAAATTCATAACCGCATCAAATATAATTTGATGGTTTTTTCTGTAAAAATCTTTTGGTTCAAGGTATTCCAGAACATTTACTATTGTTTCAGGATCAAGAAAAATAGATCCAAGAACTGATTGCTCTGCTTCCATACTATGAGGTGGTGTGCGATCTCGGAATGTTTCTTCCATATTATCTTCATCCTTCTTTGATTACTATTGATACTTTTTTCTATTTCCGGCTCCACTATTGTACTTCAATTTCTCTTTGTTTACAAACCAAAAACAAGAACGAACGTTCGCTGTTAAAGTAAATAAAAAAGCTGCTCAGGCAGCTTTTTTATTCTTCCACTATGTGTACTGTTAATGTCGCAGTTACTTCAAGATGCAAACGGACATTCAACTTTGTAAACCCTAATGTACGGATTGGTTCTTTTAAATCAATTTTTCTTTTATCTAACTTAACTTTATATTGTTTATTAAGTTGTTCAGCAACTTGTTTACTTGTAACGGATCCGAAAAGACGTCCGTCTTCACCAGATTTAGCATTAATTTTTATTACTGTTTCATCTTTTTCCAGGAAAGCCTTTAACTCTCTAGCCTCATCAAGTTGCTCTTGTGCTTTTTTATCTTCAGCTTTTTTCTGACCTTTTAATGCGGATACGTTCGCATTAGTTGCCTCTTCTGCCATACCATTCTTAATCAAGAAGTTTTGTGCATAGCCATCAGCAACATTTTTTACCTCTCCCTTTTTACCCTTACCCTTTACATCTTGCAGAAATACTACTTTCATTTTGGTTCTCCTTTCGGTTCATCTTTATTAGTAATGACATGAACCAATTTTTCTTTAACTTCTAAAATGGTGCTATCACTAATTTGAGTTGCAGCATTTGATAGGTGTCCGCCCCCACCTAATTTTTCCATAATTCTTTGGACATTTACTTGCCCCAGGCTTCTGGCACTGATTCCAATTCTACCATCCTTACGTTGCGAAATGACAAACGAAGCTTCAACATTTTCCATTGAAAGCATAGTGTCTGCTGTTTGAGCCGCGACCACTGTATCGTAAACTTTTCCGTCTTCTCCATATACAACCGCCATTCCAGGGCTAACAAATTCCATAGTTTCCAATAGATGACTTCTCAATAAGTAAGTATCTAAATCTTCTTTTAGTGCCTTCTGGATTAGAATGGTGTCTGCACCATTAGACTGAAGGTAGCTGGCAGCGTCAAAGGTTCTTGACCCCGTTCTCAAACTGAAATTCCGTGTATCTACTATAATACCGGCCAGCATTGCCGTTGCTTCGATTTTCTTGATTGTGTCAATATCATTCGTTTGGTATTCAAATAGCTCTGTAATCAATTCTGATGCTGAAGAAGCATACGGTTCAATATAGACAAGAACTGGATTTTTGGGGAATTCTTCTCCACGTCGATGATGATCAATAATCACTACCTTATTTGAAATAGCCATTAATTCTGGCGCAGGAACCATGCTTGGTTTATGAACATCTACCAATACAATTAATGAATCTTCAGTCACCATTTCTTTCGCTTTTTCAGAATCGATAAAATATTTGGATATATTTGTATCTTTATCAATCACATCCATCATACGAATCATGTCATTTGATAATTGTTCTGTTTCCATTATTATCCAGGCTTCTTTATTATTCATCTGAACAATTCGTCGAAGACCTAAACAAGATCCCAAAACATCCATGTCTGGATAGTTATGACCCATGACAAAAACTTTGTCGGAATTTATGATTAATTCTTCCAACGCTTGGCTAATCATCCTTGCACGAATGCGCGTTCGTTTTTCCATAGGGTTCGTTTTCCCGCCATAAAAACGGGCTTCTTCATCTCCACCTCGGACAACAACTTGATCTCCACCACGAGCTAATGCTAAGTCAACATTAGTTTGTGCCAGCTGGGCAATATCTTTCCACTTCACCTGATTTGATGTTGACTGATGGGATATACCCATACTTAGTGTAAGCGGAAAATTTTGTTTGGAAGTTCTTTCTCTAATTTGATCAACAATTTCAAATTTACTTGCTTCAAGTCTCTCGAGTGCTTTTTTTGTCATTAACATAATGAAGCGATCATCATCGACTCTTTTAAGATAGACATTATTGACATTAGCCCAATTTGTTAATTGGTTAGTTACATAATTGTTAACATTGGATTTTTTTCGATCATTCATGGATTGGACTGCTTCATCGTAATTATCAATAATGATGTTACCAAAAACAACTTTATCATTTTCATATTTTTCTTCTATGATTGCGTATTCAGTAATATCCATTAAATAGAGAACGCCGATGTCATCCTGAATAATCATTTCAAAATAACGATCTCCCCACTTTATCTTCTTCATCTGGTCACTGTTATACTCCAGTATCCACTTTGCTAGTTCTTCATCAACCTCATCAATTTTCCTACCCAAAATATCCTTCTTTTGAAAATAACGAATTAAATAGGGATTGGTCCATTGAATTTCATGTTTTTCATTATAAAGAAGAATCCCTATAGGCATCTGTATCAGTGCCTCTTGTTCTCCTTTTTTGATTCTATAGGATAAATCAGACACATATTTATTCGTTTCCTCTATCAGATAATCAGTAGAATAGTATAACAACCAGGCCGTTGTAATTACCAATAGCGTAATTGCTATACCTATTTTCCAATCAGCTAAAAAAGTTAAAACGATTAACAGTACCAATGAAATCAAAATGATTGTTGATGGGGTTTTTATTCTCTCTTCCCGCAAAAAGGCAGGGAGGTTAGCAATCTTTTCCCTTATTTTCATTGTTACTCCTCTTCTATTTATAGTTGGGTTTAGTGTATTTATTTTAACATAAGGTCGTTTTTATAGCCACAATTGGAAAATGGCATCAACGTTCCACGTGGAACATTATCTTGCCTTTACCAGTGGCAACTTCACTATTGTTTCACGTGAAACTTTTCATGCTTTTTTACTAATATGTTTCACATGAAACATATTAGTAAAAAAACCGTTGCTTATACTTATTCTATAATTTTTAGTCTACATACTTTTATAATAAATATGCTTGTTGATTACTCTATTAATTTTATATTTAAAAAGCTTCATGTTGTTGATAACTTTTAATTGTTATCCCCAAAAAAAGTTATCCAAGCTGTGCATAACTTTTTTTGGGATGTTCATCTCCCTTACATACCAAGGTTATTTAAAGTTTACTCACATGTGGATAACAAAAAGAAATATTGATTCAATTATCTTTTGCATATGTGTATAACTTTTGACGCTTGTGGAAAACATTTTTTTGCAATTTTATCCCTGTATAAAAATTCCAGCAGATATGTATAGTCTAAAATACAATAAAAGACCCCAGATTATCATGTGATAATCTGGGGTCTTGATTTTAGAGTTATTATTCTGCAACAGTGAAAGGCATCAAAGCAATAATACGAGCACGTTTGATTGAAACAGTCAACGTTCTTTGATGTTTAGCACATGTACCAGTTACGCGACGAGGTAAAATTTTACCTTTTTCGGATACGTAACGTTTCATAAGATCAGTATCTTTGTAATCTACATGATCAATGTGATTTGCGCAGAAGTGGCATACTTTTTTACGCTTACGTCCGCGACGGGCACCACCACGTTGTTGAGCCATGTTATTTCCTCCTTTTTTACGATCCAATTAGTTCAAGATATTAGAATGGCAAGTCGTCATCAGAGATGTCGATTGACTGTCCGCTTGACAGGAATGGATCTTCATTCGAATTATAGTCATTAAAGTTGTTTGGTTGATTATTTTGGTTCGATTGGTAAGACGATTGATTATTATTTTGATTGTATTGATTTGAATTGTTATGGGAAGCAGGGCTAGAAGAATCATTTCCTTTTGGCCTTTGCTCTGTAACATTTCTCGATTCAAGTAGGGTAAAGTTTTCTGCAACAACTTCCGTAACATAAACACGTTGGCCTTGTTGGTTTTCATAGTTACGTGTTTGAATACGTCCTTGAATTCCTACTAATGAGCCTTTTCTAGTAAAGTTAGCAAAGTTTTCTGCAGCTTTTCGCCACATAACACAATTAATAAAATCCGTTTCACGTTCACCAGATTGGCTTTTGAACTGACGGTCCACTGCAATAGAGAATGAACCTATAGCTGTACCATTTGATGTATAACGTAAATCGACATCTTTGGTTAATCTACCTGTTAGAACAACATTATTAATCATCTTTTCTTACATCCCCCTTAAAATGTTTCACATGGAACATTTTATGCTTCTTGTTTGATGATGATATGACGAAGAATATCGTTATTGATCTTAGCTAGACGGTCAAATTCTTGAATCGCTGTAGCTTCAGAAGTTTCGATTGTAGCGATATGGTAGATACCTTCGCGGAAATCGTTAATTTCGTAAGCTAAACGACGTTTTGACCAGTCTTTTGATTCAATAATTGTAGCGCCATTATCAGTTAGGATTGTGTCAAAGCGTTTAACCAATTCAGCTTTATCTGCTTCATCGATGTTCGGACGGATAATGTAGTTAATTTCGTATTGAGTCATTGTACTGTCACCTCCTTATGGACTTTGGCTCTCACTTTGTGCAAGAGCAAGGAGAGTATTCTTTTGAAATACTCACGTTTAAATATTTTACCACAAGCCATCTAAAGTTGCAAGAAAATAATTAAACCCCCAGAAATAAATTTCTTCCGGGGGCTTTTAGACTATTCTTCTTCTGATTCCTCAAAAATCTCCTCTGCAAATTGTTGCATATCGGATTTGATTTCCTCATCAGATTTTCTTACGTGTGCTACTTCTAATTCATCAATCAATTCTTCCTCTTCAGGCTCTACTACAGCCATCGTTGAAACTTTAGATTCATCATCCAAGCGCATTAAACGTACACCTAATGTCGCTCTACCTGTTTGTGAAACATCTTTAGCATGGAAACGAATCATTACACCTTTATTGGTGATAATCATGATATCGTCTTCTTCCTTAACAGTTCTTAAACCTACCAGGTTACCGTTTTTCTCAGTAATATTGGCTGTCTTGATTCCTTTACCACCACGACCTTTAATGGCGTACTCATCAATATTGGTACGTTTTCCATATCCTTTTTCAGTAATGACAAGAACTGTTGTGTCTTCTTCAAGAATATCCATTCCTACAATGAAGTCATTTTCTCGTAACCTTGCCCCACGAACTCCTGTGGCAGTACGACCCATGGTCCGAACATCATTTTCATTGAAGCTGACGGAGTAACCGAAGTGTGTACCTAAAATAATGTTTTTATTGCCATCAGTTAAAACGACCTTGATTAATTCATCGCCTTCATTCAGATTAATAGCACGCAAACCACTTTGGCGTATATTAGTGAATTCAGGAGTTGCTGTCCGTTTAACAGTACCTTGTTTGGTTACGAAGAATAAATGTTCTCCTTCAACCGGTTTATTACCGGATAGGTTGATAATAGTTTGAATTTTTTCACCTGCATCAAGGTTCAATAAGTTAATAATCGGTAGTCCTTTAGCGGTACGGCCGTATTCCGGAATTTCATAACCTTTTGTTTTGTATACCTTGCCTTGATTTGAGAAGTAGAGAAGGGTGTCATGTGTAGAAGTGGTTAATAATGTCTCAATGAAATCATCATTATGAACACCCATACCTTGAACGCCCCGACCACCACGTCTTTGCGCACGGAATTCACTATTTGCCATGCGTTTAATATAGCCGTTATATGTCAAACTGACGATGACTTCTTCTTCGTCAATCAAATCTTCATCGTCCAGAGATAACACTTCTCCGACCATCAACTCAGTACGACGATCATCCCCGAAACGTTCCTGGATTTCCAATAGTTCATCGTAGATAATTTGGAAAATACGTTGTTCGCTGGCCAAAATATCGGCTAAGTCAGCAATAAGTGCTTGTAGATCATTGTACTCACCTTCAATTTTGTCGCGTTCCAAGCCTGTCAAACGAACCATACGCATATCTAAAATAGCTTGTGCTTGTTTATCTGATAGACCGTAGTCATCTATAAATTTTTGTTTCGCGACATCTCCACTTGGAGAGCTTCTCAAAATATTAACGATTTCGTCAATATGATCCAGCGCAATTCTTAAACCTTCTAGAATATGCGCACGTGCTTCCGCTTTTTTCTTGTCATAACTCGTACGACGACGCAATACTTCTTTTTGATGTTCCAGGTAATGTGACAAAATGCTCTTTAGGCCTAATGTTTCTGGAATACCATTAACAATCGCAAGCATATTGAAACCGAATGAAGATTGTAGCGGCGTCAGTTTATATAAATTATTTAAAATAACTGAGGCACTAACATCTTTACGGACATCGATGACGATACGCATACCATCACGGTCTGATTCATCCGCCAAATCAGTAATACCTTCAATTCTTTTATCACGTGCCAATTCAGCAATACGCTCAACCAACTTGGCTTTGTTTACAACATAGGGTAATTCTGTAATCAAAATACGTTCTTTACCATTTTTCAATGTCTCAATTTCGACGCGTCCGCGTACAATAATGGAGCCACGACCCGTTTCATATGCTTTACGGATACCGGATTTCCCAATAACAATCCCACCCGTTGGGAAGTCAGGACCAGGTAAAACGTCCATCAAATCTGCCGTTGTAGCATCGGGATTATTCATTAATACATGAAGAGCTGAAATAACTTCTGTTAAGTTATGAGGTGGGATATTCGTTGCCATCCCAACAGCGATACCAGAAGCTCCGTTAACAAGAAGGTTAGGGAAGCGTGCTGGTAAAACATCTGGCTCACGTTCACTACCATCGTAGTTGTCATGAAAATCAATCGTATCTTTGTTAATATCACGTAATAACTCTAATGCGATTTTAGACATTCTTGCTTCAGTATAACGCATGGCAGCTGCACCGTCGCCATCGATTGATCCAAAGTTTCCGTGACCATCTACAAGCATATAACGGTAACTAAAATCTTGTGCCATTCGCACCATGGATTCATAAATTGCACTATCGCCGTGAGGGTGATATTTACCCATTACGTCCCCAACGATACGGGCTGATTTTTTATGGGACTTGTCAGGAGTAATTCCCAATTCATTCATACCATACAAAATTCGGCGATGTACCGGTTTTAACCCATCACGAACATCCGGAAGGGCACGCGAAACGATAACACTCATCGCGTATTCTAGGAACGATTTTCGCATTTCTTTGCTGAGATCACGGACTTCCATGCCAGCATCTAATTCTTTATTTTCTCCGTCCATTTACTTGATGACCATCCTTCCTACACATCTAGATTTTCTACGTATTCAGCATTTTCTTGAATAAAATTACGTCTAGGTTCAACTTTTTCACCCATTAACATACTCAATACGTTATCAGCATCGATTGCGTCATCAACTGAAACTTGGGCAAAACGGCGATTTTCTGGGTTCATTGTTGTTTCCCATAATTGTTCCGCGTCCATTTCACCTAAACCTTTATAACGTTGAACTGATGGTTTTGGTGAAGCTGGTATAGTTTTCAAATACGCATCCAACTCTTCTTGGCTTTGTAGGTATACTTCTTTTTTACCTTGTTTAACCTGGAACAAAGGAGGCTGCGCAATATAAACATATCCCGCTTCTACAAGTGGACGCATATAACGATAAAATAGCGTCAATAATAGGGTACGAATATGAGCCCCATCGACGTCCGCATCGGTCATAATCACCAATTTGTGGTAACGCGATTTGGATACATCAAATTCTGCCCCAAATCCTGTTCCCATTGCCGTGAATAAGGAACGAATTTCTTCGTTAGCCAAAATCCGATCCAAAGAAGCTTTTTCAACGTTCAAGATTTTACCTCGAATTGGTAAAATTGCCTGGAATATACGCGAACGACCTTGTTTCGCTGATCCGCCCGCAGAATCCCCCTCCACGATAAATAGTTCTGATATAGATGGATCCTTACTGGAACAGTCAGCCAGTTTACCAGGAAGGTTACTGATTTCAAGTCCACTCTTCTTTCGTGTTACTTCACGGGCACGTTTAGCTGCCAAGCGTGCTCTAGCTGCCAAAATTCCCTTCTCAACGATTCTTTTAGCTGTTTGAGGGTTTTCCATCAAGAATTTCTCAAGCATGCTTGAGAAGAGGCGATCTGTGATTGTACGAGCCTCTGAGTTACCTAATTTCGTTTTGGTCTGACCTTCGAATTGAGGATTGGGATGTTTGATGGATAGAACCAATGTCAATCCTTCACGTACATCTTCCCCAGTCAAATTCTCTTCGTTTTCTTTCATGATTTTAGCTTTTTTAGCATAATCATTTATGACCCGTGTCAAAGCAGTTTTTGCACCCGATTCATGTGTCCCACCTTCGTAGGTATGGATATTATTGGCAAAACTGAATAAGCTTGTGTGATAGCCATCTGTATATTGAAGGGCAACCTCAACCTGAATGTCATCTTGCTCGCCTTCAACATATACAATTTCATCAAATAAGGGTCTCTTATTTTGGTTTAAGTACTCTACATAACTTTTAATACCGCCTTCATAGTGGTATTTATTCACGATTTCTTTTTCGGGACGCTTGTCTGTAATGGAAATATTTAATCCTTTATTCAAGAATGCTAGTTCACGAACACGAACGGTCAATTTCTCGAAATCGAAGACAGTCGTCTCTGTAAAAATCTCATCATCTGGCCAAAATTGTACAACTGTACCATGTCTATCTGTTTCACCCACAACATGCAATTCCTCAATAATATCGCCACGTTCAAAAGAAATTTGGTGAATCTGACCATTTTTATGGACTTGTACAGTCAATTTCTTGGAAAGGGCGTTAACTACTGAAGCACCAACACCATGCAAACCACCAGAAACTTTGTATCCGCCACCGCCAAATTTACCACCTGCATGCAAAACAGTATAAACCGTTTCAACGGCAGGGCGACCTGTATTCGCTTGAATATCTATGGGAATTCCCCGACCATCATCGGAAACAATTACACTGTTGTCCTCTTCAATTGACATATTTATCTCAGATGCAAAACCTGCTAAAGCCTCGTCGATTGAATTATCAACAATTTCCCAGACCAGGTGATGCAAGCCTGCTGCACTTGTTGAACCAATATACATACCAGGACGCTTACGAACAGCTTCAAGTCCTTCTAAAACCTGAATTTGACTGGCATCATATTGCTGAGCTAATTCTTTTTTATTTTGTTCAAACTCTGCCATTATTTTATGCACCTTCCTTATTCACTGAACCGTTTTCGATATAAAATATCGTAGGTTCTTCAATTTTGTTCCGTTTTATACCATCCAGACTTGTGGTCGTTAAAAAGGTCTGGACTTTCTTCTCAATTGTTTTTAAAAGATGTGTCTGTCGATCGTCATCTAATTCCGACAAGACATCGTCCAATAAAAGAATTGGATATTCGCCCAAAACCTCATTCATGCATTCTATTTCCGCTAATTTCATACTCAAAACGGTTGTCCTCTGTTGCCCTTGAGAGCCGAATTGATGAACATTTTTATCATTCACATAAAAAACAAGATCATCGCGGTGCGGACCAAACAAAGTTGTACCTTGCTCACGTTCGCGTTCCCCAACCCGTTTCTGTTCAGCCAATAGCTTTTCAAACAGTTGGTCTTTGTCATCGTTTTTTTTATAGTCAATTGTTGACTTATAGCGAATCCGTAGATGCTCTTTTCCATTAGAAATTTGATTATGTAAGGGATCGGCCCATTTTTCCAATTGTTCCACAAAAGTCAGACGTGTTTTTATGATGCTTGTTGCCTGAAGGATCAGCTGCTCCGTCAGAACATCAAGATAGACCAAATCGCGTGCTTGACGCATCAACAATTGCTTTAAATATAAGTTTCGTTGCTTCAATAGTCTTTGATATTGCACCAAGTCGAATAAATAAACGTGGCTCATTTGGCCTAATTCCATATCCAAAAATTTCCGTCTATTGCTCGGGGGACCTTTTACTAAGTCCAAATCTTCCGGAGCAAATAAAACCACATTAAGTTTACCAACGTAATCAGACAGTCTTTTTTGTTCTAAATGATTCACTTTAGCTATTTTTCCCTTTTTAGTAAATTTCAACTCAAGGGGATAATCGCTGGCGCGTCTTTCTATCTTACCCGACAAAGTGGCAGTATCCTCTTGCCAACGAATCATCTCTTTTTCGTTAGCAGTACGAGGACTTCTTGCCATTGATAAAGCATAAATTGCTTCCATCAAGTTCGTCTTACCTTGGGCGTTCTCACCTAAAAAGACATTGATACCGGATGAAAAAGCCAGCGTCAATGCCTCATAATTACGGAATTGGCGAAGCGTTATTTCTTTAAGAATCATGGTGAAGATTCATCAACGGTTTCATTGCTTTGAATAAAAAATTTACCTTCGTTAGGTAATTCAACCATCATGCCCGGATATAGTTTCCGTCCCCGACGATTTTCTTTTTCATTATCTACAAAAACAACGTATTCAGATAAATACCATTTTGCCATTCCACCGCTGGAAATAACGTCTATGTGTTTAAGTAATTGTCCCAGTGTAATGAAATCTTCATCAATATAAACAATATTTTTCAAGATTTTCACCCTATTTCATTAAAATAAGCGTGGAACCTCTCGAATCCACACTTTCCACTTATTATTATACACTTTTTTGGGTGAAAATTCAAATAGAGGGCAAAAAAGTGCCTTTCTAACGATTATAGGTTATAAACGACAAATATATACAATTTGTTCAAAAGCCATATATAAATCAAAAAAGAAAGAAGCATGAACGCCTCTTTCTTTTTTTTGATTTATTAATATGTTCTCACAGGTGTAATTAATTGTATGAAAGATTGTGGTATTTCTGTATTGTCGTCGGCTGGTACAACCGTAAACGGACGAATTGGTGCAGTGAAACCAATGACAACATTTTGATGACCAAATGTTCTAAGCGCATCTTTCAAATAATCAGGGTTGAAAGAAATCACTAACGGATCTCCAGTTGCTTCCGTGTACTCTAATTCTTCCTCAACCGTTCCGATTTCAGGTGAATTCCCCGACAATTCAACATGATCAGCAGAAATAGACAACTTAATGACATTATTTTTGCCTTCATGTGATAGAAGGGAAGCGCGATCTGTAGCTTGCAACAAGTCATTCGCATTAATAGTCAACTCTGTAACTGAGTTTGCTGGTATTAATCGATTTGTATCTGGATAGTATCCTTCTAAAAGACGTGAGTAGAAGTACAGGTTTTCAGCTTTAAATAGAACTTGGTTCTGAGTAACCATCATTTCGATTGTATCTTGATCTTCTATTATTTTTGAAAGTTCGGTCAAACTTTTACCAGGAATAATAACTTTATAACTCTTGTCTTTTAATGATTCCGGAACATTAATCGGAATAATACGTTGACTTAAACGGTGACTGTCAGTCGCAACGGCTTTTAATTGACCATTTTCAATAGTGATGTTAACACCGGTCAGGATAGGGCGGCTTTCTTGGGTTGATGTTGCTATAACAGTATGCTGAATAACTTGTTTAAACAAGGTTGTTGGTAATGTAATAACTTCATTTGAATCAATTACCGGAAAGTTGGGATAATTATCGACATCAATACTATTGATATTAAAAGCCGCATGGGCAGACGTAATGGCTGTTTGGAAATTATCTCCCACTTCTATCGTTAATTTTTCATCCGACATTTTTCTTACAATTTCATTGAAGATACGGGCAGGAAGAACAATGCCGCCTTCTTCAATAACTTCTAATTGATTGTCTTCATCTGAGACTGGGACAAATATTTCGATAGAGATATCAGAGTCACTACCACTCAACATTAAACCACTTTGATCGATAGTCATTTTAACCCCGGTTAATACAGGAATAGTCGTTCGGGATGAAATAGCCCGTTGAACATCTGCTAGGTATTTCGTGAATTTGGATCGATTAATTGTAAACTTCATATTGCTTCCCTCCGTCATAAATTATATTAATAAAAAATAGTAGTAGTAGTAGGGGCTGTTGATAGTGTGGAAAACAGTTTGGAATGCATAAAAACAAAAGATTTCCACATGTGGACAACTTGTGCATAAAGATGTTTAAGAATAGTTGAATTATCCACACCCACCAAAATCTATTTATTTTTCAATTTTTCAGTGATGGTTTTTATTTCATGTTCCAGGCTGCTGTCTTTTTTGATGGCGGTCTGAATTTTATCATAAGCATGAAGAACTGTTGTATGATCTTTACCACCAAACTCCTGTCCAATTTTAGGCAAGGAGCTATCTGTTAACTCTCTGGAGAGGTACATAGCAATTTGGCGGGGAAGAACGATACCTTTTGTACGCTTTTTCCCTTTTAATTCTTCAATGGTTATTTGATAAAACTTGGAAACAGTTTGCTGAATCACATAAATACTGAGTGCTTTAGGTTTATCAGTCGGCAAGATGCTTTTTAATGCATCAGCAGCCAGGCTGGTAGTAATGTCTTTACCTTGAATAGCTGAAAAGGCTTGGACTCTTACCAAAGCACCTTCTAGTTCCCGAATATTGGAGTCGATTTGACCCGCAATGTAACTCAATGTGTCATCCGGGATTTCTAACCGTTCACTGTTTGCTTTATTTCTCAAAATTGCAATCCGTGTTTCCAAATCAGGTGGAGTTATGTCGACGGACAGTCCCCAAGCAAAACGAGAGACTAATCTTTCCTGCAATTTTGGAATTTCATTGGGTAACCGATCACTGGTTAGAACAATTTGTTTCCGTTCATCATATAAAGCGTTGAATGTATGGAAAAATTCTTCCTGCGTTCCTTCTTTATCGGCAAAGAACTGAATATCATCAACTAAAAGTAAATCGACACTTCGATATTCATTCCGAAATTGTTCCTGGGTTCGATTCTGAATGGAATTGATAAAATCATTAGCAAAAGTTTCGCTGCTGACATATTTTACTTTGGCATCTGGGCGTAATTGCATCATTTGATGGCCAATCGCATGCATCAAATGCGTTTTACCTAAACCTACCCCTCCATAGAAGAAAAGGGGATTATAAATTGTTCCTGGTTCTTCTGCCACGACGAGTGCAGCAGCATGTGCCATTTGATTTCCTTTACCTATAACAAAAGTGTCAAAGGTGTATTTGCTATTTAGTTGTGCCTGTTTAAACGGTTTTTTTCCGTTAACATGAGGCCTTTCTTTTTCGATAGCAGGCATTTCTTCATTTTTTATCATGAAAATAGGCGATATTTCTTTATTTGTAAATTCATAGATGCCTTCGACAACCCTTGTAGCCAGATTATTTTGCCAATAATCCTTGTGAAGGGAAGACGGAACTTCGATAATGATATTTGTTTCCGTTAAACGAACAGGGACAGCACTATCGATCCATGTGTCGTAGCTGACTTTGGAAAGCGATTCTTTGAATTTTTCTTGTAGATAGCGCCAGAGAGAATAAATATCTTCCAATAGGAGCTTCCTCCTTCTTTTAAATTTTTGATTGTTTTCGCAAATATCAAGTATACATTATTTTAGCATTCCTGTGAAAGGTTTTCCACAACTCTTTAATCTGTGCATAAACATTTCCCAAGGCAGTTAAAAAGTTTTCCACAAGCTGAAAAACAGATGGGGATAATTTCATGAAAAAGAAAAACAGCTAACAAGAATTGTGGATAACCATCAGAAGACAAAGGTTGATATCGTTGGGTTTTCGATGCTTACCCACAAGTTGTGGAAGTTATCCCCTGTTTTTCATTAACAAACTGTTCCTATGTGGACAACTGCTGAAAAAGGTTGGGATAAGGGGCGGGGGGTATTTTGTTTATACCGGGGACTGTGCAAAATAGAGAGAGAATGTGGATAAAAAATATTTTATTTGTTTTAAAAAAAGGTTTATCAATTCAATAAAATGTGCTATTATAATCGAGTGAGTCAAAAATACTTAGTTTTACTTGACAGATAGCCTAATGTTTCCTTATAATGTTTGGGACTATCTAGAAGAATTTTGCATATGTCATTATAGAAGCAAACATTATCAGGAGGTGCAAAAAAATGAAAAGAACTTTCCAACCGAAAAAACGTAAACGTCAAACAGTTCATGGTTTCCGTAAACGCATGAGTACAAAAAACGGCCGTAATGTATTAGCAAGTAGACGCCGCAAAGGCAGAAAAGTATTGTCTGCATAAGATCACTGACCGTCAGTGGTCTTTTTTTTTACATAAAACTTATAGGAAAGAGGATACAGGGTGCGTAAATCTTTTCGAGTAAAAAAAGAAAAAGAGTTCCAGAATGTATTCCATACTGGCTCTTCAAAAGCAAATCGCCAGTTTGTCATCTATAAAATGCCTAAAGAAGGACAGGACCATTTTCGAGTGGGGTTGTCCGTTGGTAAAAAAATTGGTAACGCAGTCACCCGTAATGCTGTAAAAAGAAAAATCCGTCAGGCTCTTTTAGAATTAAAACCGCAAATTAAGTCTGAAATTGATTTTATAATTATTGCACGCCAACCAACTGCGAATTTAACTACAGAAGAAATTAAAAAAAATCTGCTACATGTGTTAAAATTAGCACATGTAATATAGTTCAAAGGAGGAAATTTTGTTGTCTAAGCGGAAGCGATTACTTTTATCTTTGGGACTGGTTATGGTCATGTTGGTTTTGTCGGCATGTGGTAACACGGCTCCCATCACTTCTGAGAGTACTGGATTTTGGGATGGAATTGTTATTTATAATTTTTCTCGTTTCATTATTTTCCTATCAGAAATGTTCAATAATAGTTATGGTATGGGAATTATCATCTTTACATTTATTATTCGGGTCGTTTTAATCCCATTAAATTATTTCCAAACAAAGAGTACACGGAAGATGCAAAAAGTGCAGCCCCAAATCAAAGAGCTGCAAGCAAAATATGCATCCAAGGATACACAGACCCGTGAATTACTGCAATCGGAAATTTCTCGAGTTTATTCTGAAAATGGTGTGAATCCATACGCTGGTTGTTTACCAGCTGTTGTTCAAATGCCAGTGATGATTGCTTTGTATCAAGCCATCAGTCGTACAGAAGTACTACGTGAAGGAACATTCTTATGGATGAACTTGGGAGAACGTGACCCATACTTCATTTTACCGGTATTAGCTGCAATATTGACTTACTACACATCTAAATTGACGATGATGTCTCAACCAGATGGTGGTGGCCAAGCTAAAGCTATGCTGTATACAATGCCAGCAATGATTTTATTCGTAGGTATTTCTTTACCAAGTGCGTTATCATTATATTGGGTAGTAAGTAATGCATTCTCTGTTGGTCAAACATTGATCATGAATAATCCTTACAAAATCATTGCAGAACGCGATGAAGAGGAACGGGCTAAGAGAGAACGTGCAAAAGCGCTGGAAAAAGCTAGAAATCCGAAGAAAAAGAAAAGAAAATAATTTGTTCTTTGAAATGGAAGGATGGACAATTGATGGAAAACGAAAAAATTGTAGTGCGCGAGACAACGGTTGATCAAGCAATCAGCAAAGGGTTAGCTCAACTAAATTTAGGCAGCCATGAAGTAGACATCAAAATCATTTCTGAAGGGAAAAAGGGACTTTTCGGTTTTGGCCAAAAGGACGCTGAGGTGGAATTAACACCTAAAGTGCTCCCGGAAATGGATGAACCAGGTGACATTGCTATTTTTGAAAATGAGGAACGTGCCAATCATCTTGCTGAAAACCCGGAAACTGAAGCTCCTGTAACCCAAGAGGACAACTATGATTATTCTGATACGTTGGAATATGCTGATGAAGATGAAGATGAAGAAGAGGAAGATTTCGATGAAGAACCTGCTTCTGAATCCTCACGCCAAGAAGCTATTTCAAGTGTTAGCGATTATTTAACAAAAACTGTTGAAGTTTATGGTGCACCTGCCGAAGTGACAGCAGAAGTAAAACATAATATCATCACTTTCCAGATCGATACCAACAAACCAGGTTTAGTCATAGGTAAACATGGAAAAATTATTAATGCGTTACAAATATTGGCACAAACTATTTTCCAACAACATGAACGCAGTCGCGTGTCTGTTGTGGTTAATGTGGGAGATTACCGGGAACGCCGGGCGAGCATCCTGGAAAACATTGCGGATCGTACAGCGGAACGTGTACTGCGTACAAAGCAACCAGTCTTCCTTGAACCGTTACCAGCTTTCGAACGGAAACAAATCCATGCTTATTTAAGCAAAAACAAACGTATTTCAACTCACTCTGAGGGTAAAGAACCACATCGTTACCTCGTAGTAGAAATATCAGAATAAAATTTTCAAAAAGCTATCTCTTCGTTTTGGAAGAGATAGCTTTTTTATTTGGGAAACAATAAACTGGTATTAAAAGGGAGGAGTTCACTGATGGAGAAAATGAAGTTAACCGCAAAAGATAGTTTGGGCATTTCTATTGCCATCTATGCGGTGGATGATCCTATTGGGGTGGTACAAATTATTCATGGATCAAAGGAGCATAAGGGCCGCTATGCCGATTTTTGTAGCTACTTGCAAAAAGAAGGTTTTGCGGTTGTTATAGCTGATATTCGTGGCCATGGTGAATCCATTAACGAAGCAAATCCATTTGGTTTCATGGATGGTCCAGATCGGGTCATCGAAGACCAATTATTGGTAACTGATTTTATTAAAAAACGCTATCCAGAAAAAGAAATTTATTTGTTTGGACACTCATTAGGGTCCCTGTTTGCCCGTATTTATATTCAAAATCATGACCATCTCATTTCCAAGCTGGTCATGACAGGAACGGTTAACTACGTGTATGGTGTAGAAATTGCTGAGATGTATGGCCGGTTATTGACGCGCTTGCGTGGTAAGGATGGCGACAGTCTCCTGATTCGTCTTATAAAAAAAATTCAGGGAGAAGAAGCAATGACATGGGTAAGTGTAAATAAAGATAATCTCATGGCAATCAAGAACGATCCAATGATAGTCAAGGAATATGCTAATATTTCTCTCTTAACCATCATCCAAGCAGACAGAATGATGCATCTAGAATCAATGTTTGAATGTAAAAATCCTGCTTTAAAAATACTGAGTCTGACCGGGGATGGCGATCCAGTGACGGGAAGAGATCGTGGATTGAGTGAATCACTCACGTTTTTGAAAAAGGTCGGTTATAAATATATAACAAAGATGGTTTATCATGGAATGAATCACGAAGTGCTGAATGAAGAAAATAATGGCTTGGTTTACAAGGATATTGTACGTTTTTTAAAAAAGTAGACAAAGAAGTTTTTTAATGATATTCTAATTTTAATTGAAAAAAGAGGTAGCAATGTAAAAAAGTAATCAATGGGAGAAGGCATTCAATGATCATTGATGAAAGGTAATCATTGCCGAACGATGCAGATTGGCAAATTTCCATCGTGGGGGTATAGGAAATACTTATATCACTCCTACTTGAAAAGTAGAGGCGCTGAGAAATTGTTACATCCACTGTAAAAATTTAGAAGGCGCCAGAAATGGCGTCTTTTTTGTACAAAAAAACCAGTATTCAGGAGGAAAATAAATGAAAGAACTCGTTATCGAAGGTATGACGGCGGGCGAATTGGTAGCTCAGTACGGGACACCACTTTACGTTTACGACCAAGCGAAACTTGAAAACAACTTGGAAGCTTATACGCAAAACTTTAAATCAGATTTATTTCAAACAAAGATACTCTATGCATCGAAAGCTTTCCAGACCATCGGAATGTTGGATTTGATTGCTAACTATGGTTTAGGCGTGGACGTTGTTAGTGGCGGTGAATTATATACGGCACTACAATCAGATGTGCCAGTTGAAAAAATTCATTTTCACGGAAATAATAAAACAACCGAAGAACTCCGTATGGCTTTTGAAAGTGGCATCGTGCATATTGTTGCTGACAACGTGATGGAGCTGGAAGAAATTGCGGAATTGGCGGAAGAATACCAACGAGCAGTCACTATTCAAATTCGATTGAATGTCGGCATTGAAGCGCATACGCATGAATATATCGTGACAACACATATTGATTCAAAATTCGGGATCGCCTTTGGTAGTGAAGATTATCAAGCTTGTCTGGCTATCTTTGAAAAGAGTGATTATCTTCATTTGGAAGGTTTCCATGTTCATATCGGCTCTCAAATTTTTGAAATGGATGCTTGGTATGCCGCCATCGATAAAATGCTTGGCTATTTGGCAACGTTCGATTATCCGATGACTCTCAACTTGGGCGGAGGCTTTGGCGTGCGTTACACAGATGAAGATCAACCCATGCCTATTAAAGAAAATATGGAACAGATTTTATCTTATTTAGAGGGGAAATTACAGGAAACTGGCGTTACGATCAATGAAGTAGTGATTGAGCCTGGTCGCAGTTTAGTAGCAGAAGCCGGGATTACCCTTTATGAAATTGGTTATCAAAAACAAACACCCAATAAGCATTATTATTTTGTGGACGGTGGAATGGGGGATAACATCCGACCAAGCTTGTACCAGGCAAAATATGCCTGTGATGTTGCCAATAAACTAGATGCAGAAAAAACAGAATTAGTGACGGTAGCAGGAAAATACTGCGAATCCGGTGATGTTTTGATTCATGATGTCCATTTACCACCTGTTGAAAAAGGCGATGTGTTGGTGGTTTATTCAACCGGAGCGTATGGTTACTCGATGAGCAGTAACTATAACCGCAATCCGACGCCAGCCGTCGTTTTCGTAAAAGATGGTAAAGCGAGAGAAATTGTTAAGCGACAAACCTTGGCAGATTTAATCAGGAATGATGTAAAAAACGGAGGCGAGTGGAAATGATTGAAGGATCGATGGTTGCATTGGTTACCCCAATGAATGAAGATGGTAGCATCAATTATACGAAGACGGCAGAATTGCTGGAATGGCATATTCAAAGCGGGACGGACGGTATCGTTATTTTGGGTACGACCGGAGAAGCTTCAACAATGACCTTTGAAGAGGAAAAAGAATTGCTCGCCTTCTGTAACGAGAAAATTGCCAAACGCGTGCCGATGATAGTGGGTAGCGGCAGCAATAGCACCGCCACGGCGATTTCCAACAGCCAGGCTTTTACGGCATTGGGAGCCGATTATCTGTTGGTGGTCACCCCGTATTACAATAAAGCAAACGATGCTGGCATGATCCGTCATTTTGAGATGGTGGCCGACAGTGTGGATGTGCCGATTATCATGTACAACATCCCGGGTCGTACGGGCTGCAGCATTGCGCCAGAAGTGGTGGGCAAACTGGCCCAGCACCCGAATATCGTGGGGCTCAAGGAAGCGTCCGGTGATATCAGTTATGTGATGAACGTTGCCCAATACGTGAGCGCTGATTTTGCGCTTTACAGCGGCAACGACGATATGATTATACCGTTATTGAGTGCCGGTGGAACGGGAGTCATCAGTGTCTGGGCAAACATCATGCCGAAAACGGTCCATGATATGGTCCGCCTGTATTTGGATGGAAAAACAGGAGAGGCGTTGGCAATTCAATTGAAATATCTGGAACTCATCCACTCCCTGTTCTATGATGTTAATCCGATTCCAGTCAAATATGCCATGAACTGGATGGGCTGGGATGTCGGTTCCTTGCGCATGCCACTTGGGGAAATGGAAGAGGCCGCCTACCAACGGATGGTAAAAGTTTTGGAGCGGTTTGAGGAGGAATTGCGTTGAAAATTGGACTAGTAGGTTATGGCGCCATGGGTAGGGTCGTGGAACAATGTGTCGATTCAAAAGATGAATTAATTATTTTTGCACCAGAAAAAGATTCAACTTTGACAAGTGAAAGTGAGAAAGTGGATGTGTTGATCGATTTCTCAAATCCACGTGCATTGGATGCGATTTTAGCCTATGTGAAAGAAAATAACGTACCATTAGTCGTTGCGGCTACGGGGCATAGTGAGGAGCAGCTGGCGCAAATACAGGAGCTTTCTGAAACCGTTCCGGTACTTAAAAGTGCAAACTTCAGCTTGGGTGTGATTTTGGTAAACCGGATGTTACGGGATTATTCACCCATATTGAAAGATTTCTTTGATATTGAAATCATCGAAAAACATCACCGGTTGAAAGAGGATGCTCCTTCCGGTACGGCAAAAATGTTCGCGGACACCATCAATGAGACGTTAAATTATGACTTCATTTATGGACGCGAAGGCAGCAGCAAACGACAGGATAAGGAAATTGGCGTGCATGCTGTTCGGGGCGGTTCAATCGTTGGTGAACATGAGGCGATTTTTGCCGGCCAGGATGAAGTGATTTCGATTAAACACGAAGCATTCTCTAAAAAAATATTTGCCAATGGTGCCTTGAACGGTGCCAAGTGGTTGGCGGATAAAGCTCCGGGTATGTATGACATGGAAGATGTCTTATTTGGATAATTAAAAAAGACGAATCACAGTTATCGAGCTGCGATTCGTCTTTTATTGTGTGAGTTTAGTTTCAAAACGTTTGGTGGTGCGGCATTTAGGAATTTATGAAGCCCCGAACGCCGCATTTTCGGAAAAAATGCGGCGTTCCCATCCAAAATATTTTCTAAAAGCCGCAATTTAGCGAAAAGTGCGACGTTCCCGAAAAAAATACTTCAGGAACGCCGCACTAGCTGTTAAATTTTACGTTTTTCCAAAATCCCCAGCGCTAATCCCATGGCCAAACCCTTAAATATTCCGATGAAAGCCGGGGCAAAGATGACCCATCCATTCGGTCCAAAGGTGTCTTCAAAGAAGTTCATAAAGCTACTGCCATAAATCGGCAAATAGTCATAAAGAAAACCACCTATCAGGAATACAACAGCCCCAATAGTTGCAAATAAAATGGCCCCTCGCAGTTTTCCAATAATACCACCGAAGATGAGACCCATCACGATTCCCATAATCATATAACTGATATAACGAGGAACTGGGAGACTAAGCCCAATGAAGGAGCCTAAAAAATAAGAAATAAAAGTTGCAATAATCGCAGCGATCACTACTTTCCAAATTTTGAAACGATCGCGGACGAAGAAACCAAGAATTAATCCCCAAATCGTACCTTCAACAATTGAACCAAGAGGTAATTCAAATTGTGTCAAGATAAGCCCATTGACCACTCCAGCAATAGTAAAAGCCAGTATTCCCATGAGTGCCAGAAACAAGATGTGTTTATTATCGCGTTTCATTTCCATGACACTGACCTCCAATCTAATCAAGCCATGCGTTATTCCTCACACCTATTATATCACGGTACGGTTCCTGACTAGGTGTGGTTAGCTTAAATGTATAGCAACAGATTCACCCATTATCGTTCTTCTCTGTCGTTTTTATTCAAAAACCTAACCATCAAAAATTTAATTGACATTAGATAGATGGAAGTCTATATTTTAGATAGAAGAACATCTATGTAGAATGAAACAAGATTATAAATCAGGAAGAAGGAAAACGAAATGAAACAATTCACTATTTATGAACCAGCGATGTGTTGTAGTACAGGGGTGTGTGGCCCTTCTATCGACGAAAACTTGATACTGTTTACCTCAGCGATGGAGGCACTCAATTCTGTCAAGGATTTAGAGGCTGTAAGATATAATTTATCCAATAACCCGCAAGCCTTTGTTGCGAATGAAAAAGTGAGCGCACTCTTGCAAGAAAGAGGCGCTTCAGCCTTGCCGATTACGGTCCTTGACAACGAAATCAAAAAAGTGGGCGAGTATCCTTCATTAGATGAAATCACCGCCTATACGGGGATTGTATTTGTGAAGACTGGCCAAGAAGGAAGTTGTTGCGGTGGAGACGCCGGCTCATCCTGTTGTTAAGAAGAACTTTTTTGGGAGATGAAAAAAATGGAAATGTATCAACCTAAAGACCATATTTTAACAAAATATTTGTTTTTTACCGGTAAAGGGGGCGTAGGTAAAACATCTACGGCTTGTGCTACTGCAATAAGCCTAGCAGATAGTGGAAAAACTGTCATGCTGGTCAGCACAGATCCAGCAAGTAATCTACAGGATGTGTTTGGACGCGAATTGGATAACAAAGGAACAGCTCTTGAAGAAATACCAGGATTAGTTGTAGCAAACTTTGATCCGATTACAGCTGCTCAAGAATATATGGAGTCCGTTGTCGGACCCTATCGAGGTCTGCTTCCTGAATCAGCAATTGCCAACATGGAGGAGCAACTTATGGGTTCATGTACGGTTGAAATTGCTTCTTTTAACGAGTTTGCTGGTTTTCTGACCAACCCACAAGTAGAAGAAAAATTTGATTATATTATTTTTGATACGGCACCAACAGGCCATACTTTACGGATGCTTCAGTTGCCTTCTGCCTGGAACGATTTTTTGGATGAAAATACCACGGGAACTTCCTGCATGGGTCAGCTTTCTGGACTAGGGGATAAAAAAGAAAGTTATGAACAGGCCGTAAAAACGCTGGCAGATAGTACGAAAACAACGCTGCTATTGGTCACCCGTGCACAAGAGGGTCCGATTCTGGAAGCAAACCGCGCTTCCAAAGAGTTGGGCGAATTAGGGATTAAAAACCAAAAATTAATTGTAAATGGTTTGTTGGAACGTGCCACGGATTTCGTTTCTCAAAAGTATGCGGATGATCAAGAAAAGGTGCTCCAAAGCATGCCAAAACATTTACGCCAATGCCCTGCTTTGAAGATTCCGCTTCGTGCTTACAATTTAACCGGAATCGATAATTTACGAAATTTATTAAAAGATCACCAAGAAGTTCCCGCTGTAAAAGAATCACAAGCGGAAAAATACCCACGTTTACAAACAATCATTGATGACTTGGCTGATTCCCATAAGCGTGTTATTTTTACGATGGGGAAAGGTGGGGTTGGAAAAACAACTATAGCTGCGACCATTGCATTGGGATTGGCCGAAAAAGGGAAAAAAGTTCACTTGGCCACAACTGATCCTGCTGCCCACTTGGACTTTATCATTCAAGAATCCAATCAAATCAAAATGAGTCATATCGATGAAAAATTGGAACTAAAAAAATATACCGAGGAAGTCTTAAGTAAGGCGCGTCAAACCATGTCAGGTGAAGACCTCGCTTACGTGGAAGAAGATTTACGTTCACCATGTACGCAAGAAATCGCCGTCTTTAGAAGATTTGCTGATATTGTTGCAACGGTAGATGCAGATGTAGTTGTCATTGATACTGCTCCGACCGGGCATACGCTATTGTTACTCGATTCTTCTCAAAGTTATGCGAAAGAAGTAGAACGCTCATCAGGTGAAGTTCCAGAATCAGTGGTGAACTTGCTTCCTGTGTTACAAGACCCTGAACAGACAGAAGTAGTGATGGTGACTTTACCGGAAAACACACCGGTATACGAATCTCTTCGTTTGCGAGACGATTTGGACCGTGCGCAAATAGCTCACACTTGGTGGGTCGTCAATAATAGCATGCTTTCTAGTGGAACTACTAACGACTTACTATTGGCTCGTTCCCAGAATGAACGCGAATGGATTGAGCGGGTTGCTGAAACATCCAACAATCACTTTGCAGTAGTGGAGTGGAGCCCTGTTGAATTAAAAGGAAAAACATTAACAACAATTTTATAATGTTATTAAAAAGGAGGAAGCTCATTGAATTATGAAGAATATGCAAAGGCTATGAAGGCCTTATCTGACCCAAATCGTGTTAAGATATTGGATTTACTTTCTTGTGGTTCGCTTTGCGCGTGTGATGTATTGGAACATTTTGATTTTACCCAACCCACCTTATCGCACCATATCAAAGTATTGGTAGAAGCTGGGTTTGTTACTACAGAAAAAAAAGGCCTGTGGCACAACTATTCAATCAATCAAGAAAATGCTGATGCCTTAATACAAAATACGATGGCCTTGTTACAAAGCACGGAAAGATGTGTGTGCGCAACCGAAAGAACGGTAGAAAGGATGTCAAGTGATGAAAAAGTTAGCACTCTATGAAACAGCCTTATGTTGTAGCACAGGCGTTTGTGGCCCTTCCGTTGATGATAATCTTATCCGGATTACTGCTGTCATGCAGCAAGTCAAGAAAACCGACGGCGTCATGATGGTTCGATATAATTTGGCCCAAAATCCGAATGCTTTCATCCGGAATGAACAAGTGAGACAAATGCTACAGGACAAGGGAGCGGACTGTCTCCCAATCACCGTTGTGGAAGAGCAAATTGTCCACTTCGGGAGCTATCCGACCAACGAAGAAATCGAAGCGTTCTTAGCTATCGAACTCCATGAAGAAGTAAATTAAATAATGAAAAGAGGGTAATAGATGAAAATTATTATTATTGGTTCGGTTGCAGCGGGGACATCAGTGGCTGCCAAGGCACGAAGAAATACAGAAGAAGCTGAAATTGTTGTATACGATCAAGGTAAAGATATCTCCTATTCAGTTTGTGGCATCCCTTACCAAATTGGTGGGGAAGTAGAGACTATTGAACAATTGACGCCACGTAATGTGGCCTGGTTCAAGAAACGTTATGAAGTAGACATCTTCACAGAACACCGCGTAACCCGCGTAGACCATGATAATAAGACGCTTGAAATTACCGATTTAGCGGCTGGTGAAACGAAAAAAGATCATTATGATGTGTTGGTGTTGGCTACGGGCGCATCGCCAGTTACACCACCTCCATTTGATCAAAATGAATACGATAATGTTTTCCAAGTACGTAATATCCAGGATAATCGTGATATTTCAGCTTTCCTTTCTTTGAATCAACCAAAAAGAGCCCTTGTAGTGGGGTCTGGCTTTATCGGTTTGGAACTAACTGAGCAGTTGGTACATAAAGGTTTGGAAGTAACGCTTGTTGAAATGCAGAATCAAGTGATGCCCCCGATGGATGCGGACATGGCATTTCGTGTTGAGGAACAGTTAGAAGCTAATGGGGTTCATCTTCTACTTGGCGACACCGTCAAGAGTATTGAAGGCGAAGGTACAGCCAAACGCGTAGTTACTTCAAAAGGCGAAAGTTTGGAAGCAGATGTTGTCTTCCTTTCCGTCGGCGTTCGCCCGAACACAGAACTGGCTAAACAGATTGGTGTGGAAATCGGTGCTACTGGCGCTGTGAAAGTGAATAAAAAAATGCAGACGAATGTTCCTGATGTCTACGCTGTCGGGGATGTAGCAGAAAGTTTCTCTGTTATTACCGGAAACCCGATTTACCGTCCGCTTGGTTCAACGGCGAATAAAATGGGTAGGATTGCTGGGGATGTCATCACAGGTGGCAACTTGGAGCATCGTGGTGTGCTGGGAACAGGGATTTTCCGTATCTTTGATTGGCATGTAGGCCAAACAGGGCTGACTGAAAAAGAAGCAGTCAAAGAAGGCTTTGACTTTGAGGTTCTATACAATATTAAACCGGCTCATGCCGAATATTTAGGTGGTAAGGAAATGACCATCAAAGCATTGGCTGACAAGAAAGACGGACGCATCCTGGGTGCTCAGGTAATTGGTAAGGGCGGCGTGGATAAACGCGTTGATGTGATTGCAACTGCAATTACGTTTGGTGCCAAAGCAGAAGATTTATTCCATCTGGACTTAGCTTATGCACCGCCATTTGCGACAACAAAAGATCCTGTTCTTTATACGGGCATGGCTCTTGATAATGCGTTACACGGCAATCCTTTAATCACGCCTGAAAAATTAATTGAAAAAAGCAATGAAGAAAAGAGCCTTCAAATTATTGATACGCGCTCCAAGAAAGATTTTGAGAAATCGCACGTCGAAGGCGCGGTTCATATTCCTCTGGGAGAGTTACGCCAACGTGCCGATGAGTTGGATAAATCACGTCCGACCGTGACTTATTGCAACAAAGGGGTAACCGGAAATGCAGCGCAAAATGTACTCTTGAACCTTGGCTTTACGGAAGTTTATAACCTTTCCGGTGGAAATAAAAACTATCAAAGTTATATCAAGATGCTAAATAAATAAAAAAAACGCCATCAGCTAAAAAAGCTGATGGCGTCTTTCTATTTACTCTACTTTATCAGGAATAACCTTCATTAACATGATGGTCAAGAATACCATCAAACCAACCAAAATTAGTTTGACCCAATAAATCGGGGCAGCCCAAACGGAAATACCCATTAAAAAATATATGTTAAATAGGATTTGCCATTTCTTGCGACGGGGAATAGATTTTGTTTTGGCATAGTCTGCAACGTAAAAGTTATAAATTTTCGTTTTTTGTAACCAGACATGAAACCGACTGGAGCTATTGGCAAAACAATAACCAGCCAACAACAAAAAGGGCGTTGTCGGTAAGACGGGAATAATCGCCCCAATGCTTCCTAAACCGAAAGAAATGAGTCCTATAGTAAGTAGGAATGTACGTTTAATTGTAATTCACCCTTTTTATGAAAAAAATTGGCGTAACAGGTTCATGGTTAGTGGTGCGATGACGACAGTAACAATACCGGTAATGACAATTGCCAAACTGGACATGGCCCCTTCAACTTCACCGATTTCAATCGCTTTTGAAGTTCCCATTGCATGAGCACCCGCACCCATACCAATACCTTGAGCAACCGGATCATCAATTTTAAATATTTGAAAAAGACGCGGACCAACTAAAGCCCCAAAAATCCCTGTTAAGACAACAAGGGCAACCGTTAGGGAAGCAATCCCCCCGAGTGACTCTGAAATCCCAACCGCAATGGCGGTTGTGATTGATTTTGGCAGCAGGGTTGCAACCATGGTTTGATCAAGTCGGAATAACAAAGCCAAGGTAATAATCAAGAACGAATGAATAAGAACGCCTAAAAAAATACCGGTGATGATCGCAGGATAATATTTTTTCAAATAAATAATGTTTCTCTCCAACCGAATTGCTAAAGCAACCGTAGCTGGCGTAATAAACATGGTCAAAAATTTCCCGCCAATATCAAAGTTCTCGAATGGAATATCGAGTGTCATTAACAGAATGATAATAGTAACAAAACCAAAAAGCAAAGGAGTAAAGATAACGATTGGCCATTTTCTATAGAGTTTGTCCCCAAGTAAGTACATTGCAAATGTCAGCAAAATACCAAATAGAGGTGTAGTCGTTAATAAATCGATCATTCTTTATCACCTCGTGTTTTCAATTTGATAAATTGGACTATTTTTCCAACTGAAACCATCATAATGATGGTCGTAATAAATGTGATAACCAATAATTGCCACCAGTAGTCTGCCAATAGATCGAAATTTGTCATCAAGGCAACTCCGGCAGGTACGAAGAAAAGAGCCATATTTGAAGTAAGCCAATTCCCTACTTCTTCTACTTGTTCCATTTTCAACCATCCGTAATGCAGGACGATGAATAATAAAATCATCCCAATCACACTACCAGGTATAGGAAAGGGTAACAAGGCGGAAATGAACTCCCCGATAAATGAGAACAAGAGAATCCAGAATAACTGTTTGAAAATTTTCATGTGTGCGCCACCCCAAAATTTAATATGTAAATATTATCACAAACTTGATAATAAAGCATTACTTGGTACCGTTTTAAAAATGAACTTTATTTAAAATGTTATAATATGAGAAAATCCCAAGACCTTATAAATAGATTTGGAGTGACTTTAATGAAAAAACTACTACTCATTCTTGTTGGATTATTCCTTGTATTAAGTGGATTATATATTTTTATGCAGCCTCAATCATTTGTCGCTGAGGTTAGGGTTAAAGCCGATTATGAAGCGGTTATGACAGAAGATGTTGCTTATTTATACTTCGGGCGCGATACTTGCTCTTATTGCCGGGAATTCGAGCCGTTGATGAATGAAGCTATCCAAGAAACGGGAACGAAAGTCTATAAATATGATACGGATAAACATAAGAATGACGGTGATTTCCAGGATATTTTGGATGCGAATGAAGTCAAAACAGTTCCCAAACTGGTCCGCTTGGAAAAGGGCGTCGTGACAGACTATGTTGATCACACGCATACGCAAGCGCAGATCACTGCTTTGTTAACAGAAAACTAAAAGAACTCAGAAAAAGCCAAATTAGCTTTTTCTGAGTTCTTTTTGATTACTCATATGCGAAAACACCTTTGAGTAATCACTTCTTGTCCTAAAGTGATTACTCGAGCAGAAAAACCTCGTTGAGTAATCACTTTTTTGGAAAAATGATTACTCGGAGCGCTAAACATGCCCTGAGTAATCACCTTTAAAATCACAACTGACGATATGGTCGTTTACCATTCCGATAGCCTGCATATAGGAATAAATGATGACGGGACCCACGAACTTGAACCCGCGTTTCTTCAAGTCTTTGCTGATTATCTGGGATATTTCCGTTTGAGCAGGAACTTCGGATTCATGTTCCCAGTCATTATTGATTGGTCCTGAAAATGACCAAATGTAGGCGGAAAAGCTACCGAATTCTTCTTGTATGGCCTGAACCGCAAGCGCGTTCGAACGCACGGAGCGTATTTTAAGTTTATTTTTTACGATATCAGAATTTACCCGTATTTCTTCCAAATCAGAATCGGAAAGCTCAGCACATTCTTCAATTGAGAAGTTATGAAAAGCCTCCCGATACGCCTCACGTTTATTAATGATTAATTGCCACGAAAGACCAGCTTGGGCTCCTTCCAAAGTCAGCATCTCAAATAAGTACCGATCATCATGGTTCTCAACACACCATTCGTTATCGTGATAAGCTTGCATGCGTGTATCTTCTCCTGCCCAGCTACAACGTTTTATCATGGAAACACCTCCTTTTACTCGGCACTATAACATAATTGTGGCCTTCGTATCTCATGAAAAACAATAGAAATATAATTCAATAATTATATTAAACTTATTATCATTATAACCGATATAAATAAAGGTACGTAATTAAATATCTGGATAGGAAGTGTTAAAGATTGGAAACTACAGGATTGAAGAAACATAGGAATCGTTGAATTAATAATCACAAATAGTTTTAAACAGCCTTAAGTTTTGGTGTAACTTACCGATAAAAAAGCTATTGTAAAAAATGGAAAAATAGGAGTGAATCGTTTGGATTTATCAAAGCAAGGGACTAGTAGTGAATTAAAAGAAAAGAAAAAATGGGTTTCTCAACAAAATGGAAAGGTAAATTTAAATCATTCTCTGAGGACAGGAAAGTTTTCATATAACAATTTAAATATCAAGCAACGCTTGTTGTTAATATTCTCCATTATTATGCTCTTTATGACGAGCATTGGTCTAAGTAACCTCTATTCCTTCCAAAAGGTTTACAGCGATGTCGATGAAATGGTGGCGGGTGATATCACAACCATGAAAATCTATGACAATGTTAATTATTATTCCGCACGTCGTTTAGCAGCGGTCCGTGGCTACTTTTTAACAAGCAAAAAAAGTTATGTTGATCAAATTGAGAAGTATACCGATTTACTTAATATCGAAATTAATAAGATATTAGGAAAAGGAGTATCTAAAGAAGTCGAAAAGACTTTTGAAGATTTTTTCTTGCTTGATATTATGCTTGAAGAACAAATTAAATCCGTAATGGAAGGCGGAAATCGTGGAGAAGCACTCAGAGTAGTGAACAGTTACTACAATCCTGAAATTGAGCAATTGACAGAAAATATCCTAACTTATTCAAGCACACAAGCCGATCGGGCAAAAGCAAAAACACAAGATGTTTTATCACAAATTAAATCCAGTATCATAATGATGATAATCATGCTTGTCATTGCTTTTATTTTGAGTGTGATTTTAATTATCATTTTTGCTAATAGTCTTACTAGACCCATAATAAATATCATGAATCGATTGAAATCCATTTCAGAAGGAATCTTAGGTCAAAAACCATTGGAAGTTCCTGGAAAAGGTGAAATATCTGAATTGACGAAGACAACAAATGAACTTCAAGAACGATTCACGAATATGATTACAAACATTTCCGGAGCTGCCGTTGAATTAGCACAACATAGTGAGGAATTATCCCAATCTTCCAATGAAGTAAAGACTGGTGCTGAACAAGTAGCCATGACAATGCAGGAATTGGCGATTGGAACAGAAAACCAAGCACATACAGCCAGCCAAATGGCGACAAACATGGAACAGTTCGGAACCGATTTTGAAAATGCTTCGAAAACCGCTACTGAAATTGGTCATGCATCTAAACAAGTTGTGTCTTTATCTCACCAAGGAAAAGATTTAATGGATTCATCCAGCCAACAAATGGGGCGTATCAATGAAATCGTCCAAGAATCAGTGGGGATGATGACTGCTTTAGATAAGAGTACACAAGAAATCAATAAACTAGTAGTCATTATTCGGGGCATAGCAGATCAGACAAATCTATTGGCGCTTAACGCGGCAATCGAGGCAGCACGTGCCGGTGAACATGGTCGTGGCTTTGCGGTGGTAGCGGATGAAGTTCGTAAATTGTCTGAACAAGTAGGGGATTCGGTGAAAGAAATCACCGGATTTGTAGAAAACATTCAGAAAGAATCCACTTATGTAGCTAGTTCTTTAGCAGAAGGCTCGTCAGAAGCTAAAGCAGGCCTGGAGAGTATTATTGAAACACGGACGACATTCGACCAAATTTCCCAATCACTAGACCGTATGGTGGAAGAAATAGAAACCATCAACAAAGATATTCTTAACTTGTCCGAAACAAGTGGGGAAATGGGACATGCTATTTCAGAAATCGCTTCTGTTTCCGAAGAGTCTGCTGCTGGTGTAGAAGAAACTTCTGCTGCATCTCAAGAAATTACAAGTACCATGGAAGAAGTAGCTGCTAATGCTAACCAAATTGCCGAACAAGCAGAAATGCTGAACGGAATGGTGGCACAATTTAAACTGTAAGTATTCCAATCTAGGAAAGAGGGATGGCATGACAAAGTTTATAAATTTTATTTGTAACGAACAACATTTTGCCCTTTCGATTGATGGTGTCGAAAAAATATTGCTTTATGACAATCCAACAATTATTCCCGATACATCAGATTACATTAGCGGTTTTCAATCTTATAATGAAGCACCGCTGATACTTATTGATATGAAAAAGCGATTATTTAAAGAAAAATTGCAACCCAATGAACAATCAAAAGTCATTGTTACGAATTGGAAAGGCAATAAAATTGGACTTATCGTTGAACAAATAACGACTGTGAGAGAATATCCCCAAATAGATACGGACGTTTCAGAAAATGAAAATGCTAAAACAGCCTATTTAGTTGGAACTTTTCAGGAAAATGCTGTCATCACTCTGCATATCGATGTGGAGAAGTTGTTTACCTCAGAAGGCGAACAAGAAATAGTGGGACTAATTGAAAAGCAAAGGAGCTAATGGGGATGGAAAACAGCGTCAAGGTTGGAATTGGTGAATATAAATCTTCTCGCTCCCCGCAATCATTGGTAACTATTGCTTTGGGATCATGTGTTGGCATTGCACTATTTGAGTCACAAACACAAGTAGGCGGTTTGAGTCACATTATGCTGCCGGACAGCACAGCTTTTCATGGCGAAAAAAAACCAGGGAAATTTGCTGATTTGGCTATCCCGTCATTAATCGAAGAGATGCGATTGTTGGGAGCAAGGGGCAATATGACCGCTAAAATCGCTGGTGGTGCAAGCATGTTTAAAGGTAAAAAAACATCTTCTCAAATGCAAATTGGTCAACGGAATATCGAAGCGGTAAAAAGAATTTTACTGGAACTGGATATTCCTATTTTAGGAGAGCACACGGGTGATCATATTGGTCGTTCGATGCTGTTTGACCTTGAGAAGCAAACGGTTCTTATTCGTACTGCGAACCGCGATTACATTGGTTTATAAAAGAGGTGGATGGGATGGCAGTACGTATTTTAGTCGTTGATGATTCAGCATTTATGCGAAAAATATTATCGGCGCAGATTAATAGTATTGACGGCTTCGAAGTTGTTGCTACGGCTGTAAACGGCGAAACGGCTTTACAGAAATTGGCTATCTATCAACCAGATGCCATTACCCTGGATGTCGAAATGCCCGGAATGAATGGACTGGAGACCGTAAGACGTATCCGCGAGAAGAGTGATGTTCCTGTATTTATGTTGAGTTCCTTGCAAGGAAAGGATATCACGATTCAAGCTCTGGAATCAGGCGCAACAGATTTTATCGAAAAACCAAAAAATCTCAGAGAAAATCCTGATTCTTTCAAAAAAGAGCTTGCTTCTCATATTCGTGCGATTTTTCAAAAAAAAGAATCACAAACAGAACCTATCAGGCCCATTAAAAAAGTATGTATAGATAATAAACGCTTTAAAGCAGTCGTCATAGGTGCTTCAACGGGTGGACCAAGAGCCCTCCTGGAAGTGATAAGCAAACTGCCAAAAGATTTAGCTGTTCCTGTATTCATTGTTCAACATATGCCCGAAGGTTTTACCAACTCTTTTGCACAGCGTCTGAATCAGAATGGACCCGTTCCAGTAAAGGAAGCAGAGCAAGGTGAAAAAATCATTCCCGGAACGGTCTATCTGGCACCGGGAAACTATCATATGTCGCTTGCTAACGATGAAATCGTACTGACCCAATCAAAAAAAGTAAATGGTGTCCGGCCGGCAGTTGATATTCTATTCCATTCTGCTGCCTATAAATACAACAAGCAATTATTGGCAATTATCATGACCGGCATGGGTAAAGATGGCACGTTAGGAATGGAAGTAGTGAAAGCTAAAGGTGGATGCACAGTCGCTCAAAATGAAGCCAGCTGTGTCGTTTACGGTATGCCAGGTAATGCTGTAAAAGCGGGCGTAGTAGATGTCATTTCTGATTTAGATGAGATGACGAAAATACTGAATGACATTGAAAGGTGAGTTTATGACACAACAATTTGAAGCATTTTACGACTGGTCCAAACGGGAACTGAATTTACAATTGGATGGTTATAAACAAAAACAACTGCAAAGACGTATCAGCACTGTGATGAAGAAAAGCGGAGCCAAAGATTTAAAAGAGTATGCCCTGTCCATTAAAAAAAATGCGGAAATAAGGCAGGAGTTTCTTGATTACATCACCATTAACGTCACTGAGTTCTATCGCAATGCCCAAATTTTTGCTGAATTCGAGCAAATTTTGTTAGAAAGAGTGGCTCCTAAATACCCAGACTTAAAGATATGGAGTGCAGCTTGTTCGACCGGAGCAGAGGCATATTCAGTTGCGATGGTCTTGAAAAATAATAACCTGCACCACCGCAGTAAAATTATTGGGTCTGATATCGATGCGACGATTATTCGAAAGGCTCGTGATGGGGTTTACCGCGATGCGGAAGTAAAAAATGTTCCCATGGGTGATCTTAAAAAAAATTTTTCAGTTGATGAAAAAAAATACTATCTGAATTCCGAAATAAAGGATTTAGTCCAATTCAAAAAGCACGACCTTATCCAGGATCGCTATGAAAAAGGCCATCATGCGATTATTTGCCGCAATGTCACGATTTATTTTAATGACGAAGTAAAAGAAGCGATCTATCAGAATATTAGCGATGCATTAGTTCAGGGCGGAATCTTCTTTATAGGTGCAACGGAAACCATTTATAATCCTAAAAAGTACGGATTCAAAAAAATAGGTTCTTTTATTTATGAGAAAGTTGAATAGGGGGGACAAAGTTGGACGATAACAGCCAGTACTTAGAATTATTTTTCGAAGAAACAGATGAACATTTACTGAAACTGAATGAATTGGTTTTGGAATTCGAGAAAGATGCGACTGATACACAAATCCTGAATGATATATTCCGTTCTGCCCACACCTTAAAAGGCATGGCAGGAACCATGGGCTTTGAGAAAATGACGGAAGTCACACATAAACTGGAAAATGTCTTTTCAATCCTGAAAGAAGAAAAATTGATAGCGGATGAAGAGATAATCAATGTCGTATTCAATAGCCTAGATGCATTAGCAGAAATTGTTGAAAATATTCGAAATGAAGTTGAAGAAGGTGATTATTCGCAAATCCTGACGGTCTGTGACCGTATTGTAGCGCGAGCGGATGGTAAAGCAGAAGGAATACAAATAAAAGTAAGCCAACCTGATTTTTTTGCGTTAGATGAATCAGACTGGAGTATAATAGCGGCTGCTCAAGCAAGCAATTACAACACTTTCCAAATTACAGTAACAATTGAAGAGGATAGCATGATGGTGAATGCTCGTGCTTTTCTTGTCATCAACAAATTGGAAGAGGTTGGGGAAGTCATGAAGACTGATCCCGTTTCGGAAATATTGGAAGCAGGAGACTTTGGTCGTACCTTTCAACTTCTGTATATCACGGAACGCGACCAACAAACGGTATCTGACATCATCAATGAACAAAGTGAAGTTGAAGCAGTTGAAGTTATGACAATTGGAGAAAGACGACAAGACGAGCTGGCTGTCATCGAATCAACTGCAGAGGTAAACAAGAAAGAAAAAACAACCATGATAAATGGGCACAACCATAATCAGTCTGTGCGCGTTGATTTAGAAAAATTGGATTCGTTTATGAGCCTTGTTTCCGAATTGATTATCTATCGCACACAATTGGAAGATATCAGTGAAAAAACTAACAATAAAAAGATGCAAGAAACCTTAAGTTATGTTTCACGTGTAACAAATCAACTGCAAAACTTAGTTCTAAACATTCGTATGCAACCGTTACAAACCGTCACAAATCGTTTCCCACGCGTCGTTCGTGATTTGAGTAACGACTCCGGAAAACCGATGGAATTGGTGATTGAGGGTGATGATACAGAGTTAGATAGAACAATTGTCTCGGAATTAAATGAGCCTTTGATTCACCTGATTCGCAATAGTGCCGATCATGGCATTGAGTCGCCGGAAATTCGTCGGGCTTTGGGTAAACCAGAAAAAGGAACCATCAAAATTTCAGCATATCAAGAAGGAAATCGTGTCTTTATTACGGTTTCAGATGATGGCAAAGGGCTGGATGCCGAAGCAATTAAGCAAAGCGCCGAGAAAAAAGGAATCGCCACAGCAGGATTATCTCCAAAAGAAATTCAAGAACTTATTTTCCATCCCGGTTTTTCAACAGCTGAAAAAGTAACGAAAATTTCCGGCCGTGGTGTCGGGATGGACGTTGTGAAGACGAAAATCCAGGAATTAGGTGGCATGATTGATATCAAGAGTGAACCAAGTGTCGGGACATCCTTCCGCTTGAGTTTGCCGTTGACGTTATCAATCATTCCTGCTCTACTGGTCCAAGTTGAAGCGCACACTTTTGCGATTCCCTTGAGTGTCATTAACAAAGTCATTCACACCAACCCGGATGATATTAAAGCGATTCATGGTGGCGAAGTATTGCTTGAAAATGATAAGACTATCCCAGTTATTCGTTTGGAAAACCATCTAAATATTTCTCGGGATCACCGCCAAGATGAGCACCTGGTCCTTGTGACGATTGATGGCAACGAATATGGGCTTTCCGTGAATGCCATCATTGGCCAGCAAGAAATTGTCATTAAAGAATTAGGCGAAGAATTCGAGGAACAAACGGATTACCTCGGTGCCACAATCATGGGAGATGGCAGTATCGTCCTTATCTTAAACGTGACTGCGATTTGTATGGAAAGGAAAACAATAGCGCATGTCTAATACCTTTACTGAAATGGAAATAGACATTATGAAGGAAATCATCAATATTGGTGGTGGGAATGTCGCAACGAGTATTTCTAACATGTTCGGAAAAAAAGTTCATATGGAGCTGCCGTTTATAACACAAATGACTTATGATGAAATATTTGCCTCTATCATGCCGGCTGAAGAAATCGTGAAGGCTGTGCAAATGGAAGTTGATGGCGCCATCAAAGGACAATTTTTATTATTATTGGATGAAGAAGGCCTCATTAAATTTAATCGTGAACATGAAAAATTGATTCAGGATAACGAAGAGCTCGCCAATTCAGCAGTATGCGAACTGGCAAACATCTTGGTGAATCAATTTAT
The DNA here is from genome assembly GCF_052266745.1 of Jeotgalibaca sp. A127. Lineage (NCBI taxonomy): Bacteria > Bacillati > Bacillota > Bacilli > Lactobacillales > Carnobacteriaceae > Jeotgalibaca > Jeotgalibaca sp. A127. Next base: position 37,650 of record NZ_JBQPRC010000009.1, read on the forward strand.
ACAGGCGATTGTAAAACTATTTGATGTTCCAATGAGTGCTTCTGTACCCTATTTAACCGAGGATATGTTTGGCTCGCTGTTAAGTAGCGCCTATATGGAAGAGTTTCAATATGACGATTATGTCTGGATATTCAAAAATGAATACTGGATTGAGGATGAGAAGTGGGATTCTTCCTTTATTTTGTACCTCAAGCAGGGGTTTTGGAAAAATTCTTAAATTATATCAGAGAAAAAGGGGAAATATAAAATGGTAAAAAACATATTGGTTGTAGATGATGCGGCATTCATGCGCATGAAATTAAAAGACATTCTTGAAAAAAATGGTTATACAGTAGTTGGAGAAGCAGCTAATGGTCTTGAAGCAGTTTCTCTTTACCAAGAAGTAAAACCTGATTTAGTTACGATGGATATCACAATGCCTGAAATGGACGGGATTGATGCCTTGAAACGAATTAAGGCATTGGATGCGGGTGCAAAGGTCATTATGTGTAGTGCCATGGGGCAACAAGGGATGGTTATGGATGCGATTAAGGCGGGTCCGAGCCATTCGTGATTTGAGTTTCGCGATTGAAGAAGGGGAATTCGTCTATCTATTGGGTGCGAGTGGTTCAGGGAAATCAACCTTGATCAAAGCTTTGTACCGGGATGAAAAAATCAGTACAGGCTCGGTAAGGGTTGGCGATTTTGATTTATCTAAAATAAAAGCACGTGATTTACATAAACTTCGTCGCGATATCGGTGTTATTTTTCAGGAATACCATTTGTTACCAAAGAAAACCGTTTATGAGAATGTGCGTTTTGCCCTGGAGATTTTGGATGTTCCTGAAGAAGAAATGGATGCCCGTATTAGACAAACGCTGACGTTAGTGGAGTTGGCTGATAAGGCGGATTCTTATCCGGATGAATTGTCAGGGGGGCAGCAACAACGCGTGGCGATTGCCCGCGCCTTGATTAATGAACCGCGTTTATTATTGGCAGACGAGCCGACCGGAAATTTGGACCCTCATACATCGCTGGAAATCTTTCGTTTGTTGATGCGCATTAATCGCCGTGGCACCACGGTACTACTGGCAACTCATGATCAACATATTTTCCAACGCTTTCAATTTCGTTCTTTGACGATGGCGGATGGCATGCTGATTGCGGATGAATCCAAAAAAGCAGTAGGATCCTTGCAATACGACTATAAGAAAAAAGATTTTTATATTGTTTAGAAGGGAAGACAGCCAGTGAAATTTACACCTGTTATTATGGGTGCGAACCGCGGCTCATACGGATTGGCACGCGCTTTTTATGAAAAATATGGCGTAAAAACCATCATCATCAGTCCGTTTCAAACCGGTCCCGTACGCTATTCCCGAATTCTTGATTTCTATGTTCAGTCCCATATGCAAGACGTCACCGCGCTTCGTGAAACAATGGCTGCAATTGAACAGGATTATCCCGGGACAAAAAAACTAATCTTTGGTAGTGACGATCGGTATGTGGAATTATTGATTAAACATAAATCGTGTTTTTCAAAAGATTGGCTTGTTCCTTATTCGGATTATGAGTCCTATCTGACTGTGACCGATAAAACCTATTTTTATGAATTGTGTGAACGCCTGGATATTCCCTACCCGAGAACCGCGATAGTGAGAAATTCTGAAACGTTCGAGTTGGTTTATCCCGTTATCATTAAACCGGCTCAATCATCCAGCTATCATAATCTGCAATTTGATGGGAAAGAAAAAGTTTATTTATGTCAAAATAGTGAGGAAGCACAGGCTGTGGTTACCCGTATCCGTCAGGCCGGCTATACGCAGAAATTAATCGTTCAAGAATATATTCCGGGGAATGATACGCATCTGGGCATCGTAACGGTTTATGTTTCCCAAAAGGATTTGCAGATAAAATTGTTTTCCTATGCCAATGTATTAGTAGATGATCCCACTCCTTCGGCTATTGGAAATAGTTTGGCGGGGTGGGTCCGTGAGGAGAAGCGTATCGAGGAACCCATTTCCCGTTTAATAGAAGCAACGGGTTTTTATGGATTTGCAACGTTGGATGTGAAATACGACGCACGACGGAATGAATACATCTTTTTTGAATTAAACGGACGCTTGGGCTTGAGTAACTATTATGTTACCGCAGCAGGGCATAACGTAGCTGCTTACTATATAGAAGACTTTCTGCTTGGGAAGAATTTGCAGTTGGCTTCGTTTAATAAAGAAATCATCTACAGTTCCCTAACGAATCATCTGTTGGAAAAACATGTGGAGATGCCACATGCAAACATTATGCCGGTAATAAATCCTTTGGCCGCACCCTATGAAACGCATTGGTTACGTAAAATGTATATAGGCATTTCCTCCCTTAATTTTTATCGAAAACTGTGGAAATATGAGTCTCTTGAAGAGAAAGTACAATCGGACGAGACAAAAGATAGGCATTATAAACCGCACCTATTGCAATCTAAAAGGCTGTAAACAGATTTCTGTTTACAGTCTTTTTCGGTTATTGGTTGTTAGGTGTTGTGAAGGAAATGCCCTTCGGCCTGCGTGTTTGCTTGTGTACTGCCGTGGGACCGCCCTGAGCCGGTAGTCTCCGGGCTTGCAAGCCTCAAAGGGATCGTAGACGCTGAAGTATCAACGGTCCCTACTTTCGCATTGCCTCCTTGACACGGCCACAAGCAACCCCACCGTCCTACGGGATTTCCGAGAAGAATACCTGCCACCACCATAGATGATAGACCCCTTTTCTTATAGGTTCTGGATCGAAATAACACGTTGGAACTTTTTTTAAAAACGCAATGGTAAACGTTTGCAAAATAAAATGAGTTGGGTTATGATTAAAGTATCAATGACTTGTATAGACAAGTTAAAAGGAGGAGAAAAAATGGCAGATTTTAAGAAAGATGCTGCAGATTTGCTCGAGCATATCGGGGGATCTGAAAACATTTCCGCAGTCTCTCACTGTGCAACTCGGATGCGTTTTGTATTAAACGACCCATCCGCGGCAGATGTTAAGAAAATCGAAGAAATTCCGGCTGTCAAAGGAACATTTACCCAGGCTGGTCAATTTCAGGTAATCGTCGGTAACGAAGTGCCAACATTCTATAACGAGTTCACGAAGGTATCCGGTAAAGAAGGCGTTTCAAAAGATGAAGCGAAATCAGCCGCAAAACAAAATCAAAATCCAGTTCAACGCGCCATGTCCGTTTTAGCAGAAATTTTTAGTCCACTTATTCCGGCGATTGTTGTTGGGGGTCTTATTTTAGGTTTCCGTAACGTTTTAGAGGGTATTGAATTTGCCAACGGTACAATTGTATCGAATTCCCAATTCTGGGCAGGGGTTAACCATTTCTTGTGGCTAATCGGTGAAGCGATCTTCCACTTCCTACCAGTCGGTATTACCTGGAGTGTAACCAAAAAAATGGGAACCACTCAAATTCTGGGTATTGTTCTAGGGATTACCCTAGTTTCACCACAATTATTAAATGCGTACGGTGTTGCTGACGCAGCTGCCGCGGGCGAAATTCCATTCTGGGATTTTGGATTCTTCCAAATCGACATGATTGGTTATCAAGCGCAAGTATTACCTGCCATGTTGGCTGGTTTCACCTTGGCTTATTTGGAAATCTGGCTACGTAAGTGGATCCCGCAAGCTATCTCCATGATTTTTGTTCCACTGTTCTCTTTGGTACCAACTGTAATTATTGCCCATACCATCCTGGGTCCTATTGGTTGGCAAGTTGGTAACTGGATTTCCAACATTGTTTATTCAGGTATTACAAGCAGTTTCAGTTGGTTGTTTGGCCTTGTGTTTGGTGCACTGTACTCGCCTCTGGTTATTACAGGGCTTCACCACATGTCAAACGCTATCGACTTACAATTGATTGCTGACTTCGAAGGAACACAACTATGGCCAATGATTGCTTTGTCAAACATTGCGCAAGGTTCTGCCGTATTATCAGTCATCTGGATGCATAGAGGAAACAAGAAAGAAGAGCAAGTTTCAATTCCAGCCATGATTTCTTGTTACTTGGGTGTAACGGAACCAGCGATGTTCGGTATTAACATCAAGTATATCTATCCATTTGTGGCAGCTATGATTGGTTCAGGTATTGCAGGCTTGGTATCTGTATTGACAGGTGTTACAGCAGCATCCATTGGTGTTGGTGGTATTCCTGGATTCTTGTCTATCCAATTTGAACACTGGCCAATGTTTTTCGTATCGATGGCAATCGCCATCGTGGTACCATTCCTATTGACTGTCGTATTTGAAAAGAACGGCATTCTGGTACCAAAAGGCGAAGTTGACGAATCGCCAGTTATTGAAACAGCAAATTAGTATTTTATAAGCGATTTTAAACTAAGGAGCAAAGGTGAAGTTAACTTTTGCTCCTGTTTTAATGTAAGAGGGGGTTTATCATGGAACACTTTAAAGAAAAAGTTATTTATCAGCTGTATCCAAAATCTTTTAAAGACTCGGATGGGAACGGCATTGGAGACATCAAGGGCATTATTGAAAAACTACCTTATTTGGAAAAATTAGGGATTGAAATGATCTGGATGAATCCAGTGTTCAAATCACCGCAAAAAGACAATGGTTACGATGTGACGGATTATTATGCGATTGACCCGCTGTTTGGGACAATGGAAGACATTGATGCCTTAATTGCAAAAGCAAAGGAACACGGCATTGCGTTAATGTTTGATATGGTGTTTAACCATACTTCCACAACGCACGAGTGGTTCCAAAAAGCATTGGCAGGCGATAAAAAATACGAGGATTATTATATTATCAGAGAGCCTAAAGAAGACGGCAGCTTGCCTACAAATTGGCAATCGAAATTCGTTGGTGATGCTTGGGCTCCTTTTGGGGATACAGGTAAGTACTACCTATGTCTCTATGACAAAACACAGGCGGATTTGAACTGGCGTAACCCTGAAGTTCGCGAAGAACTTTATAAAGTGGTCAATTTCTGGTTGGAAAAAGGCATTGCTGGTTTCCGTTTTGACGTTCTGAACGTTATCGGAAAAGACGAAGTGTTGGTTGATAGTGAAGGCGGCAACGAAAAGAGTTTATATACAGACACACCGATTGTCCATGACTGGGTCCGGGAAATGAACCGCGAAAGTTTCGGGAATTACGAAGGCATAGTCACAGTCGGAGAAATGTCTTCAACAACAGTAGAGAACGGTTTGCTGTATTCGGATCCAGCCCGCAATGAGCTATCGATGATTTTTAGTTTCCATCATTTAAAAGTGGATTATGTAGATGGCGAAAAATGGAGTAACAAGCCCTTTGATTTCCTTGAATTGAAAAGTTTGTTGGATGAGTGGCAAGCTGGCATGTCCAATGGCAATGGTTGGAATGCCTTGTTCTGGAATAACCATGACCAACCCCGTGCCAACAGTCGGTTTGGTGATCCTGAAAACTATCCTTACGAAACGGCGACGATGCTTGCGCAAACGATGCATTTATTACGGGGAACACCTTATGTTTATCAAGGTGAAGAGATTGGGATGGCCAATCCGGACTACGCCGATATCAATGCGTATGTGGATGTTGAATCACATAATGCCTATGAAAATTTACGTTTGAAAGGCCAAACGCATGAAGAGGCAATGACCATTATCCGCCAAAAATCACGCGACAATGGACGTTCACCCATGCAATGGGATAATAGTGAACATGCTGGCTTTACGACCGGAACACCATGGTTGAAAGTCGCAGAAAACTACCCACATGTTAACGTGGAAAAAGAAGTGTCCGAGGGGAAAATATTCCCTTACTATCAAAAACTGATTCAGTTGCGGAAGGAAATGCCGATTATTTCTGATGGTTCCTACCAAGGCATTTTATTGGACGACAAAGAAGTTTATGCCTATATTCGTGAGAAAGACGGCCAACGTTTACTTGTCTTGAACCACTTTTACGCCAATGACTATACGCTTGAGTTGCCTCAAGAGTATGTTGATGAAACAGCGGAAGTAATCATCGGAAATTACCCCGATGCTAAACTTGAAAAATCGCTGACGCTTCGTCCCTACGAAACAGTGGCGTTTTTACTTGTTTGATAAAAAAATTAGAGCGGTCTTTGGTGGGATGAACCACTAAAGACCGCTTTTTTCGTAGGGGTAAAGATTGGTTATGGTATAATGAGCGTAAGAAAAGACATTATTTGGAGGGCGTTATCATGGAAAAGAAACATTTATTGTCACTGGTAATTGTTGGTTTATTCGTCACAGGATGTAGACCCACTGGTACAGATGTTGAATCGTCCGACTCCGTAATAAGTTCTGAATCACAAGTCGAATCAAGTTCCCAAAGCAGTTCAGAAGTTGAATCATCCGAATCATCCGAATCTTCTGAACCGGCAAATGAAACTGCCTCTATCGCAGCCTATTTCCCATTTGAAGAAAACGTAGCTTATTCATTTGTCGGTATGGGAAATGAATTTGCGACTTATACGAAATACCCTCAATATCTAGAAAATAATCGGATTCAGTATGTAACCAACAATGGTGGGACTGAGACTGTTGAAGTTTTGGAATATGCAGACGGTACCTTGACTCAAGTTTTCCAACGTCCGGAAACATATTTCCGTGAAAATATGCTGAATAAAACCAGCGATGATGCCGGTACAATTCTATTGAAAGAACCGTTAGCGCTTGGAACTGCTTGGGACAATCCATCCGGGTCCGCTTCCGAAATTACGGCCATGAGTCTCTCGATAGAAACAATGCTTGGTACGTTTCCGGCTATCGAAGTGACAACAACCGATGACGATACTATCACGAAACAGTATTATGTAGAGGGTATGGGATTGGTAAAAGAATTATTTACCGATAATGCCGGCTCATATGAAGTGAGTTCCACTTTGGAAACCCGGAACGAAGACGCACCGGAAGCTAAAGTTATCCTTACTTTCTACCCGGACGCAAACGTGATGGGCTTGGAATCATCGGAGGTAAATGTCGCCTTCAATACGAATGATGTTACCCGCCATACCTTGACTGATTTGTTTAGACAAATCCCAGGAGTAGAATACGGGCGTCTCATTCCAGATTCAGCAACCATCAATAGCTTATATTTGAATGATGATGGGCGCGTGTATATTGATTTCAATAACGCCTTGATTACGGATATGAATACTGGTTCTTCGGGAGAATCCCTTATCCTGCAAGGAATCGTCAATACAATCGGTACCTACTACGGGGTAGAAGAAGTAGTGTTGACGGTTGAAAATGAACCATACGAATCCGGTCACTTCTCTTTTGAAGAAGGCGAAGCGATGCGGGTTGATATGGAAGATGTCATTAAATAAATACAAAAGACTGGAATCTCGCTATTCGGGCGAAATTCCAGTCTTTTGTCATTTTTCAGTTCAAACTATGTTTTCGGCGTGCAAACTCAACAAATTTAAAACGGTCGAGGCGGTGACGCGATTCCGTATATTGGAAGAGGCGTGTATCTTCCAAGTATACTTCACTCTTCACTGCGACAACGTGGGTATCATTATCCAATTTCATCAACTTACGATCTTCAAGTGTTGCGGGTTCAACCACAAACACCTTCTTGGCGTAAGCAATGTTAAGTCCCAATTCGCCTTCTAAATAATCATAAAGTGAATTTTCCGCTGCCTCAGAGGGTACAGCTTCAACTATTTCAGCGAGTAAGTAATCTTTATCCAAAATAATAACTTCACCAGAAATTTTTCGTAAACGAAGCAAAGAAATGACTTCCTGATTCGCTGGTAAATTTAATGTCTCCGAAAGAAATTCGGAAATTTTTTCACGTTTATTCTTTATGACGATAGTCTCGCTCTCCATATTTTGCGCTTCCTGTATCTCTTTAAAGCTCGTCAATCCTGAAACAGGGAAATTAAAACGTTGGATATCCAGAACGATTGAACCTTTACCTTGTTTTTTCTGAATATAGCCATTCTCCAATAATAGAGCTAAAGCTTTCCGGGTCGTTTCTCGGGATACACCATATATTTCAGACAATGCTGTTTCGCTTGGTAATAAAGAGCCTGTCGCATATTCGAATTTTTCAATTTTACATCTAAGATCTAGATAAATGTCATAAAATTTATTCATGGTATCCAGCTCCTTTTATGATATGTATTTTACTATTTCATCAATTATGTATGGGCTTTCACACCTTTATTCTACCACACTTTCATAGATAAAACGCCGGGGACCATTATACCATCAAAAGCAGAAAATAGTATATCAAAATTGCGAAAAAATAATAGGCCAATCATAAATACTTGCAATTAGTTAGTAATCCCTGTATAATTTCTGAGAATCAAAAACCGAGAATATATACATGTGTGTGACGCAGTCAAAGTGCTTAACCACCCCAAATGCCAAGGGGTGGAGTGGGCACTTTTTTCATGCATAAAAATACATAAATCCAGGAAGGAGTGCGTTTCATTGAATATTACTGAATTTGATACAATTGCTGCCATTTCAACGCCACCAGGAGAAGGGGCAATCGGAATTGTCCGCTTGAGCGGGGATGATGCCATTGCTATTGTGGATCGTTTGTATCAAGCGGGATCAAAAAGCTTGGTCGACGTAGAAAGTCATACTATCAATTACGGACATATCTATAATCCCAAAACGGGCGAAATGATTGATGAAGTGATGGTGAGTGTTATGCGCGCACCTAAAACCTTTACCCGCGAAGATATTGTGGAAATCAATTGTCACGGTGGGGTTGTCAGCGTCAACCGTTTATTACAAACTGTCTTGCAACATGGGGCTCGAATGGCTGAACCTGGTGAATTCACGAAACGTGCTTTCCTGAATGGCCGAATCGATTTGTCTCAAGCAGAAGCAGTCATGGACTTGATTCGTGCTAAAACAGATCGGGCGATGGACGTTGCCTTACGCCAGTTGGACGGTGATTTGTCCAGCCTGATCCGTAATATCCGCCAAATTATTTTGAACACGTTGGCGGAAGTAGAAGTAAACATCGACTATCCCGAATATGACGATGTCGAAGAAGTCACGACCCAATTATTAAAAGAAAAAACGATTGAAGTAAAAGGACATGTGGAACAATTACTCCGTACGGCTAAACAAGGTAAAATCTTGCGGGAAGGTTTGGAAACAGCGATCATCGGACGCCCAAATGTTGGTAAATCAAGTTTATTGAACCGTTTGATCCGCGAGGAAAAAGCGATTGTAACGGATATTGCGGGGACAACCCGGGATACTATCGAGGAATATGTGAACGTAAATGGTGTACCTTTGAAACTGGTCGACACAGCGGGTATTCGTGAAACAGATGACGTCGTGGAACGTATTGGCGTGGAACGGAGCCGTAAAGCGTTACAGGATGCTGATTTAATCTTACTCCTTCTTAACCAAAGTGAAGGTTTAACACCGGAAGATATCGAATTGCTGGAAATAACGCAACAAATGAATCGGATTATTTTATTGAATAAGAGCGACCTTGAAGCGAAAGTGACACCGATCGATTTGATGGCTTGGAGCGCACCAGAAAAAGTCATTTCAACCTCCATGCTGGAAAAAGTCGGCCTGGATTTGTTGGAAAAACAAATTTCGGACATGTTCTTTGCGGGGGAAACGGGTGAGCAGGATGCCACTTATATTTCCAACGTCCGTCATATCGCTTTGTTGAATGATACCGTGTCCTCATTAGAAGAAGTGCTGCAAGGTATCGAGGCGGAAATGCCGGTTGATTTAGTTCAAATCGATTTCACGCGTGCTTGGGAACTACTGGGAGAAATAACCGGTGATACAGTCCAGGACGAACTACTTACACAATTATTCAGCCAATTCTGTTTAGGTAAATAAAACGAGCGACTATTTATAGAAAGGAATTAAAATATGAATCACTATGAAGCAGGAAATTTTGATGTGATTGTCGTCGGTGCAGGTCATGCAGGCTCTGAAGCAGCTTTAGCGGCAGCACGGATGGGACAAGCCACATTACTTTTGACGATTGATTTAGATATGGTGGCATTTATGCCTTGTAACCCTTCCATTGGCGGTCCAGCCAAAGGCGTTGTAGTCCGTGAAATCGATGCAATGGGTGGCGAAATGGGCCGCAACATTGATAAAACCTATATTCAAATGCGGATGTTGAATACCGGTAAAGGCCCAGCTGTTCAAGCGTTGCGTGCCCAAGCGGATAAAAACGAATACGCACAAGAAATGAAAAAAACAATCGAGAATCAAGATAATTTATTGCTACGTCAAGGAATTGTAGAAGAGTTGATTGTTGAGGACAAAACAGTTAAAGGTGTCATTACGCATACGGGGGCTGTTTACCGTAGTAAAGCTGTCATCTTGACGGCCGGGACATCCTCTCGTGGTCAGATTATTATCGGGGAACTCAAATATTCTTCTGGTCCCAACAACTCGCAACCTTCAATCAAGTTATCGGAAAACTTATTGGATCTAGGTTTTGACTTGGCGCGTTTCAAAACGGGGACACCGCCACGTATTTTGGCATCTTCCATCGATTATTCGAAAACGGAAGAACAACCGGGTGATGAAACGCCAAATCACTTTAGCTTTACTTCCAAAGATGAAGATTACTTGAAAGAACAATTATCTTGTTGGTTGACTTATACAGGGGCTGAGTCTCATCAGATAATTCGTGATAATCTACACCGTGCGCCAATGTTTACCGGAATCGTTGAAGGTGTCGGAGCACGTTATTGCCCATCCATAGAAGACAAAATTGTACGCTTCAGTGATAAACCGCGCCACCAATTGTTCTTGGAGCCAGAGGGACGCAATACCCAAGAAGTTTATGTGCAAGGCTTGTCTTCATCTTTACCGGAAGAGGTACAAGAAGCCGTGCTTCATTCTATCGCTGGGTTGGAAAATGCGAAAATGATGCGGACGGGTTATGCTATTGAATACGATGTCGTAAAACCACACCAATTGCGTCCATCCTTGGAAACGAAAGTTATTAAAAACTTGTTCACAGCCGGTCAAATGAACGGGACGTCCGGTTACGAAGAAGCAGCGGGTCAAGGACTTATTGCAGGGATTAATGCGGCCTTAACAGTTCAAGGTAAAGAGCCTCTTGTTTTAAAACGTAGCGATGGTTACATCGGTGTGATGATTGACGACTTGGTTACGAAAGGGACATTGGAACCTTATCGTTTGCTAACGTCTCGCGCTGAATACCGTTTGATTTTGCGTCATGATAATGCGGATATGCGTCTTTCAGAAATCGGACACGAAATAGGTCTGTTGTCTGAAGAGCGTTACCAAGCCTTTATTAATAAACAAATTGCAGTTGAAGCAGAAATCGCCCGTCTGAAAAAAATACGTTTGAAACCGACGCAAGAATTACAAGCTTTCTTGGCAGAAAAAAATTCTACCCAGTTGAAGGATGGTTTCTTGTTCGCTGATTTGTTGAAACGACCAGAATTGGATTATGTCAGTCTCTATCCATTCGCACCTCTGGAAGAGGCATTGCCAAGCGATGTGACACGCCAAGTTGAAATTCAAATTAAATACGATGGCTACATCAACAAAGCTTACAGTAAAGTAGAAAAACTGAAACGTTTGGAAGAAAAACGCATTCCGGAAAACATCAATTACGATTCTATTAACGGAATAGCGAACGAAGCCAAAGAAAAACTAAAGAAAATCCAACCTGAAACAATCGCCCAAGCGAGCCGTATCAGTGGGGTTAACCCAGCGGATATTTCCGTATTGATGGTCCATGTTCAAAGTGGAAAATTTTCTTACGTAAATTAAAATGTGTTTTGAATGAAAGTACCAAAAATCCAAACGCCACATTAACAAATTAAAAACCGAAGCGGAATGCTTCGGTTTTTTTTGTGCAATTTTTACATGTAAAACAACAAAATGTAAAACGGTAACCGCTTTATGTAAAGAATAGTTAAGAAAAAAGAGGAGAAAGGACAAAAATTGACAAAAAGTTGACCGGACATTTACGGTTTATTAACAGAAAATCTATATTAGACCTTTATAATTTGAGGCGTAGCAAACACAGAGCCAAACGATAAATCAGTAAATAATAGGGGAGAAAAATATGAGTGGTATTGAATTAAGAAATATTTACAAAGACTATGTCCCGGGACAGCACTCCGTAAATAACGTCAGCCTGGATATCAAGGACGGAGAATTTGTCGTTTTGGTTGGGCCATCTGGTTGTGGCAAGTCGACCACCTTGCGGATGTTGGCAGGACTCGAGGATATAACGGCAGGTGAAATTTTGATAAATGGTGAAGTCGTTAATGACACGCATCCGAAAGACCGCGACATTGCGATGGTTTTTCAAAATTACGCCCTATACCCTCATATGACGGTCGCAGGCAATATGGGCTTCGGTCTCAAAATGAAAAATTATGATAAAGCGGAAATCGATAAAGCGGTCAAAACTGCAGCTGCGACCATCGGGCTGACGGAATACTTGGATCGCTTGCCCAAAGAACTTTCTGGTGGGCAACGGCAAAGGGTGGCACTTGGTCGGGCGATTGTCCGCCAGCCAAAAGCGTTCTTGATGGACGAACCCTTGTCTAACTTGGATGCGAAACTTCGGGTTCAAACCCGTGCTGAGATCGTGCAACTGACCAAGCAATTAGGAATCACCACGGTTTATGTTACACATGACCAGGTAGAGGCCATGACCATGGCGGACCGAATTGTCATCATGGAAAGTGGTGTCATCCAACAAGTCGGGACACCGCGGGAAGTTTACCTGCACCCAAGAAACATCTTTGTGGCAGGTTTCATGGGGTCGCCGGCTATGAATTTCGTGGATGTGACCATCACGGGAACGGGGATTGAACGGGGCGGCAAACACATGCAAATTCCGACAGCAATCGTTGAACATTTGCAAAATCTTGGTTATGAGAACCGGGAAATGACGATGGGAATCCGTCCCGAAAACATCCATCTTTCTCGTTACGCAACGGAAGCAGTGCAGCAACATGGCTATACAGCCACCATCACATTGCCGGAAATGCTGGGAAGCGAAAGTTTGCTTCACTTTGACATGGTCGGACAACCGGTTGTCGCCAAAGCATTTACTATGGAGGCTTTTGCAGTCGGTCAAGAAGAACGTTTCTGTATCGATTTTGCTTATGTCCACTTCTTCGATAAGGAAAGTGGCGCACGCATTGCGATTCCTGGCTACGGTATAAACGCGGATCACCACCCTGTGTTGGAAGGAGTTTAGAAGGTGTTAGCAGAACAAAAGAGTTTAATTCAAAGGATTATGGACAAGGGTGTGAAACAGCCGCAATTCGATTCCGAAACGGATCCTGATTTCCGACCCCATAAAGTGACACTTAAGCAAATCTGGAAAAAGTATGGCACGTTTTACTTGATGTTACTGCCCGCCATCATTTTTTTCCTGGTGTTTTCCTATTGGCCCATGACCGGAATCATCCTGGCTTTCCGGGATTTCACTTTTACGTCCGGTATGTACGGGGAAGGTTGGGTAGGATTGGAATATTTTACCGATTTCTTCAGCCACCGGGAAACGCCAATGTACATCCGGAATACCTTGATCGTTTCCAGCATCAAGTTGTTCCTCTACTTACCTTTTCCCATCCTGTTGGCCTTGATGTTCAATGAAATAAATAAACCGAAGCTTCGGAGTGTCTATCAAAGCATTTCCTACCTCCCTTACTTCATTTCCTGGGTCGTGGTGATTGGCATCATGAACCGTTTGTTCGCACCTGACACCGGGTTGATGAACATTTTGTTGGCGAATTTGGGCATCACCGATGGCTCGACTTTCTGGGCGATGGAGAATTCATTTTTCTACCCCGCCATTTTCGGGAGTTACTTATGGAAAAACATTGGGTGGGATTCCATCATCTATTTCGCGGCCATCATGGGTATTTCCGCTTCGTTATATGAAGCAGCCGTCATCGACGGCGCCAACCGCTTGAAACAGACTTGGCACATCACCTTGCCGGGCATCCGTTCCACCATCGTGATCTTATTCATTCTTTCATTGGGGAGTATCTTGACGGCGGGCTTCGATCAAGTGTACTTGATGCAAAATCCCGGTAACTATGCCGTTTCCGAAACCATCGATACATATATCGTCAAGACCGGGTTGGAGCAGGCGAAATACGGACCGGCGACTGCAGTAGGATTAGTCCAAGGCGTGGCGGGCTTGATTTTAACGCTCATTGTCAACAAAGTCGCAGATAAATTTGATAGTGCTGTTTGGTAAAAACATAAAAAAATTGGAGGATTCAAAAAATGAATTTTAAAAAATTACTGGGTGCGGGTGTCTTGTTTTCTTCTGCCCTCGCATTGGCCGCTTGTGGCGGTAGTGAAATTGCCGAATCATCAAACGAAACGGCAGAAAAACCGGCAAACGCTCCTGAAACATGGATTGCGGACCGCACTATTACTGGTTTGGTATTCCAATCCGCAGGTGATGCCGGGGTTGATTCCATGTCACCCGAAATCGCAGCATACATCAAGGAGCGCACCGGAATCACCCTGGAACTGCAAACCGTAACGAGTGAAGATTCCACACAGGCTTTGGCAGCTGGACTGGCAGCGGGAGATTTACCCGATTTTGTTGCCTTTTACCTGAACCACTCCGGCAGACCGGAATTCCCAATTTTGTTGCAAGCATCCAACCAAGGCATGTTCCATGATATCGCCCCTTATTTACAAGAAGGAGAAACGTACGGCAAATATTACGAGGAAGGTTATTTGCCAAGAGATACCAAAGAAAACATCATGATGCGTGAAGATCAAGACGGCGCAACATACTTGGTGCATATGGCCATCGATGAAGAAGCAGCCGATCCAGGCATGAAAACAGTCGGAGGACCTTACATCCGTGCGGATATCGCCGACGAACTCGGCATTGATCCATTGGAAATCGATACAAGTGAAGAAGTTGAACAATTATTGAAAGATATCAAAGCAGCAGGTTTTACCGATGATAATGGGGCACCGATTACACCTCTTGGACCAACGGTATGGGGCGGTTCCGAAAGACCGTTCATCTACAATGATTTAGTATGGCAAGGTGAAGGCGGCGAAAAATTCTGGAAAGATGGCAAAGAAGTGAAGCATGAATCCATGACGGATTTTGCCGAGCAACGTGTTGCCCATGTCCGTGAATTACTGGCTGAAGGTTTGATGCATCCTGAGTTCTACACAATGGAAGAAACACGCGCTTCCGAGGGCGTGACTAACAAATCATTCGCAATCGTTGCGGATATGTACAATTACCGTCCAGAAATCGGCGACATGGATTACATTCCTTTGGGACCAATCAATCGTGTTGACGGCAACAACCACATGGTAATGCCTTATAAATCCGGTTATGCCGGCTGGGCTATCCCTTCCACAACCGAAAATCCTGATGAAGTGGTCGAATTTGCGGATTGGTTGGCAAGTGAAGAAGGTAAGACTCTTTACATGTATGGTCTTGAAGGTGAACACTATGACATCGGTGAAGATGGCAAACCAGTTCCTAAAGAAGAAATTGTAAAACTAAAAGATGAACAACCTGATGAAGCCAACAAAATGGGCTTCCGTGGCGTACGCGCTTGGTGGGGTGAACACTTGGCTTGGACCAATATGAACAACCTGGATCACTTTGGTGAAGCGAGCTGGGGGGATAAGGTCAGAGAAACTGACGGTGATAGCCAAACAGCCGCCCAACAAATAATCGAAATGTACAAATGGGATGAACGCTACGAAAACAAAGAAGTCATCGACGGCTTGTATCCACGTGCTTATTTGTTTGAATTCGAAGGTGATGCGGGTGACTTGAACGCTGCCCTTGACCGTTGGGAAGAGGATATCGTGAAGGCTTACTACGCTTCAACGGAAAAAGAAGCACAAGCCATCCTTGATGCGGCGCGTCAAGAATTGGTGGATGCCGGCGTGGAAGAATTCAGTGATTTCCTGGAAGAAAAAGAAGCAGAAGGCGATGTCATTTTCTACTAATACATGACGTATGAGGAGGCTGCAGGCTAGTTGTAGCCTCTTTATTTTTCGGAGTCACCATTAATTGGAGGAATTAAAAATGTCAAAAACAATGCAGACGAATCCTATGATACGTCTCATCATCAACATATTGATTGTGTTACTCTGTTTGGCCGTCATCTTGCCATTCATGCATATCTTGGCGTTGGCCTTCAACAGTGGAAAAGATGCTGCCACGGGTGGTATCTGGTTTTTCCCCCGGGCGTTCTCGTTGGAGAATTTCCAGGAGGTGTTCAAGCAAGACAACTTGCTGACGGGATTGGGCATATCGATTTTCCGGACCGTTTTAGGCACGACACTGGGTATTTTCTCGATGTCCATGTGTGCCTGGGCATTAGCGATTCGGGAATTACCTGGCAACGGAAAAATAACGTTCTTCATTTTCTTCACGATGCTTTTTGGTGGGGGAACCATTCCATACTATTTAGTCTTGAGTGAATTGGGGCTAACAAATTCCATTTGGGTTTATGTCATCCCGAGTTTGTATAGTGTCACGAATATCCTGTTGTTGCGTTCCGCCTTTAAGCAATTGCCAATGTCAATTGTGGAAGCAGCCCGGATTGATGGCATGAGTGAATTCAAGATTTTCACCAGCATGGTGTTGCCGATGAGTAAACCGACATTGGCAACGGTCAGCTTGTTCACGGCGGTAGGCCACTGGAATGATTGGTTCGCCGGTTCCTTCTATGTCCGTCGTCCGGAAATCAAGCCATTGGCAACCATCTTGCAAGACATGTTGACCAGACAAGCCGGTCTGGCTGACATCTTATTGCGCAGTGGTGGGGGAGATGCTGCTTATCAACAACTGGAATCCATTCAAGTAACAGGACAATCCCTGCAAATGGCGACGATCATCGTGGTTATTTTGCCCATTGTCATCCTGTATCCCTTCATCCAGAAATATTTCGTCCAAGGAATTACCATTGGATCGGTTAAAGAATAAACATTTAAAGGAGTCATTATGGAACTGAGACTAAGAGAAGACGGGACCTTCCGGATTGTGCAGTTTACTGACACACACATCGGAAACAGACCCTATAATGCAGAGGATTTAGAAACTTTTTCTTTGGTGAAAGATGCATTAGCGTATTTTGATGCTGATTTAATTATGCATACCGGTGATGTTATCTGGTCCGAAGGCGTGAAAGATGCAGATTTAATATTTGAGGAATTGATGGGTTATTTCAATACATCGGATATACCGATGGCTCTAACTTTTGGGAATCATGACAGTGAAGAAATAATCACCCGTAGTGACTTAAGACGCTTATTCGAGAAAAACGTTTCTAATCGGGCCGATAAAAAAGATGTGTTTGTGCACGACGACCGCGAAAGTTATACCTTACAGATTTTAGCGCATGATAGTGATGAAGTGGTACAGGTAGTATACGTGCTCGATTCAGGAGCGGATGCGCCGGTGCCAATTGGAATTTATGATTGGAATCAACCGGAACAAGTGGAATGGTTCAGAAAAACATCCGCAAAATATCGTAAAGGTAATGGCGTAAAACGGAATCTAGTCTTCCAGCACATTCCTGTTCCAGAGTATTGGCAAGCAGCGACTAACATTTTGGCTGGTTTCAATAACGAAACGAATGAAGCGATCAGTGCACCGCATCTGAATACCGGCCTTTTCACCAACATGTTATTGGATGGCGAAACGTGGGGCATGTTCGTGGGGCATGATCATGAAAATAACTTTGACGGTTTGCACTATGGCATCCATTTAGTATACGGCAATGTCAGTGGCTTTAATACGTATGGTGAGATGGAACGTGGCGTACGGGTGATTGAACTGGATGCCAAGACAAATACCATTACCACTGAAGTAGTGAAGTACCATGCCTTTAAGAAATAGCATGACGCAAGCGACTTATCGAAAAATGCTTTTTCCCTTGATTATTGAACAACTTTTTATGATGTTGATCGGTAATGTAAATGTTTATCTTTTCTCGTTGTATAGTGATCAAGCCGTTGCGGCTACGGGATTGGCAGACCAAATCCTGGCAATTGGTACGATGGCAATGGGAATTATCAGTCTCGGTAGCGTGGTTTTGTTTTTACAAAACGCTGATGATAAGAAGTTGTCTTATATTCAGGGAGTGACGCGTCAGACATTTGTTTTGAATTTTGTATTGTCTGCTTTGTTATTTTTCACCGTTTTTCTTTTTGGCGATGTGTTGTTGGGATGGATGCAGACGCCAGTGGAACTACGTTCATTATCCTTGACATATCTGCGAATTGTCAGTAGTAGTTTATTGTTCCAAGGTATTTCAACAAGTACAAGTGCCTTGTTGCGTAGTTATGGCAAAGTGAATATTGCCATGGCCATTTCAGTTGTCAGCACATTGATTACGATTTCGGGTAATGCTTTGGTCATTTTGACACCCCTTGCCATTTTTGGTGAAGGAGTCTTGGGAATTAGTGTGGCGACAGTAGTAACACGGTTTATTGGAGCGGTGATCAGTATGATTGCGATTCGCACGCAGTTGCGGAAAGTATGGGATGGGTTGTGGCGTTTTGGTAAAGAGGATAAACAAATTGCCAAAAGCATTTTAAAATTGGGTGTTCCTTCTGGGATGGAAAATGTTTCGTATAATTTCTCGCAAACCATTATAACAGCCGTGATTGCCTCGCTTGGAGCGGCAGCGATCAACTCCAAAATTTATACCCAGACCATTACCGCAGTCGTCTTCACCATCTCAGTCGCTGCGGGGCAAGCGGGCCAGATTTTGATTGGAAAATATATCCGTGAAAAGGATCATGAGAAAGCGCAACATTTTGCTCTACAAAATACAGGTTTATTTATGGGAATAGCTGTTTTAATGAATATATTATTGGCTTTAGCTGGACCGTGGCTTATCCAGATTTTCACGACAGATCCCGCTATTGTCACAATCGTTCGGACGTTATTGTGGATGAATGTTTTATATGATCCCTTTCGCGTTGGAAATGAGATATTGATTGCGAATTTGAATGTAAAAGGGGATGTGCGTTACCCGGTATTAATAGGATTACTGGTCACGTATTTATTTACGGTTCCGGCCAGTCTCCTCTTTGCGGGGTATCTGAACGGTGGCCTGTTTGCTATTTGGGTCATTTTCATCCTTGATGAAGGGATGCGTGCCTTTATTTTCTACAGACGCTGGAAAAAAGGAATTTGGAAAATTATAAATTAAAGGATGAAAAATAGATGGAGTACAAAGAAAGTAAGTTACAAATAGGACTGGCATGGGTCTTTGGTATTGTGATGGCAACCTTGTTTTGGATGGCTGGTGTTTTACTGGGTGCAGGTCTTTTTGGGTTGGTGCCGTCAACCGTTACTGTTTTTCAATTTATCCAAAAGATGCGCCTGGATTCCCAGCGTGCACAGCTGAAGTTGATTGTAAACTGGTGGAATCATTACCAAATGAATTTGAAAAAATACTGGCGTGTGAGTGGTCTTTTCGGTTCTACAGGTATTGTATTGACTGCCAATTACTTGTTTTTGAATACGCAAACGAATTATGTGACGTACCTGGCATTTTACCTGACGCTATTAATGTTTGTTCTTGTTTTCTTTGTTTTCCTGTGGTTTAGTTTCCTTTGTTCTTATTATCCCGAAAAATCCATAAAGGAAATTGGAAAAAACGCTGTTGCCTATCCGTTAGCTTTTGCTTTGGAAATGCTTGTTTTGATGGTGTTGAGTGTAGCCGTTTTGATGCTTATTTGGGCGGTTACACCTGGTATGGTAGTGTTTACTGGAGTAGGCGCTTGTTTCGTGGCATGGCATTGGGTGTTCAAGAAATTGCATGACACAGATGGACGTTACCGCTTGAAGCAGTATTGGTACCGTGCAGAATAAGGAAGGGGAGGCAAAATGAAATATTACGATCAGCATATGCATACTTATTATTCCTATGATAGTGAAGAACATTTTGAAAATTATCTACCCTTGGCGGACGATAAATTTCTGGTGACGACTGAGCATTTGGATTTTCATAATCCTTATACGGGCTATCAGGATGACAGTGCGGATTACGAAGCTTATGCGGCGGAAATTGCTAAATTGAATGAGACTTACAATGGACGCATTTTAAAAGGAATTGAAATCGGGTATACGCCGGGAGACCGAAATGAAATTCGCGATTATTTAAAAGGAAAGACCTATGATGTGATGCTGTTAAGTGTTCATCAAAATGGAAAATATGATTTCATGCAGAAAGAAATTTTGGAGCAAACTCTGGAAGAGACCTTGGAAGAATATTACTCTTTGATGCTAGCAGCCGTTACAGATTTTAAGGAAGCAAATATTTTGACGCATTTTGAGTATGGTTTACGTTTGTATGATGTGACTGTGGCTGATTTGGAAAAAGTAGAACCCTTATTGTTGCAAGTTTTTAAAAAGGCAGTAGAAAACAATTTGGCTTTCGAATTGAATAGCAAGAGCATGTTTAAATATGGAAATGCCCATCTTTATGAATATGGCATCGAATTGTATAAAGAGGCAGGTGGTACATTGTTTACGGTCGGGTCGGATGCACATGTGGCAGCTGATTATGAAGCCCACTTCGTGGACATGTTTGCCATGTTGGGTCGCCATGGCGTTGAGGAATTAGTTGTTTTCAAAAACCAGCAACCGACAATGGTAAAAAGACCTTAATGGGAAATGTGATTACTCAAGAGACAAATTCGGCTTGAGTAATCACTTTAGGCCTTGTAGTGATTACTCAAGCCGGAAAACCAATCTGAGTAATCACTTTTAGTCCTTTGATGATTACTCGAATGGAAAATACGATTTGAGTAATCACTCAGGCTGCTGGAATCTGGTTTTCAAGTGTGAACCCAAACCTTAAAGATACAATAAGACCAATGAAAAATCAGCCGTAGGAATTTCCCACGGCTGATTTTTTCATAAATTTTCAGTGTTCATTTGGATCATTTCGAGCATCTTCGTGTGTTGGATGAACCGTGCCTTCTACGTGGTCAGGACCTGCGTAAATGGTGTAAAGTTTAAGTGGTTTGTCACCGGTATTGGTGATGTTATGCCATACATCGGCTGGAACGAAAACGGCGTCATCATCGGTGACTTCTCTTTCAAAGTCTAAATTGTCTTCCGTTGGTCCCATTTGACAGAGACCACTTCCTTCTTCGATACGGATAAATTGGTCAATGCCTTTGTGCACTTCCAATCCGATATCATCGTTTGGTTCAATACTCATGACAGTTACTTGTAGTTTTTCGCCAGTCCAAATAGTTGTGCGGTAGTTTTCGTTATCCTCAGTTAAGTCTTCAATATTTACAACATGAGGTTTCTTGCCATAGTCTTTTTCATCAATTGCCATGATTTATTCCTCCTATTTGGTATTGAATAATAATAATTATCATCTACTTCCAATTATAGGCTAAACAGGCGGGTTATCAAATGAAACGCTTTCTTTGTTTGATGCCAGAAGTTCCTTCAGGGCAAGCGTTGCCGGTTTCGCAGGTCTTCCCAATACTTTTTCTAAATCATTGGATTTGATTGCTAACTGGCCTTCGCGGATGTCTCTTTGAATCATCATGACAAAGGCAATACTTTCTGCGGGGACGCCGTGCACTTTCAAATCATTTTGGTATTCCCCATCATCCAAAGCCAAGGATCGGAACTTTTTCCCGGTGGCTACCCTGAGTGCAGCCGCCAAATCGGCATAGGTAATC
Source organism: Jeotgalibaca sp. A127 (assembly GCF_052266745.1). Classification (NCBI taxonomy): domain Bacteria; kingdom Bacillati; phylum Bacillota; class Bacilli; order Lactobacillales; family Carnobacteriaceae; genus Jeotgalibaca; species Jeotgalibaca sp. A127. The sequence goes on from NZ_JBQPRC010000009.1 coordinate 59,318, forward strand.
AGCGGTCCTCCTAATTCCAGAACTTCTCCAGACAGGAATTTTCCGGTCAGGACATTCACGGCCGCTTCCGCATATTCTTTTTTCAAAGCCCATCCAACCCGGCCGTCTTCTGCGGAGTAGGTGAAGGCACCGCCGTTCAACGCCGTTTCGTAAGTCGCCATTTCATTTTCGAAATACCAATTGTTGCGGAGGAAGGTGTGTGGAATGCCAGACTCTTTCAAAAGTGTTTCTGTCAGGATATGATCTTGGGCGAGCGGGCTGGTTGATTTAGTAGCATTCGGGAAGCTCGTGTAGGCGATGAAGCCGATCCCGGTTTCCTTGGCGGCGGCCACGACGTTTTTATGTTGGTCACCGCGGGAAACGGCTTCCCCGGGCTGCGAGGAAACGAAAAGCATGCGATCGATGCCAGCAAAGGCTGCGAACAAACTATCATAGTCGGCAAAGTCGGCTATCCGCGTTTCGATTCCTTGTTCTCGGAAAGGAGCTGCTTTTGCTTCGGAACGTGCCAGGACGACGATATTCTCCAAAGCGACTTGTTGTTTCAAAAAAGACAGGGCATAGGTTCCAAATCCGCCGGTTGCGCCAGTTAATAGATACTTCATATTCATCAACCTTTCTCTTTTGATTTGCTGGCCTAAGCATAGATGAACGGAAGCTTCATGTAAAGTAAGTCAAGTGGCGTTGGAATACTTCTATGGTAAAATAAAAACAGGAAACAAATACAAGGAGTGATAATGTGAACAAGACAATAACATTGGCAAATGGTAACAATATTCCGATTCTGGGTTATGGAACATGGCGGAATGTTAATCCGAAAGAATGCGTCGATGGCGTAAAATGGGCTTTGGAATACGGGTACCGCCATATCGATACAGCACAAATGTATGGAAATGAAGAGTTGGTTGGTGAAGGGATGCGCTTGAGCGGTGTGCCGCGTGAAGAAATTTTCTTGACCAGCAAGCTTGATAATCCAGACCATGGCTACGAAAATGCCAAACGTACCATTGACGAGTCTTTGGAACGTTTGGGAACAGATTATCTGGATTTATTTTTGATTCACTGGCCGGAAGTGGCGGGCCATGAAGAGGATTGGCAAGAAGACAACATCGAAACATGGCGAGCACTAGAAGACGCCTATGAAGCGGGCAAGTTGAAAGCCATAGGTGTCAGCAACTTCAAGGTCAAACATTTGGAAAACTTATTGCCAAATTGTCGTATTGCGCCAATGGTCAATCAAATTCGGTTGCATCCTGGTTTGAATCAAGAAGACACTGTAAAAATGAGCCGTGAAGCAGGAATGGTAATTGAAGCATGGTCACCATTGTCCCCTATCCCGCAAATGGAAGAGGATGAGGCCGTTAATGCGATGACTGAGAAATATCAAAAATCCATCGCGCAACTGTTGCTTCGCTACTGTGTCCAAAAAGGTTATGTACCTTTGACAAAATCTGTCAACGAAGATCGCATTCGTGAAAATGCAGCGATTTTTAATTTCCAAATCGACGAGGAAGATATGGCTTACTTCGATCAATGGCAATGGCAAGGCGAATTATTCTTCTAATAGCAGTAAAGCACCCGATTTTCTATCTGAAAATCGGGTGCTTTTTTTGGTTAGGATAAGAGAAATACAGCCTCACTCTCAATAATTAAGAATTTTATAAAGTGTTCGCTTTACAAAACAGAACTTATGTTCGTATAATGAGGTGAGGTGATTTTTATGTATGAGACAGAGTTGATATTTGATTACGCAAAAGAACCAAGTCGGGACATTCTCTGTATTGACTGTAAATCATTTTATGCCAGTGTAGAGTGTGTCGAACGCAAAATGGATCCGCTCACTGCAAAGCTCGTCGTCATGTCCTATCCATCAGAAGATAAAAGTCAGCGGGGAAGCGGCTTGATCCTCGCATCATCGCCTGCAGCGAAAAAAGCGTATAACATTTCCAATATCAGCCGAGCACGGGACTTACCGTTTCCTTACCCAAAAGATTTAGTGATCGCAGCCCCACGAATGCGTCTTTATATGCAAAAAAACATGGAAATCAATGCCATTTATAAAAAATACGCGGATGAATCCAATCATCATGTTTACTCAATTGACGAAAGCTTCGTGGATGTTACGGGTGCTTTGCGTTTATTTAAATTTGCGAATGCCTACGAAATCGCCCGCGCTATCCAAGCCGAAGTCCATAAACAAACCGGAATCTATACGGTGGTTGGAATTGGCGACAATCCATTGTTGGCGAAACTCGCTTTGGATAATGCTGCCAAACATGCTCCCAACCGCATTGCCGAATGGCGTTATCAAGATGTTCCCGATACGGTTTGGAAAATTCATGACATGACTGACTTTTGGGGAATCGCTAAACGAACGGCCAAACGATTGCATAGTATGGGGATTCACACTATTTATGATCTTGCCCATGCGAACTTTTATGACTTAAAAGACCGACTGGGAGTGATTGGAGCGCAACTCTATGCCCATAGTTGGGGGATTGATCGTAGCTTCTTAGGAGATACTATTAAACCAAGTTCAAAATCAATCGGGAATAGCCAGGTCTTGAATCGGGACTATACGAAGCGATCGGAAATGGAAATCGTGATACGCGAAATGGGCGATCAAGTCGCCACGCGATTGCGGCAATCAGGTGCCAAGACACAAGTTGTCAGTTTGTGGATTGGGTACAGTATCGGTTATTTCGACCAAAACGGCAAAACCAGTTTCCACCAACAAGTGAAAGTGTTACCGACTAACTCTTCAAAAGAAATAATCGCCTGTTTACTTCGTATTTTTGATGCTCACTACACCGGTCAGCATATTCGCAATATCGGTGTCAATACCGGTAACCTTGTTTATACGGATGCCTTGCAATTGGATTTGTTCGCGGAACCTGAAGAACAAGTAAAGGACGTAAAGGTAGACCAAATTATTGATACAGTCCGAAAAAAATATGGTTTTAAATCGCTTGTACGCGCGGTCAGCGTCCTGGAAGGGGGACGGGCCATTGCCCGTAGTTCACTGGTGGGTGGACATGCTGGCGGAATGGCAGGGCTGGAAGAAGGTGACGATCGTGATCAGACGAACTCCCAAAAAATTCCAGGATTACAATGATTATCATGACCGCGGCTTCATGAAGTGGATTACCGCTTTTGCGATGGAAGAACTTATGAGGGGGATTAAACAAAATCAAAAAGAAGCCATGAAGAATAACGCTGTTTTGCCGAAAATGACTCCCGAAGAAATAGATGCCAAACTGGCTGAAGCGTCTCATACCAAGCGACCCATTTCCATTCAATTGAACCAAAAGGATAAATGGGGCCGTCAGACTGATTCGATAGAAGGCCGATTCCAGGGTTATCTGCCAGGGGGGCAAATAAAGATTGAGGATCGGTGGCTGGCGTTACAAGACATCCGAAATATTACTTTTTTGAATGAGGGGAAATGGTCCCAGATTACACCCTTTAAAAAGGCCGAATCGTTCCGGGTGGAGGAACCGGAAATAAAATTGGTGGATGACTTCAGCCAAGATGGTGAATGGATTGAATGACGTATGATTTCAGTTGTTTGCCCCTTCATTGTATGCCATAATTATTGAATATTAGGTTGAAGGAGGTACCCATGTTAAAACGATTTTTTAAATATTATCGTCCTTATAAAGGGCTTTTCATCTTGGATTTTTCGAGTGCGGTTATTGCGGCTGTTTTGGAATTAGCTTTCCCGGTTGCCGTAAATAGCGTCATCGATACTATTTTACCGTCCGGGGACTGGAACCGTATCATTACTGCTTCCATCTTTCTCCTGCTTTTATATATTATTAATACCTTTTTGCAATTCGTTGTTATTTATTTTGGTCACCGCTTAGGAATAAATATTGAGACAGATATGCGTCAAGACCTTTTTAACCATCTACAAAGACAGTCATTCAGCTATTATGACAATAACAAAACCGGAAAATTAATGACCCGTTTAACCTCAGATTTACAGGAAATATCGGAAGTGGCCCATCATGGTCCTGAAGATATTTTCATTACTTTAATTACCTTGGTGGGGGCCTTTTTACTTATGTTGCGTGTCCACACGAATCTCGCCATCGCGACCATTGTACTGATTCCTTTTATTATGTTTGCTGTCTCTTTCTTCAACAAGAAAATGACGGCAGTAAATACACGGATTTTCGAAAATCTCGGGGAATTTAATGCTGGTATCGAAGCAACTGTGAGTGGTGTGCGTGTTGTTCAGGCCTTCGCGAACGAAGCGTATGAGTCGGAACGATTCAAAGGCTTGAATAATCTTTATCGCCGGGCAAGATTGACCTTTTACAAAACCATGGGCATTAGTTCTTCTTACAACTATTTGATGATTCGTCTCATCAATTTATTTGCGCTCTTCTTTGGTTCTTATTACACGATTCAAGGAGAATTGAGTTACGGGGATTTTGTTGGCTTTATCTTGCTATCAAATATTTTTGTTCGGCCCATCGAAAAAGTGAACAACATGATTGAGCAATATCCAAAAGGGATTGCCGGTTTCAAACGCTTTGCTGAAGAAATCGATCGTGCTCTTGAAATAGTTGATAAATCGGATGCCATTTCCGTTCAACATTTAGATGGCAATATCGTTTACAAAAATGTTTCCTTTTCATATGACCGTTCAACCCCTGTATTGGAAAATGTCAATTTAACCGTTCAAGCAGGAGAAACGGTGGCTTTCGTTGGACCAAGTGGTGGAGGTAAAACGACGATTTGTAACCTCTTGCCTCGTTTTTATGAAGTAACTTCTGGCAATATCACTATTGATGGCATCAATATCCAGGACATGACGATGCATTCCTTGCGTAACCAAATTGGTGTCGTTCAACAGGACGTATACTTATTCCCGGGTACGATTCGCGAGAACATCCGTTATGGGAAATTGGATGCGACAGAGGATGAAATCAAACAAGCCGCAGTCTTGGCTAATTTGGAACATGTCATCAGGAATATGCCGGAAGGTTTGGATACGGTTATTGGGGAACGCGGGGTTAAATTATCGGGTGGGCAGAAACAGCGTCTTTCCATTGCGCGTATGTTCTTGAAAAATCCGCCTATTTTGATTTTAGATGAAGCGACGTCTGCTTTAGACACCGAAACTGAACAAGTTATCCAAGAGTCACTGGATTCCTTGGCGGTAGGGCGGACGACCTTGATTATCGCCCATCGTCTAGCAACCATCAAACATGCTACCCGTATTGTCGTAGTGAGCGATCACGGTATAGCTGAACAAGGAACACATGAAGAATTGTTGGCTCTTAACGGTGCTTACCGTCGTTTGTACGAGGCACAGTTTTTAGCATAAATTACTGATTATCTACACGCACAAAAATAACCGCCCTGTACCAACAAGGCGGTTATTTTTGTGCGTTCTATTTTTTTCGCTTGTCTACTTCTTGCCGAAAGTGCATCATTTCTGCGTCCAAATGTGAACGCAGGGTAGGTAAATTTGCTCGGACAAGTTGTTTTTCTTTAACCACTTGACTGCCGGCCACAAAAACATCCCGGACATTATGCGCTTGGGCTGAATAGACCAAGACAGCATACGGATCGAAAATAGGGAACATGTTGACGGAATCTGTCTCGATTAAGGTGATGTCTGCTTGCTTACCTGGTTCAAGTGACCCAATCAACTGATTCATACCCAGTGCTTCTGCTCCCCCGATTGTCGCTAAGCGGACAATTTCCTTTGTCGGAAAAGCTGCGCGGTCTTTCAATGCGGTCTTGTGAAAATAGGCAACCATTTTCATTTGGGAAAATAAATCCAGTGTATTGCCGCTGCTTGGCCCATCTGTTCCCAAGCCGACCCGAACCCCTGCATCCAACATTGCCTGAACAGGTGCGATTCCTTTAGCTGACTTGGTGTTGGCACCGATGCAATGAGCAACGGCTGCATTTTGCTTTTTTAAGAGGGAGATGTCATCGGCTGTTGCAAAAATGCAGTGGGCTGCTAACGTTCGTTCCGTTAGAATACCTAAATCGTTCAAATAAGCAATTGGGGTTTGATCGTAGTCCAGTTGGTATTTTTCCATTTCAAATGTCATTTCACTGACGTGAAGGGAAAAAGGGACATCATATTTTTCCGCTAAATCGAACGCTTGCTTTAATGAGTCCGGGCTGTTCGTATAGGGCGCATGTGGTGCAACTGCGGGTGTTATCAATGGATGATCCAACCATTTGGGAATGAATGTTGCTGCATAATCCAGTCCGCCATAAGGTTTTTCAGAATCAGGTGCTTCTTCCAGTACAGTTTCAGCCAGGATGGCGCGTGCGCCCATTTCATCAGTTGCTTTTGCCAACTCATTTTCAAAATAATACATATCGAAAAAGGTCGTAATACCTGCCAGCTGCATCTCCGCAATTGCATACTTTCCACTGTGATAGGCCAAGGTATCCGTCATACACGCTTGCTCCAATGGAAACAAAAACCGGGTTAAACGATCGGGTGTATCATCGCCTAATGAGCGGAAAGGGACCATGCCAATATGCGTATGGGTATTCACCATTCCTGGTATAGCAATGGCCCCTTTTCCGTCAATCACGCGTTCGTAGGTTTCTTCAGGCAGTTGTGCCATTGCTCCGACTGCTGTAATAACATCGTCAGAAAAACTGATAAAGCCAGGATTGTATTCAGTAAAGTTTTCATCCATCGTCAAAATATGGACATTCGTAATTAATGTTTTCATTTCTAGCGCTCCATTAGTGGAATGAGTTCGTGAGTGTGGACATCCATCATTCCAAAGTCAGTTATTTTCAATTTAGGTGACACGGGCAGGGATAAGGTAGAGAATGACATAATTTCATTGGTGTTTTTGTATCCTAAATGTCGCATTTCCCGGCGGACATCACCTAGTTTTTCTCCAAGGACCGAAACCGGTTCATCACTCAAAATACCACCGATTGGTAAAGGACAACTTGCGGTCACGGTTCCGTTCGCGCTTACGACATATCCTCCCTGCATGGCTAACACAGCTTGTTGGGCAACAAGAATATCCTCAATGGATGTTCCCATTACCATCAAGTTATGATGATCATGCGCCCAAGTCGTTGCGATGGCTCCTTTTTCAGACAACGCATTTTCGACGAAACCATACCCGATATTTCCGTTTTTTCCATAACGTTCCATTACTACAATTAAAGCCAGACCACTGTTTTCCCAGTCTAAAAAGCCATCTTTTTCAGCGAGCGTTCTTTGTACGTGTTCGGTAAATGTTCCGACTTCCTGGATCGCAATGACATTGCAGAGCATCTCTTTTTCAACTTTGAATTGTAGGTCTTCTTTTGTCAAGGGGCGACACTGAACAGATTCATAAAAATGATCTGGAAATGCGATAACAGGATGATGGGGAGAGGTGCGTTTCCCATTTTTATAAACGTGCGCAATTTTAAAGCTTTCAAGGTCATCCAACAAAATAAAGTCAGCTAGGTAACCGGTCATGATGGCACCTCGGTCTTGGAAACCCATTCTTCGTGCCGGGGTGTAAGTGGCAGTGTAAATTGCTTCTTCAACCGGTAGTCCTGCTTCGATTGCTAAACGGACATTCTCATTCAAATGGCCCTTGGTGAAATCGTCAACCATGATGTCGTCGGTAATGATGGCCATATATTCGTATAATTTATACTGATTAATGACGGCCATATTTTCCGGGTTGATTGATTTCTTCTGAAACTCCAGAAAAAGTCCGTTCTTGGCTTTTTCCAAAATCGACTCCGGTGATTGATGGGTATGGTCAGCAGTCAAACCGACAAACATAAATTTCGCCAAGTCTTCACCGGAAACACGGGGGATATGTCCTTCTAGCGGCATGAATGGTTTTGTAGTTTGGGTTTCCCGTAAAATTTGTCGGATTAATGAATGGGGTTCGCTGGTTATACCCTTGAAGTTCATTGCTTCCCCCAAGGCAATCACATTAGGATATTGTAACAAGGCGCTGACTTCGGATACGCCAATGATGCCCCCCGTTGTTTCACGGTCCGATGTTGTTGAGGGCACAGAAGACGGAATGGCATAAAAAATATCCATTTCCGTTTCTTGTTCCATGAATGCCTGAATTCCTTCAATTCCAAACACGTTGGCAATCTCATGAGAATCAGCTACAACCGTCGTAACCCCATGTGAAAGGGCGGTTGGGGAAAATGAAGCAGGTGGGACCATCGAACTTTCAATATGCATATGAATATCAATTAATCCGGGAATCATATATTTTCCTTGAGCATCCAGTATTTCTTTCGGCTCCAAATAATGTAAATCCTCATCGGAAATGTAATAAAACTTTCCGTCTTTTACTGACACGTGTTGGTTTTCGAATGATTTCAGAAAAGTGTTAAAGACACGTGCATTTATAATCAACAAATCTATCATAAACGTTCTCCTTCCAGCTTGAAATGCGGCGTTTAGACAATAAAAAAACCACGAACGCCGCATTTTTCGCAAAAAAGCGGCGTTCTAGGCTCGTTCGGTAGCTAAACGCCGCACCCATACATCGATTTACTAAAAAAGAGACAGAAAAGTTCTGCCTCTTTAGTCTTTTTATTGATTCAATGTTTCATTCCACTGGTTAATCCAGTCTTCCAGGTTCTCATTCACAAATGTAAAATCAATTGCTTTTGCACGTTGTGCCACATCACCATAAGTTTTGTTTGCGGCTACTTCTTCATCCAATTCAACATCTGCGTTTGTTGGCGCTTCGTTCAAGGATGCCGCTGTTGTTGCTTGTAATTCTTGGCTTAGCTTCCAGTTAATGAATGCGTAAGCAGCATCTTTGTTGTCTGATGAAGCGACGACGTTCAATGTGTTAAAGTTTGCGTATGTACCAGACTCAGGAACGAGGAATTGAACATCTGGGTTTGCTTCAGAAATGATTGGGTAAGCAAAGTCCCCAACCACAGCTGCCACGATTTCTCCTGATTGGAATAAGTTCGCAAGGTCAGAAGATTTTGAGTATGTTTTGATGATATTTGGCTTCAACTCAGTTAGAGCTTCAAAACCTGCCGCGCCATTATCGGTAGTGATATCGACACCTTTGAAGTCGCTGGCAACATGCAGCATAGCAGGACCGAAAGTTGTTGTAATATCTGGAATTGAGATTTTCCCTGCCAATGAAGGATCCCATAAATCAGACCACTCATCAATTGTCATACCGGCAGCTTCTTCGTTGTAGATAATACCAATGCTATTCATGGTATAAGGTGCTCCTGAAGTTGCAACTGCATCCTTCGCACCGCCTACTAACTTAGACAAGTTCGGAACTTTAGTTTCGTCCAATTCTTCAAACAAACCGGCTGCGACACCCGTTGCTGCATTCGCTTGTGATAATTCAATAACGTCAATTGTTGAATTAGGGTTGTTTTGCAGTTTTGTGAAACGTTCGCTGGAATTCCCAACTTCGTAAGTAATTTCAGTCCCTGTTTCTGCTGAGAAAGGATCAAAAACATCGCGTTTAATGATATCTTCGCTCAACGCAAATGTGGAAACAATCAATTCACCGCCGTTTTCTGCTGTTGCAGAACTTTCTGCTTCTGAACCGGAGTTACCGCATGCTGCTAATAATAAAGTTGCTGCTAGAGATAGGGAAGCTGTTTTCCAATTTTTCATGTTTAGTTCTCCTTTTTTATACCAAAATTATTTTTGTTGGGTCTAAATACAAACGGACGGTCTCGCCTGCTTGATAAAGCTTAGCGTCTTCGTCGTTAACGATTAAGTTCCCGACGGCTGTTTCAACTTCATATTGATAACTCTTGCCTAAAAAGGTGCGTACACGAACGGTACCACTCAGGACATTATCAGCCGCTGCTAATTCACGGTGCATGGAAATGTTATCCGGACGGATTGTTGCTTTTACTGCTTGACCACTATTATCGCTATTCGTTTGGAATCGTGTGCCGTCTTCAGCACGATAAAGCTGCTCTTTTTCTTGTTGGAGAGGGATAAAATTCTCAAAGCCGATAAAGCGAGCTACGAATTCTGTCTTCGGATTTGAGTAAATTTCTTCAGGTGAAGCATATTGTTCAATAACGCCTTTGTTCATGACCGCTACTTTATCGGAGATGGAGAAACACTCCTCTTGATCATGCGTGACGAAAACCGTTGTAATCCCAAGTGTACGCTGGATGCGCTTGATTTCCATACGCATGGTGACGCGTAATTTGGCATCCAAGTTACTTAATGGTTCATCCAATAACAATAACTTTGGCTCGATTACCAAAGCACGCGCTAAGGCAACGCGTTGCCTTTGGCCACCGGAAAGTTGTTTTGGATACCGATCGGAAAAATCACCTAAACCGGTCACTTCCAAGATTTTTTTAACCTTTTCATCAATGACGGTTTTGTTTTCTTTGCGCAACTTCAATCCGAAGGCGACGTTTTCTTTAATCGTTAAATGTGGGAAAAGAGCATAGGATTGAAATACCATCCCGAAATTACGTTTGTGGACGGGTACTTTAGTCAATTCCATTTCGTCGACTACAAAAGTACCGTCATTTGGTTCAATTAAACCTGCGATGACACGTAAGGTTGTTGTTTTTCCACATCCGGAAGGACCAAGCAGGGAAACCAATTCTCCTTTTTCGATGGATAACCGTAAATCTTTCAGAACATCCGCTTTTCCATCATAACTAACGCGAATATCCTCTAAATTAACAAAAGCCATTAGTTGGCATCCTCCTCTTTACGAAATCGAAGCAAGTCCAAGCGTTTTTTCAATTAGAATCATCATCAAGATTGTTCCAATCATCAATAACACTGAAAGTGCGGATACAGTAGGGTCATAGTTGTATTCAATATAACTCATTAAGTTTGTCGGTAAAGCAGTGATACCTGGACCAGACAAGAATTGTGATACCGGAATATTATTGAAAGAGTTGATGAAAGCCAGCATAAATGAAGCGAAAATACCTGATGAAATATTGGGCAACACGACTTTGAAGAAAGCTGTCAATCGCGTACTTCCCAAAGTCCAGGCAGCTTCTTCAATTGAGAAGTCCAACTGTTCTAAACTGGAACCAACAACGCGAATAATGTAGGGTAAGCTAATTAAAAAGTGACCCAACAATAACCCTTGAAATATAGGCAGCTGTAACCGAATAACGATGAACTGGAATAAAGAGAAACCTACAACCACGCCAGGTATGATGGTTGGAGATAAAAAGAAACTCTTTAATGCAGTGCGACCAGGAAAGTTATAACGGGATAACCCGTAAGCAGCCGGTACCCCAATGATCAAGGCCAGAAAAGTTGCCAATAAAGATACTCTTAAACTCAGCCAGAAACTATTAATAAAGCCGCTAATTCTAAATACATTTGCATACCAATCCAGTGTAAAACCTTCGATTGGGAATTGAATCGTTGGATTTTCCCCGAAAGATGTGACGACAATAATAAACAAGGGGAAGAATAAAAATAAGAAAATAACTAATGCGAAGAGCGCAAGCCCTTTTTGTTTACGCATTGAGGTCGCCTCCTCTTCTATCAATACGGGCAGCAAGCAAATTAAAACCTTTCATAACTAGCATGGTTGTGGCAATCATGATCAAAGCAATTACCCCTGCATTTTCCCAGTTACCTAAACTCATAGCATTTTGGTACAGGAAAGTTGCCATCATCATGTTTTGATTACCACCGAGTAGTTGCGGGGTTGTGTAGGCGGTTAGAGTACCAGTAAAAACTAAAATGCTACCGATAATTACCCCTGGAATGCTTAAAGGCCAAATAACTTTTACAAAAGCAACCAGCGGGTTCGCACCTAATGTTTCGGCAGCTTCTACAATTTCGGAGTCAATGTTTTCCAAAACGCCAACCAATGTTGTAATCATTAAAGGTAAAAATAAATATAAAGAACCAATCGTGATGGCAAACTCCGTATAAAGTAGTTGCATGGGTTCTTGAAGCACACCAATAGCCAATAAACTACGATTGATAATACCGTTTGTACCAAGAATGTTAATCCAGGCAAAACTGCGAACAACAGAGTTAGTTAACAAAGGGAATAAAACTAATCCCATCATCAGGCTACGCCATCTACGATCGCTGCGAGCGATGTAATAAGCTGTTGGAAGACCGAATGCAACACTTAATAAAGTAACAATCAACGATAACTTAACAGTTCGCCATAAAATAGAAATATTATAACTACTACTAAAAAAAGAGATATAGGAATCGAGTGTAAAACCGCCATCATAAACAGTTGGCCAAACAATCGAAAGCAACGGCAAAACTAAAAAGACAATCAACAAGATCAATCCCGGAGCCACAATGAGGTAGGGAGAGCTTTTGGATGACACGAACATTATCCTCCTCCATTTCCCAAATATATGGGAAAATATAATATATGGGGAAATTATAAGGTCTGATGAACTTTTTATCAACCCCAAAACGAATATAAGGCAATATAAATATACTTAATGTTCGTGTTTTCGAGGAGAAAGTGGGGTTGGTTTCATTTCTGCTCTTTTTTAGGTGGTTATCGTGTATAATGGGGAGAAAGAACGTACACATGAGCGGAGGAAGAAACATGAAGAAGCGTAGTGGTTGGTTCATCACAAGTATATTGACAACTTTACTACTGGCAGGCTGCAAACAAACCGCTTTTGAGCCAAGTCCGTACAAGCCTGCCGATCTAAACCATCTTTCAGGGGTTACGATGCAAACGGCGGAACCAAGTTACCCAACTGATATTGAATCGATTGCGGTCACGATCACAAATAAATCAGAAGCAGAATTGTTTTATGGGGTTGCTTTTAGTGTTGAGTATCTGGACGGCAATGAATGGGTTATTTTCCCATTTGAAGATGAAATGGCCTGGATTGAAATTGCCTTGATTTTGGAACCAGATGCAACCAACACCGAAGAATTAAACATGACGCTCTTAAAACATGATTTTGAACCGGGTACCTACCGCATTATAAAGGATATTGCGGGCGAAACATTGACAGCAGAATTTGAAATAGAAATGGAGTAAAAGATGAATCCTGAAGAATTTAAAACAGCAGTTGCAGAGCTGGGGCTCGAATTGAGTGAAAAGCAAATGCAACAATATAATCGTTATTATGAATTACTGGTTGAATGGAATGAAAAGATTAATCTGACGGCTATTACCGAGCGAGATGAAGTTTACTTGAAACATTTTTTTGATTCCATCACGCTAGGATTGCATACCGATGTATTGAAGGGTGAGGTGGCACTTTGTGACGTCGGAGCAGGTGCAGGTTTCCCTAGTATCCCGTTAAAAATCGCCTATCCTGAAATCAAAGTCACGATTGTTGACTCTTTAAACAAACGCATTTCCTTTTTGGAACTCCTTTTTAAAGAATTAGGACTAGAAGGTGTACGTTGTTTCCATGATCGGGCCGAAACGTTTGGACAAAACCCTGAACATCGTGCGGCTTATGATATTGTAACAGCACGAGCAGTAGCCCGCATGAGTGTCTTAAGCGAACTATGCGTACCGTTGGTAAAAAAAGGGGGCTACTTTGTGGCAATGAAGGCATCAAGTTCTCAAGAGGAACTTGATGACGCCAAGGCTGCTATTGCAACTTTGGGCGGTAAAGTTGAAGAAGATTACGCCTTTGAATTGCCAAAAGAGGAAGGCGAGCGTCATATTGTTCTCATCAAAAAAACAAAAGACACGCCAAAAAAATATCCGCGCAAACCGGGTCTGCCCAATAAAAAGCCACTATAAGGAAGAGGGTATGAATTTACCTTGGTTTTTGGTACAATAATCAAGTAATGTTCGATTATTTTGTCTGTAGAAAATCATATTATACAAGAGCGATAAATGATGCAGTCATTTTGAAAAAATGCGAAAGGGAAAAATACGCATTTTATTTTTCCCTTTTTTTTGCATCATCTTTAGAACTGGAGGAAAGTAAATGACACGGATCATTGCAGTTGCAAATCAAAAAGGTGGCGTTGGTAAAACGACAACGACCGTCAACCTGGCAGCGGCGTTAGCCTACCTAGGGAACAAAGTGCTATTGATTGATAGCGATGCGCAAGGAAACGCAACAAGCGGCCTTGGTATTTCCAAAGCGGATGTGAACGATGATATTTATGATGTCCTCGTTAATCAAATTCCGATTGAACAAGCGATTCAGCCATCATCTCGGGAAAATTTGTGGGTCGTTCCGGCAACTATCCAGTTAGCAGGGGCTGAAATTGAATTGACAAGCCAACCACACCGTGAAGCGCGACTAAAGACAGCTTTACAAAAATTAAGTATTGAATACGATTATATTTTTATCGACTGTCCACCGTCACTGGGGCATTTGACTATCAACGCGTTTACAGCGAGTGATGCAGTTTTGATTCCTGTTCAATGTGAATACTATGCCTTGGAAGGTTTGAGTCAATTACTGAATACTTTCCGACTGGTTCAAAAACATTTCAACCAAGACTTGAAAATTGAGGGTGTTCTGTTGACGATGCTGGATGCACGTACGAACCTTGGTTTTGAAGTTGTTGAAGAAGTGAAGAAATACTTTAAAGAAAAAGTGTATGACACGATTATTCCACGTAATGTCCGTTTGTCCGAAGCACCAAGTTATGGTCAATCAATCGTCGATTATGATATCCGTTCGAAAGGTGCCGAAGTTTACATAGAACTTGCAAAGGAAGTGCTAGAAGATGCCGAGTAAAAACAATAAGGGGTTAGGCCGCGGCATTGATGCCTTATTTACAAACTTTGGTGACATCGAAAAAATTGATGAAAAAACCGAAAAAGTGGAAGAAATAAAGTTGGACGAAATTCGTCCCAATCCTTACCAACCACGGAAAGAGTTTGATGACACGGCCCTGGCGGAGCTTGCTGAGTCCATTAAAATAAATGGCGTTTTCCAGCCGATTATTTTACGGAAATCAGCAGTAAAAGGCTATGAAATTATTGTCGGGGAACGGCGTGCACGCGCTTCGCGTCTCGCTGGAAAAGAAACGATTCCGGCTATTGTCCGTCAATTCGATGAACGCGCAATGATTGAAATTGCTATTCTTGAGAACTTACAGCGTGAGGATTTATCGCCATTGGAAGAGGCGGAAGCCTATCAAACGATGTTGACGAAACTGAAGCTAACACAAGCCGATGTTGCGCAACGTTTGGGCAAGAGCCGTCCTTATGTGGCGAACTACCTGCGTCTATTAACGCTGCCAGAAGATGTTAAAAAGCTTCTTCGCAACGGTGATTTGACAATGGGGCAAGCGCGGACGTTGTTGGGATTGAAAAATCAAACACAAATCAGTGAATTGGCTAAACGCGTGGTAGCTGAAGGCATGACCGTACGGAATTTAGAAGCGTTGGTCCAAGAATTAACACAACCAACCCAGCGTAAAGAAAAGAAAAAACGCGAAAAAATCAAGAAACCTTCTTATATCATCGAAAGCGAAGAGCGCTTGATGGATCGTTTTGGAACTGCTGTGCAGATTACCCCTAAAGGCGAACAAGGGAAAATTGAAATTGAGTATTTATCACCTGCAGATTTGAATCGCATTTTGGATTTATTAGCGATTGAATTTGAAGATTGAAAAGGGGGTTGCCATTGGTGAACCAAAAAGAGTATGATTTACACGATATCGTGGAAATGAAGAAAGCACATGCTTGCCAAAGTAACTCCTGGGAGATTATTCGGATGGGGATGGATATCCGCATTAAATGCCAGAAGTGTGGACAGTTGGTCTTGATGCCGCGTCGTGAATTTGAGAAGAAAATGAAAAAAGTATTGGTGAAGGCAGAAGATGCTGAATAAGCACCAAATAGAAAGAGTGGAATAGAATGTCATTAACAGCAGGAATTGTGGGTTTGCCAAACGTGGGAAAATCCACATTATTTAATGCAATCACGAAAGCAGGAGTTGAAGCGGCAAACTATCCGTTTGCGACTATCGATCCAAACGTCGGCGTCGTTGAAGTACCAGATGAGCGTCTACAAAAATTAACAGAATTGGTGAAACCTAGAAAGACTGTTCCGACAACTTTTGAATTTACAGATATTGCCGGAATCGTAAAAGGTGCCAGTAAAGGTGAAGGGCTAGGAAATAAATTCTTGGCCAACATTCGCCAAGTTGATGCAATTTGTCATGTTGTGCGTTGCTTTGAAGATGAAAATATTACTCATGTCAGCGGTAAAGTGAACCCGTTAAGTGATATTGAAGTCATTAATTTGGAATTGATTCTTGCAGATTTGGAGTCCATCGATAAACGTTATACTCGTGTCAGCAAAATTGCTCGTACAAAAGATAAAGATGCTTTGGCAGAATTAGCCATTTTGGAACGTGTGAAAGAAGCTTTGGAAGCTGGTAAATCAGCGCGTACAGTGGAATTTACACCGGAAGAAGAACCACTTGTGAAGAGTCTTTTCCTTTTGACAACGAAACCTGTTCTTTATGTAGCAAACGTTGCTGAAGATGAAGTGGGCGACGCTGAAAACGAAATGGTTAAAGCAGTACGTGAGTTTGCTGCTTCAGAAGGTGCTGAGGTAGTAACGATCAGTGCGCGTATCGAAGAAGAAGTGGCTGAACTGGAAGATGAAGAAAAGGCTGACTTCCTGCGTGAGATTGGGATTGAACAGTCAGGATTGGATCAATTGATTCAAAAAGCCTATTCATTGCTAGGATTGGGTACTTATTTCACAGCGGGTGAAAAAGAAGTACGTGCTTGGACTTTCCGTTTAGGTATGAAAGCACCGCAAGCTGCTGGTGTTATCCATACAGATTTTGAACGTGGTTTTATTCGTGCAGAGACAGTTTCTTATGATGATTTATTAGCGGCAGGTAGCATGAGTGCAGCCAAAGAAGCTGGTAAAGTTCGCTCTGAAGGAAAAGAGTACATTGTTCAAGATGGCGATGTTATGTTATTCCGCTTTAATGTATAATGTTTGGCGTAAGAAATTCTAGGAGGCTCTAAACGTGTCAGAGAATACAGAAAAAACACTTGAACAATTAAAGAATGAAAACAATGCCTTGTGGAGTGAACTTACTAAACGTAATGAGCAATACATGGTTGGTCTTGATCGTGCTTTAAAACAAGCTAACTACGACGAAGAAAATAAACATGTTTTATATAACAAAATGATGACGGAGCTTGTCTCAAATCAAAAAAGTGGTACGACGGCACGCCAATTATATGGAACTGTATCTGAATGCGCAGAAAACATTCTGCAGCAACATGAAGAGAGTATAGTGCCAGAGCGCTCACCAAACTGGCTGATTGCCATCGATGGTGGCCTCCTATTGGGTTCAATCTTCGCGTTGATTTCAGGGATTTCCTTATTGACGTCTGATGCTAACGTACAGCCCGGTATGGGAATTATCAGCTTAATCTTGAATTTTATTGCGGGTGGATTATCCATGTTGGTTATTTCCAAATACCAACCAGACCCTAACGCGCCAAAAGGCAAAAAAGGTTACGGAAAATATATTGCGGCTACAACGATTGCCATGCTTTTCTGGATGCTAGCGATGACGGCGACAATGGCATTAGTGCCACCAGCCATCAATATTAGCTTGTCAGCACCTGCTTATTTAGTAATTGGTGGTCTTGGATTTGCGCTTAAATTCTATTTGAAGAAAAAATTCACTATCACAGGTGGATTGTTCTAAAGTATAAAAAGTGGAACAACACGTTTTTATGGTGTTGTTCCACTTTTTTGTATTTAAATATTTCCGTTAAATCCGGTGGAATGGATAACAGGAAAAGAATACTTTTCCTACCATATCTTTTTGGGCAATATAGGGATCTTCAAAATGGCGACTATCTTGGGAAATGGTTCTATTATCGCCAAGCATGAAGTATTTTCCTTTGGGAACGATGAAGTTTCCTCCATCACCACTCGGATTCGCCGTGTATGGTTCATCCAGTTCCTTTTGATTGAGATAAACTGTACCATTTTCTCGGATGTCGATACTGTCTCCCGGTAGACCAATAACTCGCTTAATCACGTCCTGGTTAAGTTCATGGGAATGAAAAATGACAATGTCACCACGGTGCACCTTGTTGTAGGCATATAGGCGCTTGGTCAGAAGTCTCTGCTTTGGTTTGAGTAAGGGAGACATGGATAAAGAGGAGACCCTAGCCACAAAGAAAAGGTAGCGCCGGATAAACTGGGCTGCCACTCCAGCAAGTAGAATGATGGTGATGATGTTAAAAAATAGGGACTCATTCATTTTTTTCACCTGGCTTCAATAGTAGTAGGATATAGATGGCCGTTAATGTTTATGAGCATGGTGATGTTCATGATCATGCTCTTCACCTTCCGCGCTTTTGAAGAAGGTGACGTAGGCTGCGATGTATTCCCGGGCAGCATCAAGGTCGTTGATGTCGTAATCCTTCAATTTCAAGGCTCTTTGAAATTTCCCTTCAAGGGTTGCTACTTCCTCTTTCGGAAGGACACCTTCAAAAGGTGACAGATTCCCAACTTCTAGACACTTGTCTGCGGCAGTGACTCTTGGGTCAACCGGTACACCCGCTGGTTTCATGCCCTCGAAGGGTGCACCCTCTCCGGCACGATGGATTCGGATAACGCTCTCCTGGAAATATTGATCAGCCAACATCTGGGCCTCGGGGCTGAGTATTCGGACTTTGCGGCTTAAGTCGAAGATTTTCGTGAGTTCCTCTTCATCTTCCGGAGCAAGCCATTTCAAGGCATAATTGAGGTTTCCTGTTTCCAATGCTTTCCTGGCGTCGGTTGCGGTAGGCCCATCATAGGTGTCACAGTGAGCGCTAACATTTATTGGCATCAAGAATATAAAGAGAGCGACGACAAACAATACGACTACGACCATTAAGATTTGCATGAAAATTCCTCCTTATGTTTTATGTGTTTTTTGTTTTTTATGCCCTTGTTATATCACAAAACCATGAGTTTGAAACTTTTAAAGGTTTATCTGGCCGTTAGGATAACGCTCGTAAGAAAAAAATACTCTTTTGTCTCCAATCCTGATATACTGGTCCAGCAAAGAAAAGAAAGTAGGAAAATATGGAAAAGAAATCATTTGAATCGATGGGGATTAGTCCCGAAATACTGAAAGCACTCACGAGTTTGCGTTATTACAACCCAACAGCGGTGCAGGAACAGGTGCTTCCGTTGGCTTTAGAAAAACAGGATATTATTGTGGAATCACAAACAGGTAGTGGCAAGACAGCTGCATTTGGTATTCCATTGTGTGAAGATGCGATTTGGGAAGAAAATAAACCGCAAGCCTTGATTCTTGTCCCGACTCGGGAGTTAGCGTTACAAATCAAGGAAGAAATCATGAATATCGGCCGTTTGAAGCGAATTAAGGTGACTGCGGTATTTGGTAAGTCATCCTTTAAAACACAAAAATCCGAATTGAAGCAAAAAAGTCATATTGTCGTGGGAACACCGGGTCGGATACTTGAACACCTTCAAGAAGGAACCTTTTCAGTAGAAAAAATCCGTACCTTGGTTCTGGACGAAGCAGACGAAATGTTGCATATGGGCTTTATTGAACAAGTAGAATCCGTGATTGACTACTTGCCAAGTAGTCGTCAAACGTTGCTATTCTCAGCCACCATGCCGGCCGAAGTAGAGAGATTGGCAAGTTTCTATATGCATGAAAATCGCGCTTCTGTAAAAATGGCAAAGTCAGTAGAGAATACACCGCGTATTTTGCATTCTTATATTAAAGTGCAAGACACCCCTAAAGAAAAATTACTGTTAAATTTATTGACGATTGCAAATCCAGATGCCAGCATCATTTTCTGTAATACCAAAGATGTTGTTGATGCAGTGGATGCTTACTTAGGTAAAGCAGGTCTACCCGTTGATAAATTGCATGGCGGTATGGATCAAGAAGATCGTTTAGCGGTACTGAATGATTTTCGTTCAGGAAAACTTCGTTACTTAGTGGCGACGGATGTCGCTTCACGTGGTATCGATATTGAAAACATCACACATGTGGTTAACTATGATGTTCCTTTTGAAAAAGAAAGCTTTATTCACCGAACGGGTCGGACTGGACGTGCAGGTAAAATGGGGCAAGCACTAACTTTGGTTAGTGAGAATGACAAATTCCGTTGGGCGGAAGTTTTTGACTACGCATTTGAAGATAAAGATGCCGTTACAGAGATTGTCGCCCCTTCTGAACGTATCGTTGCGCGTGCAAAGGCTGCTTTTGACAAGAAAAACCAAACACGGATGAAACCAAGAGTCGCCCGTAATAAAGAGTTAAATCAAGACATCACCAAGATTTATTTCAATGGTGGCAAAAAGAAAAAACTTCGCGCAGTTGATTTTGTTGGTACATTAACGAATATCAAAGGCATTACGGCCGAAGACATCGGTATTATCACCATCCAGGAAAATGTAACATATGTTGAGGTTTTAAATGGAAAAGGTCCTTACGTTATTTCGGAAATGCAAGATCGGACTGTAAAAGGGAAAAATTTGAAAGTCCATAAAGCCCGTAAATAGAAAATACCTAAGGAGTCCCGCAAAAAAATGCGGGGCTTTTTTCATTCTTAAGCTTGACGTTTATCTTCGTGGGTGGTAAGTTAAAACATAAAAAAATCGTACCAACCAAAGGAGAGGGGAAACAAAAAATGTCGAACTGGGAAACAAAATTTGCTAAAGAGGGATACACATTTGATGACGTATTATTAATACCTGCAGAAAGTCATGTATTACCGAATGATGTGGATCTATCAATTCAATTGGCAAAAAATATCCGCTTGAATGTCCCTATTTTAAGTGCAAGCATGGATACTGTAACTGAAGCCGAAATGGCCATTGCCATGGCACGAAATGGCGGTTTAGGCGTCATCCACAAAAATATGTCTATCCAAGCGCAAGCAGACGAAGTTCGCAAAGTAAAACGCTCAGAAAGTGGCGTTATTATTGATCCTTTCTTCTTGACACCAGATCATTTGGTAAGTGAAGCAGAACATTTGATGGCAAAATACCGCATTAGTGGTGTTCCGATTGTGAATCATATGGAAGAACGCCAATTAGTTGGGATTCTTACAAACCGTGATTTACGTTTTATTTCTGATTACACTCAAAAAATTGGTGATGTTATGACCAAAGAGGAGCTTATTACGGCACCTGTTGGAACATCATTAAAAGAAGCAGAAAACATTTTGCAAAAATACAAAATTGAAAAATTACCTTTGGTTGATGGTGAAGGCAAACTTGCTGGTTTAATTACTATTAAGGATATAGAAAAAGTTATTGAATTCCCGCATGCAGCGAAAGATAGCCATGGTCGCTTATTGGTGGCAGCAGCTGTAGGAGTGACTACTGATACTTTTGAACGTGCTCAAGCATTACTCGATGCTGGTGCTGATGCAATTGTCATTGATACTGCTCATGGTCACAGTGCGGGTGTTATCCGTAAAATTAGTGAAATTCGTGCCCAATTCCCAGAGGCAACCTTGATTGCTGGTAACGTTGCGACAGCTGAAGGGACCCGTGCCTTGTTCGAAACGGGTGTAGATGTTGTTAAAGTAGGTATCGGACCTGGTTCTATCTGTACAACACGTGTGGTGGCAGGAGTTGGGGTACCACAAATCACAGCTATTTATGATGCTGCAGGTGTGGCACGTGAATACGGAAAAGCGATTATTGCTGATGGTGGTATTAAGTATTCTGGAGATATCGTAAAAGCAATGGCTGCCGGTGGACATGCTGTTATGTTGGGTAGTATGTTGGCGGGTACGGACGAATCACCTGGTGAATTTGAAATGTTCCAAGGCCGTCGTTTCAAAACGTACCGCGGAATGGGTAGCTTGGCAGCCATGGAAAAAGGTTCAAGCGACCGTTATTTCCAAGGTGGCGTAAATGAAGCTAACAAACTTGTTCCTGAGGGGATTGAAGGTCGCGTTGCTTATAAAGGCGGCGTTGGCGATATTATCTTCCAAATGCTAGGTGGCGTTCGTTCCGGTATGGGCTATGTTGGCGCAGCTAACTTAGAACAATTACGCGAAAATGCACAATTTATGCGTATGTCAGGTGCCGGTTTGGTTGAATCTCATCCACACGATATCCAAATTACAAGAGAAGCACCAAACTACTCTTTTGGAAACTAATAATTAAAAGTAGTAAAAAGACGTCCGTTCCCGAATCAATGGGAACGGACGTCTTTTGATAGAATCAATTAAACCATTTCCCATAAAAAATAAGGTCAAAATGGCTTAATTCATCCCCATCCATTATTTCTAAAGTTTCCTTCAAGTATTTGCTTCTTAACGAATCTTTTAGCTTTTTCTGGTAAACTAACAACAACTAATATGCACAATGAGGTGACTTATGGATAAGATATTAATTGTTGATGACGATCGTGAAATTGTAGATTTACTAAGTATTTATTGTAAAAATGAAGGCTATGAAGCTATAAAAGCTTATAACGGAGTAGAAGCCCTGCAATTGCTAAAACAAAATATGGATATCCAGCTTATTATCCTGGATGTCATGATGCCGAAAAAAGATGGCATCGCTGTTTTGAAAGAGCTTAGAGAAGATAATAATCAAATACCGGTTTTGATGTTAAGTGCAAAATCTACTGATATGGATAAAATTCAAGGACTAACTTCTGGTGCTGATGATTACGTCTCTAAACCCTTCAATCCACTTGAAGTGATGGCACGTATCAAGTCATTATTACGCCGTTCTTCGGTTACCCAACAAGAAATAGAAGCCAATGTTATTGAAGTTGGTCCGCTTGTTATCAAGAAAGAGTCGCATGAAGTTAAAACCTTGAATGGTAAAGAAATACAATTAACTGCCTTGGAATTCGGCATTTTATATTTGTTGGCAAGTAATTTGAATCGTGTTTTTAGTGCGGATGAGATATTTGAACGGGTATGGTTACAAGAAAGTATTGTTTCAGCCAAAACAGTAATGGTACATGTTAGCCATCTACGCGATAAAATCGAAAAGGCAACCAACGGTGAAAAAGTAATCCAAACCGTCTGGGGAGTCGGCTATAAAATTTCAGAATAGGGGCAAATGGCGTGCTGAAATTGAAATTAACTAGAAAAGAACTCGGTGAGCTCATCTTTGAAGCGATTGTCACCATGACGATCATGTATTTCCTGTTGATGGGTTTTTATTTGATTTTTAATCAGGTTGTTCAATCGCCCCCAGAGTTTTTACCGCAAATTCACTCTTTGTGGGATGTTATCCTCTTTATAGATTTCATAGTGATTGAATATAAATTTATTATTCTCGTATCAGCGTTACTGTTTTCTGTTTTCTTTACATGGTGGCGTCTGTTCCGTCGCTATAAACAAATGCAACTGCGCCATATCCTGGACGAACTGCATTACATCGCTTCAGGAAATTTTGACCATCGGATTGAAGCTGATTTAAACGGGGATATGAATGATGTTGTCAACAGTATCAATACGTTAGTGGAGAGTACTGTGGAGGCGATGGAAGAAGAACGGAAGATTGAACAATCGAAAGATGAACTTATAACGAACGTCAGCCATGACATACGGACCCCATTAACATCAATCATCGGGTATTTAGGTTTAATAGAAGACAAACAATATTCTACGTTCGAAGATGTCGAGCGCTATATCCATATTGCTTATGTAAAAGCGTTACAAATGAAAGTGCTTGTTGACGATTTATTTGAATATACGAAGGTGAGGCAAACTTCTACTCCCTTGAATTACACGAGAATTAATCTGGGCAATTTTTTGGAACAGATGGCTGCAGAATTTGAACTAGAGTCTGCCAAACAAGAAATGGCGATTGAAGTGATTATGGAAAGCGAACCATTAATGATCGAAGCGGACGTGGATAAGATTGCCAGAGTGTTCAGTAACCTGATTTCCAATGCCCTGAAGTACGGGAAAGGTGGCAGCTGGATTAAGATTGTCGTTGATAAAGTGGGTTCTGAAGCGCTCATTTCCGTGAAGAATAATGGGCCGAAAATACCCGAAGAAGCCCTGGAAGAGCTATTCGGCCGTTTTTACCGGGTGGAATCCTCCCGTTCTCATCAAACAGGAGGAACTGGTTTGGGGTTGGCCATAGCTCAGAGCATCGTAGCCTTGCATGGAGGCTACATTTATGCAGAATCCAATGAAAATGAAACAAAATTTGTGATGCGTTTGCCATTGGAACAAACACCCAACTAAATGTTGTGTTTTTGCTGTTTTTCCGCTAACATAAGAACGTAACTTTAGTGAATGGAGTAGAAGAATGATTAAATATAATAAATGGACAATCGGCCTCTTATCTGGAACTGTATTAGCCAGTACCCTTGTAGCAGTTCCAGAAGCATCAGCAGCTGTAGAACCAATTAAAGTTTCTGCTGAGGCAGCTTTCGTAATTGATAATGAAACAAATAAAATTCTATTAGATCAAAACGGGGATGAATCCCTTTATATCGCTTCAATGACAAAAATGATTCCTCTATATTTAGTGCATGAGGCTGTGGAAGCCGGCACCATTTCATGGGACACACCTGTTCCAGTCAGTGAGTATGCCGTAGCCATCAGTCAAAACTATGAACTATCTAATGTTCCTTTACGCGAAGATTTTACTTATACTGTTAAAGACCTATATGAAGCAATGGTCATTTATTCAGCGAATGGCGCAACAATTGCTGTAGCAGAATTGATTGGCGGAACTGAACATGCTTTTGTTGACATGATGAAAGCGAAATTGGATGAATGGGGAATTACAGGCTACTCTCTTTTTAATACAACGGGTTTGCCTAACCACTATGCAGATGAGTTAGGAAACCTTTACCCAGGTGCCCCTGTTGATGAAGAAAATAAAATGACAGCACGTGGCATTGCCACTGTGGCCGATCATTTGTTGGATGACTATCCAGAAATCTTGGAAACAGCTAAAATTGAGGATAAAATTTTCATGGAGGGTTCCGGAGACGAAATCCACATGATGACTTATAACTTGATGTTGCCAAACCAACCATACGCACACACTGGCGTTGATGGTTTGAAGACAGGAACAACCGATGCTTCTGGCGCTTCTTTTGCAGGAACTGCAGTTGAAGAAGATAGACGCGTCATTACAGTCGTGATTGGTGCGGAAGACAATTCTGTCCGTTTCGGAGAAACTTCACGTTTGATGGATTTTGCATTTGATAATTTTGAAAAAGTCCAAATTGCAGCAAAAGGGGATGCAGTAAAAACTGAAGAACCATTGGCAATTGCAAAAGGTAAAGAAGAAGAAGTAGGGTTGGTTTACAGTGAAGATGTCTTTGTTGTGACACCGAATACAGATGAAGAACTTAAAGTTGAAACAGAAATGTCCTTGAATCCTGATTTGTTGAACGAAGATGGCCAGGTAGAAGCACCGATTGAGAAGGGAACGACAGTCGGAAATGTTACTCTTTCAATTGAAGGTGATGATCTGGGTTACTTGGATGGTTCGCAAAATGAAGCAGCTGTAGCAGTTGAGCGCACAGTCGAAAAAGCGAATGTTTTCGTATTGGCATGGCGCTGGATAGCGAGCACTGCTTCTCAAGGATGGAATACAGTAACTGATTTTATCGGTGGTTTCTTTAACTAAGTTGACGAAATGGCTGTTAATCAAGTAAAATGATGATAATTAAAACAAAGAAAAAGCTAGGCATGTGAATAGTAAATAATGGTAGTCTTTTAGAGAGTCGGTGGTGGGTGAAAACCGATAGATGCCTTTATTGAATCCACGCATGAAGCAAACAATGAAAACAAATCAATTGCTTAAATTGTTTCGGGTCCCCCGTTATCGTCTAAAGTGCGGATGCATACGTGTGTCCGAAACTGGGTGGTACCGCGAATGACAAGTCATTTCGTCCCAATAGATTGTTATCTATTGGGGCGGAATGGCTTTTTTTATATGATTAGGAGGAGAAAAAGATGTTAGATATTAAGAGAATTCGTGAAAATTATGATGAAATGGCAGAGAAACTGGCTGCTCGTGGTGTTACAGCCGAAGTTTTAACGGAGTTGAAACAACTGGATGAGGAACGCAGAGGGAAAATTGTTGAAGCGGAGAATTTGAAACAGGTCCGCAATCAAGTATCCCAAGAAATCGCAACTTTGAAACGCAATAAAGAAAATGCAGATGATAAAATTGCTCAAATGAAAGAAGTGGGTGACCAAATCAAGCAAATGGATGCAGATTTGGCTGCCATTGAAGAAAAAATTAACTATATTGCCTTTCGTTTGCCAAATGTGGCGCATGCATCTGTGCCGGTCGGAGCGGATGAAGAAGATAATGTGGAAATACGTAAATGGGGCGAACCACGCCGTTTTGATTTTGAACCGAAAGCCCACTACGAAGTTGCAGAAGCTCTAGGAATTCTGGACTTTGAACGTGCTGCTAAAGTAACAGGTTCTCGTTTTGTTTTCTACAAAGGCTTGGGTGCGCGTTTGGAACGTGCTTGTTACAATTATATGTTGGATTTACATACGGGTGAACACGGGTATACAGAAGTGATTCCTCCCTATATCGCAAATGAAGCTTCAATGTTTGGGACAGGTCAATTCCCTAAATTCAAGGAAGATGTTTTCCAATTGACGGATGAACGCAACTTTACTTTGATTCCGACAGCTGAAGTACCCTTAACAAACTATTACCGCGATGAAATTCTGGACGAGGCAGACTTACCAGTCTATTTTACGGCGATGAGTCCGTCTTTCCGTTCTGAAGCAGGAAGTGCAGGCCGTGATACACGTGGCTTGATCCGTATGCACCAATTCCACAAAGTTGAAATGGTTAAATTCAGTAAACCAAGCGAATCATATGAAGAGTTAGAAAAAATGACCGATAATGCAGAAGCTGTTTTGCGTAATTTAGGTCTACCGCACCGTACCATTGTTTTATGTACAGGAGACATGGGCTTCTCAGCGGCAAAAACATACGACGTTGAAGTTTGGGTCCCAGCACAAGACACATACCGTGAAATCAGTTCTTGTTCAAATACGGAAGATTTCCAAGCGCGCCGTGCGATGATTCGTTACCGGAATGAAGAAACCGGTAAAGTGGAATACGCAAATACATTAAATGGTTCAGGTGTAGCAGTGGGACGTACAGTAACGGCTATTTTGGAAAATTATCAAAATGAAGATGGGTCAATAACAATTCCAGAAGTTTTGGTTCCATATATGGGTGGTATCACTAAGATTACGAAGGAAAATGCATTAGGGAATAAATAATTCTTCTATATATGTTAAAATAACCCCAAAAGAAAGGGGAGTTTAAACGATGGCATTTGAAAAAGCAACGTTTGCTGGTGGATGCTTCTGGTGTATGGTAAAACCGTTTGATACTTTACCAGGAATTGAATCTGTCATTTCAGGTTATACGGGTGGCCATGTTGAAAATCCAACTTATGAGGAAGTTTGTACCGGAAAGACAGGCCACACGGAAGCGGTACAAATAACATTTGATCCAGAAGTTTTTCCGTATAAAGATTTAGTAGAGGTTTATTGGCAACAAACAGATCCAACTGATCCAAACGGTCAATTCGTTGACCAAGGAAATTCTTACCGCCCCGCGATTTTTTATCATTCACCTGAACAAAAAGAGATTGCAGAAGAATCAAAACGGGCGCTTCAAGAGAGTGGACGGTTTAAAAAACCGATTATTACACCAATCGAACCTGCGCAACCATTTTATGCCGCAGAAGAGTATCACCAAGACTTTTACAAAAAATCTTCAGCGCATTATAACCGGTATCGGACAATGTCTGGGCGCGACGACTACATAAAAAGCCATTGGTAATAATAAAAGCACAAATTTTAAATTTGTGCTTTTTGTTTTTTTTGAACAAAAAGCAAATTAATCATAGGCTATTTATCATTTTTATTATCCAAATCGGAACTATCTATTCCACTTGTTTTAAAAACGTTCGTCAATATCGAATGTTAGTGGGCTTTATCAATAATGTACGTCGAAAATAACGTGCAAAAAGGGTTGCAAAAAGAAAGAAAAGGTTGTATCATGAAATTCCGTTAGTCATCCAATACATATTGTTTGACAAACGAAAAAAACATTTTAATTTCTCTTGACAAGTTATTCAAGAAGATGATATGATGTTTTAGCTTTCACTTGGAGCGTCGCTAAATTTTTGAAAAAATAATTTCAAAAAAGTGTTGACGCCGAGTTGATAAGATGCTATTATATAGAAGTTGTCACGAACGAAACATCACGTAACACGTGATAACGGATTGACCTTTGAAAACTGAACAAAGAATGAACGAACCAAACGTGCAGGGCATCCTAACGGATGCACATTAAGCCGACACGCAAGTGTCGCAACACAAGTAAGTCAGCAAAACAACAAGAGCAATCAACTTAAACATTAGGGTTTCTGTACAAGAGCCCACTTTTAATGAGAGTTTGATCCT
>NZ_JBQPRC010000010.1:0-73400 GCF_052266745.1 Jeotgalibaca sp. A127
TACAACTGCGAACGTGCCCAATGGCACTTAAAAAAGTTGACCCCGGTACAATACCGAAATCAACTTCTTCTGAAGGTTGCTTAAACCTCTTTTTTAAATTGTCCTTGAAACGGGGTCCAGATTAAAGCGTACGCGCTCGGAAGGGCCATTTTTAATTACAATTTTTCTTGCCCATCGTTAAGGGTCACATCAATGGTCATTTTTTCGCCGCCACGATACAACTCCACTTTAACGGTACTACCCACTTCTTGACGGTAAAGGATCTTGCGCAGTCCCACCATGTTGGTGATTTCTTCGCCATCCATACCGACAATGACATCATATTGCTCAATACCAGCTTCACTTGCGGCAGACATACCTTGTACATCTGCTACAACTACACCCGCCGTCACTTCTTCCGGCAGATCCAGGATATTACGTTGTTGCGAAACAGAAACTTGTTGCAGGTCCATCATGCTTACCCCAAGAACGGGACGAATCACTTCACCATGTGCTTCTAATTCTGCAATGATACTTACCGCATCGTTACTTGGTATCGCAAATCCCATTCCCTCTACATTTGAGGAGGCAATCTTCATCGAGTTGATTCCGATAACCTGACCACCAATATTAATCAACGCACCACCCGAGTTACCCGGGTTGATGGAGGCGTCGGTTTGAATCGCCGTTACGTCCCAATCGACCACACCATCGCCGTCAATATCCGTTTCAACCGTTCGTTCAGTTGCGGAAATAATCCCTTGCGTTACCGAGGTTGCAAACTCAGTTCCCAGAGGCGAGCCAATAGCGATTGCCGGTTCGCCTACATTCAATGCCTCAGAATTGCCAAACTCCGCAATGACATCAACTTGGTCAGAAGGAATCGCCAATACCGCCAAATCCGTCCAGACGTCCGCACCGACTACCTCGGCTTCAAGTTTCGTGCCATCCTTCATTAACACTTCCACGGCGTCCGCACCGTTGATGACGTGATTATTCGTGACCACATAGGCGGTCCCGTTATCTTTTTTATAAATAACCCCACTACCCGTACCATTGGTAACCAAACCACTGTCATCCGTCTCTGTTTGTGGAATGACAAAACCAAACGGGTTCCCGGAATTTTCCTTTAGATTAATAACAGAAACGACCGCTTCCTGAACGCCTTCCACCGCTTCCGTTGTGGCAGTATTTACATCCAGGCTGATTGTTGTTGTTTGGGAGCCATCCGATTCCGTGATAGTAGATGTATTTATATCATTGCCATTATTTTCCATATCCAACGCACCTGAACCGAACAAAATTCCCGTTCCCAACAAGGCTACGGTAGCCCCACCAATGACACCACCCAATAGGCCACTTTTCATGCTTGATTGTTTTTTTGGTTTTTTATTTGAATATCTCTCACTCATTCGTTTTCTCCTCTCTTTCCTTGTCTCTTTCTAGCTTATTATATAAAACAACTTTGAAAAAAATATGAAGAATTTGGTAAAAACAGTTTTCCTGTACAACTATAAGTATACGAAAAAAACCAAGAAAATGCTTATCCAACGCATTTTCTCGGTCTCATTTTAAACAGGAAATAAATCAGTTGGTACGTTAGGGTCGGTATCCAATACGCGAAACGCTTCATTAACACCATGACCCTTGGAAAGTAAAATACTTTCGGCCGTTTCATGGGCCAGTGCCTTGATATTATTATCCTGGCTCAAATGGCCCAAATAAATACGTTTCGTATTATCACCTATCATCTCTGCCACGGCTAAAGCACCATCATCGTTGGACAAATGTCCATGGTCGCCTAATATCCGTTGCTTCAGTGACCAAGGATAGCGTCCCATCCGCAACAATTCCAGGTCATGGTTACTTTCGATTAAATAGGCATCGGCATTTTTCAACAAACCGCGCAGACGATCGCTCACATATCCCGTATCCGTCAACATCACAAATTGTTTGTTTTCATAATGGAAGGAATAGAATTGCGGCGCTGCTGCATCATGGGAAACCCCGAAGCTTTGTACATCAACGTCACCGAGAGTCAATACTTCGCCCATTTCAAAAATGTGCTTTTGTTCTGTTTTGATTTCCCCGATTGTCGTTGGCATGGCGCGCCACGTTGCTTCATTCGCATAAACATCAAACCCATAGCGGCGTGCCAAGACACCCAGGCCATGCACGTGATCGCGGTGTTCGTGGGTTACCAAGACGGTATCGACTTCAGCCAAGTCACGTCCCACTTGGTTCATCAAGGCTTGAATCTTCTTGCCACTCAGGCCACAGTCCACCAATATTTTACGTTTGGGCGTTTCGATATAGGTACAGTTACCTGAACTGCCACTCGCCAGCATACTGACTTTAAAGCCGCTCATGTTATCTAATTCCATCACTCAGATTCCCTCCAATTTGTCCTATCTATTCTAACGCATCTGAGTGAAAAAATCACTGACTTTAAACTTTAAAAAGCACCGCCGCCTGATCCACCACCGGAACCTCCCGAGGAACCGCCACTAAATCCGCCTCCCGAACCACTGGAAGAATCAGATTGCGGCGTGGAAGCATCAATTCCTCTTGCTATCGGATCATTGACACCGTCAATATAACCCGGATTGTGGTAGTAGAAAGGATAGAAATAAGATGTTCCGTAAATGACATCATCTGGATACTGAATCGCCATTTGTTCCAGAACATGATAAGCAATCCCCATTGCCGTTGCGTAGACGAGATATGTATCCCACAATTCAACCGAACCAATGTCCTGCATCGTAAAGTCCCCAACATCCTCCAACATCCGTTCAAAGGCACGCCAATCTTTCTTGGCTTTATCGCCTTCAGGGGTCACAGCAGGATGTTTCACATGATAAAGCAGCACATAGATGGCCAATGCCAATCCCGTGAATCCCAGCAAAAATAGCCAGATAGGCAGCTGATACGCAAAGACACCGATTGTTAAGAGGATAAAGAAAATATTGTTTGCAATTAGAGTAATAATCGACCAAGTCCTCGCTGTCGTTGCATGAGGGGCACGGTATCTTTCTTCATATACTTTCGCGTCGTCGCGAACAGCTTGTTGCCATGCCATGCGCGCTTTGTAAAAACGTTCCCCCAACTTGGTATCATAATTAATGGACTCAATCCTGCCAAAGGTAACAGCCTTGCCATCTCCTCCAATTTTCAAGAACCAACGCATCAGTTGCTTCTCGTGTTTCAAAAGTCCGCTGTCCGGCTCTTTTAATTTCCGCAATTCATAATCGAAGCCATCTTCCAACGGGATTTCTTTCATCTGTAGATAACCACGGCGAACCAGATCGAGAATGGTCGCAGAAACAGCTTCGGAATCCGGTTCTTGATTAAATATCGCCTTGTTCATGACAGCAGGCGACATGTCTTCCGGCAATTCATAAACGTAATCCGGTTCTTGATAAGGCACCGGGTTGGTTTCTTTATATTTCTTCCGTAACCAAAACAGAACTGCCAATGCCAAAAGCGGGCCAATTACGCCGAAAACGGCACCCACAATCACCAGTAGCCAGTAACGTTGTTCCTCTGCTCTTTCAATTGCTTCTTCGTTCGCAATGATTTGATCAAGGTTATTTTCATTCACTGTATTGGGATTATTCCACGTCACATAAGTTGGGAAAATGACATTTGCCTCCACAAATGTGTTCGCCGGATTACGGTTCAGGCTTAAGTTGACAACCCTGTCCTCTTCCAAGGTCACATTCCCATTGGCATCACCATGTCCCCAGGCTTTTAACTCACCAGGCTCCACTGCAGCCGGCAATTCAATCCGGATATCGACATCAAGGAGTTCGTCATCCCAAGCCGAACCAATCACTTTACGGTTAAATTGGGCAACATCATTATAATTCGTTACCATCTCTGGAATCCGGTATGAATAAATAACGGTCATATCATCATCCGTAATGGGATTGTAGACCGTGAAATTTAAAAACGTCCCTGTATCCGTCATTTCATAGGTGCCTGGCTGTTGCGTCGTATCTTGACTATATGGAACAGCTGCCTCCCCCTCTTCCTCAATCGCAACCGAAACATCGGTTGGAGTTGGGTGCGGCGAATAATCCAGGTTGAACAATACCCCATTAAATTCACCATCAAAATAATAGGTAATGCGCTCCGTAAACAAGGCGCTCCCATCTTCCTGGATATTTACCTGCACATCGTAATTATTGATTTCATACGACCTGGCCGCTACTTCTGGTGGGGAAAGGCCAAATAATAGAAAAAATGTAAAACTAATGATAGCCATTAACTTTTTCATCCGAATTCCTCCTTTCCTAAATTATAGTTGAAAGCCCGTCATGATGCGAATATATCCCTTGTATAAACAAAAAGTAAATATTTTTTCAAAAAGGACCCCGAAAATTTACAAAGACCTCCGTAATCTATTACTATCACCCAAAAATGAGAGAGGAAGGCACTTACTTATGGAGCAATTATTAAATAAAATCACCGTTTTCCGCAGTGAAAGGAAATACTTACTCGGTTTGGAAGACCGCATGCAGTTGATTAAGTCCTTGCATGCGATCCTCGTTCCCGACGCTTACGGTGGCTACAATGGCTACAGCGTCAGAAGCGTCTACTTCGACAGCCTGGATAATCAGGACTATAACGAGAAAATGCAGAAGTTTGAATTCGTTAAACGGGTTCGGCTTCGCATCTATGATATCAAGGATCAGATGGTCAAGTTTGAAATCAAGAAAAAGAAACCTGGAAACCAAATCAAGGATACATTACTCGTTACCCGTTTAGACGCAGAGGAAATGTTAAAAGGGAACTTCGAAGTATTGAAAAATTATGAAGGGGACACGGCCGAGCTTGGTTACGAAATTTGTACGACGATGGGCTACCGGCCGATTTCCATGGTTGAATACAAACGCCGTGCCTTTACCCATCCCTTTTTCAGCACCCGGATCACCCTTGATAACGAGTTGAAGTATTGTAATTTCGATTATGACTTGTTTGCGGAAAAGCCAAACTATCACTATGCCATGCCTTTGACGGATACCATCCTGGAAGTAAAATACGATCGCTTCCTGTTTCCGCAATTGCAGGATGTACTGACTAGATGTAATTTGAAGAAATGTCCAATCAGTAAATTCGGATCATCAAGACAACTATTGGAAAATTATTATTATTAGGAGGAATTTACAAATGAATCAAGTATTCGATCTTATCCAACAAAACTCAGGAACAATGACAAACACGGTGACTACAGCAACGGTATTGGTAAGTTTGGGGTATACCCTCTTCCTTTCCGCTGTCATGTTTTTCACTTTCAAGAAATGCCACGCAAAGATGTCTTACGATCACAAATATAATATCACTTTGGTGATGTTGGCAATTGTCTCAACAATTCTGATGCAACTGATTAAACAAAACGTTGCGCTCTCTTTAGGTATGTTGGGCTCTCTTTCCTTGGTGCGTTTCCGTACCAACATCAAGGACCCGCGCGATCTTGGCTTCGTTTTCTGGGCGATGGCGATCGGTATTGCTTCATCCAGCGAAGGTTGGTTCATCGGCTTTATCGGTTCCCTTCTCTTAATGATTTTTATGATTGCGACTGGCGATAACATTGCTTCTTCAAATACCATGTTGTTGGTTATCCGCGGCAATAAGGCAAATATTCCGTATATTTCCGATATCGTGTTCGATACGCCTGGCAACAGCCGTTTGAAAGCACAAAACTTGTTGCAGGATTCTTTTGAACTTGTTTATGAAATTAAAACGAAGCATGCAGATGAACAACGTTTGGCAACAGAAATCATGTCGGTCGAAGGCGTGGATACGGTGAACGTCTTGGCACCGAGTGCAGAGCTGGCTTAGAAAAGGAGCGTGAAAGTGATGTACAAGAAAACCGTTATTGCGGAAATTAGGCAACATTATGGCCTCGTTATCGACGAGGAAGGGAGTCTGCACCGGATCAAGTTAAAAAAAGGCATGCGGATTGGAGATCGTATTTCATACCGCGACGAAAAGCATTACCATTTGATCGACCAAAATAAACGCTTCACGGTACCAAAATGGGCTACAACCGTTTTAGTCGCGAGCACGCTTTTCATCGCCACTGGTCTTGCAATATTTGTTGATTCCATTCCCGAACCAACCGTTGCACCACCTCAAGCAGCTGCTGCTTTGGAAGAATTACCTATTCAAACAGCAGACGAATCCTACAGTGTGACGATTGTAGTGGGCGAGAACTAAAAGGCGCTACTCTTGTTTTCTTTTCCCCTAATTCTTTTTTGTGCGTTATAATTAAAATAGAATGAGAAAGGGAGGAAAAGAAATCATGAATAACAAACAGCTACAAAAAGTACGTGATGGCAAAGGATTTATTGCAGCTTTGGATCAAAGTGGAGGTAGTACACCTACAGCACTGGAGAGATATGGCATCTTGAAAGGTAGCTATGCCACGGAAGATAAGATGTTTGATTTGGTACATGAGATGCGAACGCGTATCATCACCTCTCCTGCCTTTGATTCAAAATATATCCTTGGGGCCATTCTCTTTGAACAAACCATGGATCGAAAGATCGAAGGACTCTATACCTCTGAATATTTGGCCAAGAAAAAAGACATCGTTCCTTTCTTAAAGGTGGATAAAGGATTGGCGGAGCTGGAGAATGGTGTTCAGTTGATGAAACCCATGCCAGAACTAGCTGGTTTATTGCAACGGGCGAAAAAACATAACGTATTTGGTACCAAAATGCGCTCGGTTATTAAGGAATTGAATCCTAAGGGGATTAAAGCCGTCGTTGATCAACAATTCAAAGTTGCCAAACAGATTATAACAGCTGGCTTGGTGCCGATTATCGAACCGGAAGTAGATATTTACAGCCATAAGAAAGAAGAAATCGAAGCGATTTTGAAAGAGGAAATCCTGGAGCATTTAAATACTCTCGGTAAGAATGAATGGGTCATGTTGAAACTCACGATTCCGACAGTAAAAAATGCCTACAAGGATTTGATTGAGCATCCAAATGTGGTGCGCGTGGTTGCCTTGTCAGGGGGCTATTCGCGTGAAGATGCCAATGAGAAATTAAAAAATAATCACGGCCTCATTGCCAGCTTTTCAAGGGCTTTATCCGAGAATCTACGGGCGAAACAGTCCGATGCTGAATTTAATGAAACCTTGAAAGAAGCAGTCACTTCAATCTATGATGCTTCAGTAAATAAAAACACTTAAGCAATTTCCATAAAAAAATCCAGGAGCCCAACGAGGTCCTGGATTTTTTTATTCACTTATTAAGAGGCGTTCAGTTAATTCTTCAACCGGCTCCGTACTGCTGCTCATTTCACTCACAACATTCTCAGTTTCGGCTTCGCTTTCTGCCTCGGAACTTTCTTCCTCTTCTTCCTCTTGAACGACTGGTGCGGAAATGATATTTCCTGTTAAGGCATCCACGCGCTTGATTTGTACGGGAACATTTTCCCGGGCAATTTCGACATACCACATCGGGCTGTAGATATTCATATCAGTCAAACTAAGCGTTTGATAATAGGACAACGTCAGCAAGCGAATGGTTGAATTATCAGGAATCTGATTATTCAAATACAAGGATTCAATCGCAGCTTGCTCGGAAATAACATTCCGTTGCCGACCTTGCGGTTCCGCCGAACCCACATAGGTTTGTTCATAGGAAATGACTTCATGATCGGAATTCAGATGAAAAATTAAAGAAGCTGTTCCATCCGCAATGGGTATCCCCTCTTTGGTATATTGGACATAAACCACGCGCTGATTAACCGCTTGATAGGATAAGTAGGCATATTCATAACCATTCAGAACATTACCATCATCAATAAAAACTTGGATGGGTTCCAGTCGTTGCGATAAAGGGACATTATCGGTCTCAAAATCCAACGCAATGGGATCAGACAAAACACTGAATAACAAATTGTTCTCCATCCGCGTTGTTTGATTTTTCAATGAAGCGGCATTTTCACGGAGGTACGTATTCTTATCCGTTTTAATGACGGGTATTTCTTCTGCTTCACGACTCAATTCCGGACTTTCAATCTTATCGTTTCGCAATCCTTCTTCAAGATTGACGGTAGCACTAGGGTCTCCGAAATTTAGTTCATCATTCTTCTCTAAAAAAACAGCCAGAAGATAAATATTCAATATAGAGAAGGTAATAATCAAGATAACCTGAATTCTTTTATAATCCACTAGCGTCACCCCTTCGTGCCACAGTAATCCAACCATCAATGGTATTCCATGTTCCATCGAGTTTTATAAACCATCTTGGAACCAAACTTGCAATGCGGGTACTTTCGTCATTACTGATCCATTCATAGCCGATTGCCATATTTTCAATGGCGCTATATGGAATATCAGCTTTAGCTAACTTATCAATCATTTCCTGTGGTTTTGGCAAAACAACCTTCTCTTGGCGATCTTCCAAAGGGGTTTGAATGATTTCGGTTGGATAATACAATTCCACCAAACCACTGTTTTCCATCTCCATCCGGATTAAACCACGGTCCAATGCACCAGCAATTGGCAAACCGTTTAAATAGCGGCGATAAGTAACTTGGCCACTTTCTTCATCAAACCCTTCAAAATAAGAAGCTTGGGTCCATGTATCCAAAAATTTCAGAGCATGAAAGCTATCACGAATTTGTTGGAAGACACTTAAATTTTCTTGATCCAGGTTATTGCGGTAATAATACAATATCCCTGTTTCTTTATGGATACGCAGTTCAGAAATGTTATCACTGTATATCGTAAAAACATCATTACTGTCATCACGTAACTCAGTTGTATCTTCGAATAACTGTCCAATAAAAAAACTGTTCGGTTGTTTCTCTACCAGGTAATCCAGTTTATCCAACTGGATTTCTGTTTGCGGTAAATAAGTGATGACATCCTTAAAAGAATAGGCATTGGAATTAATATAGGACTCTTTATTACCAGAGTAGAGCTTCATAAGCGGTTCAATCGAATCTTTCGACCGGGTTGCGGTGTAGACATTTTTACTGCCGTCATCCAACAAATAAATCGGATCAGCATTCACTGTTGTAATCAAAATACGGGTAATGGTACTACTTTCCAACTCTTCCGGAACTGTGTCAAAATAACGCGATAACATCCCTATAGGCATAGGGCCCGGAAACCGTATTTCGATTCTATTTCTCTCCAAAATGAGCGCGTCATAGTCCTCTTTTGTATAGGCTGATACGAATGTCACGTCCTGCATCTTCCACTCCTCCAGGAAGGCATCAGCCTGGTTCACAATCCTTTCGTCCTGTGAGACAAAGGTATTCAGTTGGGTGTGGAAAGTCAGGCGATGGGGCGCGAACATATCATCGATATTTTTCACATTGGAAATACTGGTCGTTGATTGAGTAGGCGCAATACTTTGGATATTGGCTGCCCCAGAAGGAACGCTCAAGATGCGCCATGTTAAAAACAAACTGATTGCAACCAAGGTATAGAGGGTGAAACTAATCCATTTTGAATCTATCTGTTTCATCACCACTCCTCCTCTTCAAACGATTCATATGGTAAGGAAATAAAGAATGTGGAACCTTTATTTTCCACACTGGTTGCCCAGATGCGGCCACCATGAAGCATCAAGACTTCTCTGGAAATAGCCAAGCCTAAGCCGGTCCCTCCCATGGAACGTGCGCGCGCTTTATCA
This sequence comes from Jeotgalibaca sp. A127, assembly GCF_052266745.1. Lineage (NCBI taxonomy): Bacteria > Bacillati > Bacillota > Bacilli > Lactobacillales > Carnobacteriaceae > Jeotgalibaca > Jeotgalibaca sp. A127. The sequence continues at coordinate 9,645 of NZ_JBQPRC010000010.1, forward strand.
ACACGGTAAAAACGCTCAAAGATATGCTGCAAATCTTTACGAGGGATTCCCAGCCCTTCATCGGTGATGCTGAGGACCACACTGTTATGTGTTTCCATCAACCGGCAGGTAATCGTTCCGCCGTCCGGAGAATATTTCAAAGCGTTATTCATAATATTATCGATTACTTGCGTAATCTTGTCCTGATCGATATCCACCCACAATGTCCGTTGAGTGAAATCGCGCTGGATTCGATAATTTTTATCACGGTAAGCTTCGGATTGAAGAACCATATCGAAACGGTCCAGAATATGCGTAAACAAATCATTCATGCTGACATATTCCAGTTCCAGTTGCATTTTCCCTTGGTCCATCCGGGATAGATTCAGCAAATCTGTAATCATACGAATCATCCGCTCGGTTTCAGTTGCAATGACTTGCAGGAATTGCGGTGCAATTCTTTCGTCTTTCCAGGCACCATCCTGTAAGGATTCTGTATAGCTCTTCACACTGGTCAACGGTGTACGCAGCTCATGCGATACATTGGAAACAAAATTGCGTCGTTCCTGCTCTACTTTTTCTTGCTCGGTAATATCCGTCAGTACACAAACGACCCCACTGATGAAGCCGGTATCCCGTTGAATAACCGAGAACTCGCCTTGTAAAATACTATCCGTCTTGTCATCACCTTCGTCGATATGAATAACGAGATCTTCATTTGCTTCAAGCAATTGTCGGAATGTATAGCCTTTACTCAAATCCAAAACTTTCATGATGGATTTTCCAACAGCCTCTTCGCGGGTAATGCCCAGCAAATCAACAGCCCGGTTATTGATGATAATGATTTTACCTCGGCGATCCGTAGCAATAACTCCGTCCGACATGTGCTTCAAGACACTGTCCAGACGCTGCCGTTCCGCTTCGGTTGTTTCCTGTGCTTCTTTAACTTTTGTTGACAGGTGATTGATGGTATCAGCCAACTGACCCAATTCATCATTTCCGTAAATACGTATTTTTCCCGAATAGTCTCCTTGTGCAATCGCCAATGTTTGCGTCCGCATCTCAGCGATTGGCTTGGATATCCCCTGGGAAATAATGATCGCCAATACAATCGTCACGACAATCGCAAACAAGGATGCATTGACAAATATTTTCACAATTTCACTGATTTGGGTATACACAGTCTCAATATTTGACTCCATCATAACAACACCGATGACTTGACCTGGATTGGTGGTCGCAAACATCGGTGAGACGGTTTTGAGGACACGGTCCGATTTTTCCTCGTCCATGTATTGGTATTTGCGTTCACTTTCCAATAGAAGCGCTTGTTGAACATCACGATCCGTTGACTTTGTTCCCACTATTGATTGACGGGTCTGGTCATTCGTTCCGATGATATACCCCTCGGAATCAATAACCTGGATTTCCAAAAAGTCGCCACCAATATAGTCCTCCAAAATACTTTGGACATTTTCTGGCGTGTCGTTTTGGTCTTCATCTTCAAATACAGGAACAAGTGAATTTTCCAAAAAGCGTACATTCAAGCTCATTTGACTGTCAAAGTTATCAATCAAATCCGTTTCAAGTTGCCGGATAAAATAAGCCCCAATAATTTGTAAAGATACCAATAGCAGAAAGATAAACAGCATTGGTATCTTGAAATGTATGGATTGAATCCAATTTATTTTTTTTTGCATCGTATTACTCCTGATCTGGATTTCTTAAGAAGTAACCGACTCCTCTACGAGTAATCAACCAAGTTGGATGACTGGGTGTATCTTCAATTTTTTCACGTAGACGTCGTACAGTTACATCAACAGTACGGACATCACCAAAATAATCATAACCCCATACGGTTTGCAATAAATGTTCACGGGTCATGACTTGCCCTAAGTGCTTGGCTAAGTAATGTAATAATTCGAACTCACGGTGCGTTAATTCGATTTCTTCACCACGTTTGGAAACGGCATAAGCATCTTCATGAATTGTCAAAGTACCGACATGGACTTCATTGGCAACTTCTTCTTCAGGTTGTGCTTGCGCATTCGTTCCAACGCGTCGTAAGTTGGCTTTGACACGTGCTGCCAATTCACGGTTGGAGAACGGTTTTGTAATATAATCGTCTGCGCCTAACTCCAAGCCCAATACTTTATCAATTTCAGAATCTTTGGCAGTCAGCATAATAATCGGAACATCACTTGTCTTCCGGATTATGCGACAGACTTCCAAGCCATCCATTTTTGGTAACATCAAGTCCAACAAAATTAAGTCAGGCCCAACAGCTTCGAATTGTGCAACGGCTTCTTCTCCGTCAAAAGCTGTGAAAACTTCGTATCCTTCCTTATCAAGGTTGAAGCTAATAATATCGGAAATCGGCTTTTCATCATCGACTACAAGTATTTTTTTCATAATTTATCAGACTCCTTAAAGGATAAATTCCTTTTTTCAGTGCTTCCCTTACATTATACAGGTGTTCAAAGGCAAGTGCAAAACTCTTTGTGTAAACGTTTCAATCCGGTGTTCGGCTTCTGTTGCTGGTGCCAAACCCCGGATTGGAATGTACTATCAGAAGAATACGACAGGCGTCCCCACTTCGATAAGTGAGAATAGTTTTTCCATGGCGCCTGGCGGAGTATTGATACACCCATTAGACCCATCATGTTTCCATTGATCGGGAGCAAAAGATGTTTGCCATCCTGCATCATGAATCCCTACACCCGTCCAGTCAACTGGAATCCAGTAATTTACCGGTTGTGCATAATCATTGCCTCGTCTTGGGTTGTAACCAATCAGCTCTGCATCTTCTTCCTTATTCCACGCATAAAATACTCCGACTGGCGTTGGGGTGGTTGCATGTCCGGAAACAATAGGTGTTTCTAATTCGCGTTTACCATTTTTATAGACATACATTTTTTGATTTTGAAGATCGACTTCAACGTAAGTATCACCAATATCGGTGCCATCTTCATGGTAACCCGAACCAAGAATTTCCGGTGTCGTCTTCACGTCTTCACCCGCTAAAATATAACCAGCCAGATTTTCAGATTCGGCTTCCATTGCAATGGACCAACCGTATTCGCCCGGTGGTACTTGTACTTCGCCACGATTCGTGCTTTTAAAGGTACGTGTTTTTTCATAGGTTGCATATTTATCATGCAACGTCTTCAGGAATGCTTTGGCTGCTTCTTTATTAACGGTCGGTTTTCCCGAGTTGTCCAGGGATAACCACGAAGCAATTTGGTCCTTAGGAACGGCTATCTCTTCACCGATTATCGTATACGTAATATTCGTATCAGCCAAATCCCGCATGGTTTCAACGACTTGCGTCAAGTCTTGACTATCGGCCGTCAATTCCGGCAATACATACGCATCCTCTAAAGCAAGCGTTTCTTCACCAGCAACCATCGTTGCAATCAGTTGTTCCTCGAAACGATCCGCATCAATAATGGTACCCGGTACTTCTTCCTCAATAACAAATTGTCCATCCTTGTTTTTAACGTTTGCACTGACTGGTGCGATTCGGTCGACTTTAGATAGCGTCAACTTTTCAATCAGTTCAAAAACAGCTTTTTCATCAAATTGAATCGCAACTTCTGAAGCTTTTACCGTATGGGTGTTGAAGAAAGCAAGTGGCCAAGACCAACTGTTTTGCTGACTTTTTAATTCGCCCAGAAAAGTATCGCTGTCAATTTTGGCATCCAAATCTTGAGGCGTTACGTTTGTGACTGTTTTGCCATCTTCAGTCACAATGATGGTACTAGCATGAAGCTTTTGCGTAACGACACGCTTTGCTTCATCCAGAGTCTTGCCTCCTACATCTATTTCGCCAATTTTCGAATTGGGTAAAAAATGATTATCATAATACTTGCTTCCGCCTATGTAAGCAAGCACGAAAATCGCAAAAATGCTGATAACAGTAAAGATAAGCGGCTTTTTCTTCATCCATATCCCTCCGTACATCTCGGGTTAACGCTTTATATTTCAAATTGTTACCCAATCATTACAATTGTGTTACAGCCTTCCTTGCAGATTATTGTAACGCACCTGATACATTTTTGCTATAGTTTCAGCTCATTTTATATAGTGTCCAAGATATAACTGAAGTCGAATTCCTCGATTTTTTTAATCATCAATAATCCATCCCCTAGCGGTACAAGGGCGGTTTCCAACGCTGGGTGGTTCAATACCGTATCCATCAATAAATTCAAACGGCGGTGGATTTTCCGGACGCGTCGTGGAATTTCTTTTTCATCATCCAGTATGGTCCCACCCTGGAACACATCATCAATAATCAACATACCGCCTGTGCGCAAGACGCGTAGGCAGTGTGGTAGAAATTCATAATATTTCGCCTTGGCACTGTCCATAAAAATCAAATCGTAAGTCTGGTCCAATGTTGGCAGGATATCCGCAGCATCGCCTTCTAGCAAGGTTACTTTGTCAGCCAAACCCATTTTTTCAAAATTAGCTTTCGCCCGTTCGATCATAATATCAAAACGATCAATCGTGGTTAGATGACCCGTTTCGCCAAGATGTTGGGCCATCAAACTGCCTGAAAATCCAATTGCTGTCCCAATTTCCAAAATTTGTTCGGGTTGTAAAATACCTACCATCATATTCAGGAAAACTGCTGTCTCATGAGGGATGATTGGAATGCCGCGCTCGTTGGCATAACTTTCAAGTTCGGCTAACCCGCCAGAAAAAGGTTTTAATTCTTTACGCATAAAATCTACTATTTCCGGTTTTACAACCGGACGGCTCATCATCGGATTTTTCTCCATTTACTTTTCCACTCCCAATAAAAAAAGCTTATCTAAGCGCCGGAACGACCGCACGCCTGAGATTAAGCCTTCTCGTATTATTCTTTGTTATTTTCGTCTTCCTCTTTAGACCTGTGTTCCACATGAATCGAACGGATTCGTCCGTTTTCGACTTTAGCAGTTGTCAGCACGTAAGGGCCTACCCGGACACTGAGTTTCTCATCATCATCTGGGAAGTAACCTGCTTCTTCAATCATGTAGCCACCGATTGAATCCACTTCGCTTGATTCTATTTCTGTATCGAAAAGAGTATTAAATTTCTGCAGATTCATTTTACCATTAATGAAGTAATTCTTCTCATCCATTTTACGGGATAAGCGTTGAATTTCATCATACTCATCTTCGATGTCACCAACGATTTCTTCCAATAAGTCTTCCAGCGTCACAATACCTTCAACCCCACCGTACTCGTCTTTCAGGATTGCCATATGGGTATGTTTCTTACGGAATTCTACCAGTAAATCGTCAATAAAGATGGTTGAGGGCACAAATAATGGTTCATTTACCAAAGTCCTGAAATCCAGTCTCTCAAAGCCAATATCTTTGGAAGCTTTCAGCACATTCTTCATGTGCAGAACCCCAATTACATTGTCTTTGTCACCTTCATAAACAGGCATCCGTGAAAACGGGCTGTTCAATACCAATTCCAGGTTCTCATCTAAACTGTCGTCTAAATCTATCATTAGTGTATCCGTACGCGGCACCATTAATTCACGTGCCAAACGGGTATCAAGCGACAAAACACCCTCCATCATCGTAAATTCTGATGGATCGATTGCACCTTGACCACGACTTTGTGCAAGAATTTGACGCATCTCATCACGCGTTAATTTTTCCTCTTGTTGGGTAAAGTCGATTGGTGATAACTTTTTCAAAATATTCGTAGAAGCTGACAACAACCATACAAAGGGTTTCGTCACAGCTTTGACCACTGAAATCGGTCCGGCAGTGAAACGTGCAATTTGTTCTGGCATTTGCAAAGCAACTTGTTTCGGATAAAGTTCACCTAGTACAAGGGTAATGTAAGCAAGTACTAATGTAACAATGACTGTGGCAATTGTTTCCCAACCAGATATTCCTCCTAAAAATGGTTCCAGGTAAGGAACAAAGTTGGAAGATGCAGATGCACTGTTGAAAAATCCGGCAAGTGTAATGGCTACTTGGATGGTTGCCAAGAAGTCATCGGAGTTGTCGAGAAGTTTCAATACTTTTTGTGCTTTACGATCGCCTTCTTCGGCCATCGTATTCATTTTCTGGCGATTGATGGAAACAAAAGCTAATTCTGCTGAGGCAAAAAAAGCATTCACAGCTGTCAGGATTATCACAACTAAAATATCAGATAATAACCTCTGGGCTTCGGGGTCTGGGTTCATTTAAATCTTTTCTCCTTTAGATTGTTTTATTTTTTTCTATATAATACCGCTAGTATACTTCTATAATAGGAAATATCAAGTTGAAAAGCAAGGAGTTTTTCACAAGCGCTCAGGCGCTTCTCTCATTTTAATTCTCATATTTATTTTCTTAAATCGAAAAAGTAAGGGGTTTCTTTTGGGTCATTTATACGTTTTTAAGACATGGATGACTTTCTTGAATGCCATTGCATTTTCTCATTTTAATGTTATTATCGGTATATAAATTAGATTGGAGGAACTACCCATGCTTATTCGCTCGCTTGCCATTCCTAAAAGAGACCTGACTGTGGTTAAAGAATCTGCCACTTTACAAGAGGCAATCGACATCTTGGAAGAATCCGGGTTCCGTTGTGTTCCGATTCTTGATGAAACGGGCACACTTTTCAGAGGTAATATTTATAAGATGCATATCTACCGCCATAAAGCTAACGGAGGAGACATGAATCTTCCGGTAACGCATTTACTGAAAAATGCCACAAAATTCATTTCCATAGATAGTTCATTTTTCAAAATTTTCTTCACGATTAAAGAACTTCCATATATTGCGGTGTTGAACCGCGACAATACTTTCTTCGGTATCCTGACACACAGTAGCTTGTTGAATATGTTGGCGCAATCCTGGAGTGTAGATGTCGGGAGCTATGTACTGACGATTGTTGCTCCTAGCCGCAAAGGTGATTTGTTCCAGATTACCAAAATCATCAACAAAACAACATCCATCGCTAACGTGATAACCTTGGATGTGAACCGTGACGATGTACTGCGTCGTGTTCTTGTGACTTTGCCGGCTGACACAACAAAAGCTGAGCTTGATACAGTTGTAGCAGGACTTGAAAAACAAGAATTCCGTGTTGTTTCAATAGAAGATTTACGTAACGAATAGAGTATGAAAAAAGGCTCACTCAAGCTTAATTTAAGCTGTTGAGTAGGCTTTTTTTTATGAAATGGCCTACTCAGGCGGAAAATTTGCCATGAGTGAGCTATTTTTTTAAAAAAGGCTCACTCGGACTAAAATTTCAGTCCGAGTGAGCTTTTATCTTTATATTTCCCCATTTAAGAACGGGTTCTGTGCAAGTTCTTGTTCAACAGTAGTTGGATTACCATGACCTGGGAATAAGACTGTGTCTCCAGGCAGTGGCACGATATGCTCTTTGATTCCTTGCAATAAAGTTTCTTGGCTGCCATAAGGAAAATCAGTGCGTCCGATACTGCCTTGGAAGATGACATCCCCCACTATTGCAAAGCCATTTTCTTTGAAAAGGAAAACCAGACTACCTGGTGAATGACCTGGAAGATGTTGGAGTTCAAAGTTAAATGGTCCGATTTGAGTCGGTCCCATTGTATCCAAATAGAAATCGGCGGGCTTGTCGATGACAACTTCCGGAATGAGTGGTTGTCGGCCAGATCCGTTAAGCGTTGGATCTACCAGCCATTCTTTTTCGATTGAACTTTGATACAAAGGAATACGATATTCTTTACGGATTTCATTCACAGCACCAATATGATCATAATGTGCGTGTGTCAAAACTATCGCAAATGGTTTTAAGTTATTAACATCTATAACATTCATTATTTCATCAGCTTCAGCACCTGGATCGAAAATGATCGTGTCGCGGTTTTCGCCAATCAGGAAATAGCAATTCTCTTGGATAGGTCCTACCGTTAGGGCAAGTAATTCCATGGATGTTTTCCTCCCATACTCTTTATTCTTCAATTATATAAAAAGGAGCAGGTTTATGCCATTTTTTCGGTGAAGCCAATCAGTTTATTTAAATACTTCATTAATGGTGCAGAAACAATCAATACAACTGCTTCGCCGAACGCTGTGGTTGCGTAGCTGAACCAAAAAGGTAAATCTAAAACGATATACAATTCAATTGCCACAAAAACCATTGTTATCGTAAAAACGGCTGCCGTTTTCATCATGCGTTTCATTTCGGAATCTCCCGGTTTAAACAGGCGTTCCAAAATGAGGAATGAAATGAAGGTTTGTCCAAAACCGAACACTAAATCCCATGCACCCAGTGTGGAGAAAATAAGATTTGAGATGAAGACACCTGCTAAAACCCCATATTTATAATTCTTATGATACCCAACTAGATGATTAAGCATCTCCGAAACCCGAAACTGCACGGCTCCAAAAGACATAAAACTAAAAATCCCTGTCATTGCTACATACAGGGCTGCGATGATGGTATTTACCACCATTTTTCTTGTACCCATATTTATTATTCCTCCTAGTTTTTTTCCGTGGGATGGTCGACGAACCACGTACTGCTTTTTGACAAGCTAGAGTATTTTAACACAAATACAAAAAGAAGGAAACCAGCCCTCGGTTTCCTTCTTTTTGTATGGGCTATTCAGCTGGGTTTAACTCGTGAAACTTTTCAAAAAGGTGGGTCCATTCGTCTCTCTTTTCTACATTAACCATATTCAAGACACTTTTATCAGTATGGTCCAGATAATGACGCAAGTGCATATCACCAAATCCATATTTATCCGCATCTTGAGAGTCATTAGAATAATAGACATCTTTAATACCTGACCAAATAATCGCTCCTACACACATCGGACACGGCTCACAAGTTGCATAAATCTCACAGCCTGATAAGTCACGTGTTCCCAACTTCTTGCATGCTTCTCTGATTGCTACAATCTCAGCATGAGCAGTCGGATCTGTGTCCCTCATTTGCGTATTACCTACAGCAACAATAACTTCTCCGTCTTTTACTACAGTTGCACCAAATGGTCCACCATCTCCGCGCTCCATACTTCTTAAAGTCTCATCGGCTGCAAGAGTAAAATACTTTTCCATCTTTTTATCCATTATTATTTCCTCCTCATGTTGTTGTTTATTTTTCTACAGATATTTCTCGAGTTGGTGATGACTGACTAAGAATCGTATACAGAACGAATGAAATGATAAGGCCGCTGAAGAAAGCGAAATCATTTAGTAGTTTCAAAATAGCCACGTTCTGTAAAAAGGCCCCTGACATCGGAATGGCGAAACTGACTAACAAGACGATAATCGCGCGCATATTGTACCCATTCGGATAGCGGCCTTCTTCGCCTGGCTTTACATAAATTTCATCCAAGTTAATGAGACGATGTCTTTCCAAATAGAAATTTGATAACATAATTCCTGCAATCGGTCCAAAGATAGAGCCAATGAAACTGTAAAACAAGAATAATGTAGAAGCATTTTCCACTAATTTCCATGGCATAATCAGGGTCCCGATAACTGCTGTCAGAATACCACCCGTTTTTACTGTGAGACGCTTTGGAAACAACGAGCTTAATTGCAAACCTGCAGGTAACAAGTTAGCAAACACAACGAAGGAGATTGCACCAACATTCAATGCCAATATAAGCATAATAGCTGCGAAGTCATTCTCCATTCGATCAATTGCATAAGCAATATTAAAGATTGGTTCTCCAAACGCAACTTCCGTCCCTGCTACTAACGCTACCGATGTAACCGCAAACAAAACATAAGAGATAATCATCCCTAAAGGAATACCAATTAGTGCATCGGTTAATTTCTTGGCCCGGGAAGTGAAGTCAGAAATATTAACAATCGGTCCAGCCCAATTTGATACAAGTGCGCTGACACAAGCGATAAAGACTAGCGGACTTTCCATGGTTGTTTCCGGTGTATAGGCCATGACTTCGCCAAAGCCTCCCGCCATATTAATTGCCCAGATTGCTGCCCAGATAATAAAGATGTATACCAATGGAGAAGACCAGTTACCGAATTTCCCCAAGACATTCATGCCTGTCATGAATAAGGCGACGGTTACAATCCAAAGGAGAACATAAGAGATAAGCGTTGGTAAGTCGAGACCCATAAAACTAAAGTCACCGCCGATTGACATATAGTTGGGGAATATCTTTGTCAAAATAATATTGGTTGCTTCTGCCCCAACTACTGTAGTAGTACCAAAGAACACCAAACCGGCAATCAACCCACGAATCAGCGCAGGAATGATGGCGCCTTTCACCCCAAAAGCATCTCGTATCAACATCGAAAATGGCAGGCCATATTTCGCGGCTGCATAGCCGTTCAGAGCATAGCCAATCGATACGATTACGGCAGAAAGCATGACCGCCGTAATTACTTGCATGACGTTTAGTCCGAGAACAAAAAAACCAGCAACGGTCATGTACCCCATGATGTTATGGACGGCCCCCATCCAAAGCGTGATGAAGTTTGATATACCCCAATCACGATCTTCAGGTTTCTTGGGAAGGACATCTTCGGAGTAGCCATACTCAACATATTTATCATAGTTTTCTACTTTATTGACTTGTTCCATTTCGCTCACCCTTTCATTGCTCTTCCAATAAGAGTTCAGATTGTTTTTTATGCTCTTTATAAAGAGCATTGCCTTCATCTAAGACGATGGCTTTTTCCATCGCTTCAATCGCTTCTTGATGACGTCCAAGCGTACGTAGACTATTTGCCTTATGGAATAGAAAGTCATACCGATTCGGTTCCATCGCCAGTAATCGTGACATTTCTTCTACTGCTTCCTCATGCCTGCCCAACTCACGTAAGTAGTTTGACTTGTGATAGCGGTATACCCACTTACCGGAATCAGCCTCAATAGCGTGTTCAATTACAGCTAATGCGCGCTCTGGTTCGTTCAACAATCGGTAGCTCAGCATTTGGTAAAAATAGAACTCCAATGCATTTGCGTCTAGCTCAAGTGCTTTTGAATAAGCCGAAAGGGAGGCAGAATAATTTTCCATCTCTCCTTGAAGGTAACCAATATAAAACAGTGGTTCTGTACTGTCTGGATAACGCTGATGAATCATTTGGGCCAGTTCTAATGCATCTCCAAAAGCCCCCGCTCGGCCTGCCTTTTTTAAGGTATTAATATCTGTGAGTTGTGAGGTAGGCTTGCCGTCGAATACATTCTTCACTCGCTTAAAATTATTTATTTCTGCATAATCGCGTGCGTTTCTACCATCATGATCCTTAATCGCTACATCCGCTCCAGCAGTAACCAATTCTTCGATGATGTCGGTATACAGGTAGCCACCATCTCCGAGAATTGCTGCTTCCAATAAAGCTGTCCATCCCAGATGATTGACATGGTCAATCGGCACACCTGCTTCGATTGCGATTTGAACAGTTCGTAAATACCCTTTCTCAGCAGCTGGAACCAAAGCAGTACCACCGAATCGATTGAAACTGTCCAACTGTGGTCCATAAGGCAGCATTGCTTTCAAAATCTTATGGAATCCACTCGATCCTGCACAGATAAATGGGGTTAAGAGTGTGTTATCACGCTCATTGACATTGCTTCCGACCTTCAAAAGCAATTCCACAACTTCTAGATGGTTTTTTTGTGTTGCTGCCATCAACGCTGTTCTCCCTAATGAGTCTTTCCAGTGTATGCTTCCACCTTGCTCAATTAACCATTGAACTTCTTCAAGGTTCCCTTGATCGCTTGCCATAACTAAATCATAATCTAATGTTCCCCCGCTCATAGTTACACCTCCTCATTAATTTTTTCTCCTATAGCAAGCAATGCTTTTTCGAAAGCTTCATAGGGTGGATGAGTTATACCCGCACCAATCATACCGATGCCGGCATCTTTATGGGCAATAGCTGTATTGATAATTGGCAACGTACCGGTCTCTAATACTTTTCGTACATCAATTCCTGTTGGTATTCCCATGAAATCTAGAACAGGAATTGTCACGCTAGGGTTCTCTGCTGTCGTGATCGTCAACATATCCTTAGAATACCGGATCGCTTCTTCTACAGTTCCCCCCACCAACGGGACAATCGCAGGTGCAGCCGCCATAGCAAATCCACCGAAACCATAAGTCTCTGTAATTGCACTATCGCCGATATCTAATCCAGAATCTTCAGGCTTGTAGCCGGCAAACATAGGTCCGATTACTTTTTGGGACGGACCCGTAAACCAAGTATTTCCCGCCATTCCACTTACTCGAATACCGAATTCAACACCATTACGCGCCATCGTCGTTACAATCGTGCTATTCTCAATACCATGCGCAGCATCCAAAGCACATTTAGCCAGCGCCATCCACGTCGGACCGGAGAAATAGTCGCTGCTTGCAACAAAGTCGAAGACTTCTTTTTTCTGTTCCAAAGGATAATCTGTCATTACGATATAAGGCGACAACGCCTGAATTAAGAGTGTTGTTCCAGCGATATTTCGGTTATGACACTCATCACCCATATGTAACGATTGGGAAAGCAACAATCGGAGATCAATTCCTTTTGGATTCAGCTTCATTGCATCCCGCAGTATCGGACCCAAAACATCCCGCATCCAGACTAAGCGGTCAATAACTGTCTGGTCGTTCGCTCCCATACGTAGCACTTTCGAGAGTTGTTCACTCAAGTTAGTATAGGCAATATTGCCGTATGTTTTATTCTCGACAATATGCATATACATGGATGCCGATGTGATTCCTGCCATAGAGCCAACACTTTGATGTTCGTGACACGGGGAAAACGTAATTTCTCCTGAAGCAGCCAACTCTTCGGCCTCTTCCAGATTGTCAGCCAAGCCTTCGAATACAAGTGCCCCAGCTATACCACCTTTCATTGGTCCGCTCATCTTGTCCCAAGTAATCGGCGGTCCGGCATGCAGTATCGTCTTTTTGGTCATGCCAGGTACGACGTTGATGGCTTGATCAAAACCGATCAGGAAAGGCTGAGATTGCGTAATCCTTTCCACTGCCTCCCGATTTGCTGCTTCAATTTTCTCCTTTATTTCCGGTTGTTCCAGCCGATCCAATATTGCAACCAATTCCATATTTCCGCGGGCTGGTGGCGTCCAGTCCAGTTGGGATACAGTGGCCCCCTGCTCTTTAAGATCATTAGCAACAAATTCAATTCCTGCCGTAATGACATTTAATTCTTTCGAAAACAAATCATGAATGCGACTCATAGTGTTTCTCCTTTCGCAACAAAGCCACGTGCCAATAAGCCTAGATTTTGACTACTACTGGATATAGTAACCCCGACATCTTCCAATTGTTTTATTTGAGTAGCAAGCCCTTGTTCATCTAATTCCGTACCAAGAACGTAACCAATGATTTCCAAATGTCGTCCTTCTGCTTCCGCATGTTGCTTTGCTTCAAAAATAGCTGGCAACATCACGCCTACTGGGTCTTCATGGGCACCATATCCCAATACGAAATCTAACAGAATGACCCCTACCTCGGGATCCTGAGACTCCTGAATAAACCTCTCTAATCTTAACGAAGGATCAATCATCGGATGAGGTTTTCCGCTGGTAAATTCATCCGAACCAAAATCAATAAAGGTATGCGCTCGGCTTATGCGAATGTCATCCAGTTGATGCTTTGGATCAGGGTGAATATTGCTGTAAACATCCTCGTACCACTCAAGTGCAGCAAACATCGCCTCGTCACATAAGGTTCCTCCACAGAATAAACCACGGATGTATTTTTGATCTGGGTTCAATTTTTGTCTTACTTCATCAATCAATGGTAAATTTAGCGGATGTGTATCTAATTGCGTTTCGTCTGCGCCTGCTAGAACGACAGCCTTAATTGCCGCTTCTTTAGAACGCTTGGCATAGTGTGCACCTACTCGTGTCACCGGCTCTTCTTCTCCCCCAAGGAAGAAGACAACAACAGGCTTTTCACATTGGCTAACAACATTCAATACTTTCTGCTCCACTTGCTTTGCGGGAGGCTTAGACACTAGTACAATCACCTTTGTATCAGGATCTTCTTCCAAGGCATGAATAGCATCGATCATCATAATGCCGCCTACCTCTTCACTTAAATCTCTGCCTCCAGTTCCAATTAATTGCGAAACACCATAACCGAACTCATGGATACGTACACTCAACTCCTGACTCCCTGTGCCGGAAGCTGCCACAATTCCAATATTTCCTTTTCTAACTTTGTTCGCGAAACATAATCCTACATTGTTGATGATGGCCGTTCCACAGTCTGGCCCCATCATTAATAGTCCCTTTTCATGTGCCAATTTTTTCAGACGCACTTCATCCTCAATGGATACATTGTCGCTGAACAACATCACATGCAAATCTTTTTCCAATGCCGCACGCGCCTCACGTGCTGCATAAAGTCCATTTACAGAGATTACTACCAGATTAGCATCCGGATTTTCTCTTGTTGCTGAGTCGAATGTTTTATAGTTTTTTCCCTCTGTCGATGTCGGTTGTTTTTTATTCGTAAAGAGCGCATCAATCTTAGCAATAATTGTATCTGCCCCACTTTGATCATCCGTCTCCACTACTATCATTAAATCTCCCGTTCCAGCTTCTTCAATGGCGCTTGTTCCCAGGCCGACATTACGAATTACTTCTTTATTCATATCGGTTCCCATACCAATCATCGCCTGTTTAACACCTTCAATGTCATTGGCTCTGCCAGAAATGGTCATGAGTGAAACTGAGTCGAAGTATTTATTTTGTTTGATAACTGTATGAATAGCCATGATGTTCCTCCTAAAATTTTTCTTCTTGTCATAAGCTTACGCAATGAATGCGCTTACGTCATTAGGTAGTCTAACCTAAAACAAACCGATTGTGTTGGGCAATTTATACGAAAGCAATAAAAACAACAAGGAAGCGCTTTATTCAATGTGTTATACTGATTAAAAACATTAAGAAGGAGAGAAGTTATGTTTACAGTGCGGGATTTTTTAAGCTTGGGACCCTTTAAGCAGTTGCAGGTCGTATCCGGGGAAAAAGGCCTAGACAACGTTATTTCAAGCATTAATATTATGGATAATCCAGATGCTCTCGACTGGTTTTCCGCAGGTGAAATGCTGTTGACTTCTGGTTATTTTTTCAAAGACAGCGAAGCCCTTCAAAACAAAGTCATCAAGCAACTCCATTCTATTAATTGCCCGGCTTTATGTATCAAACCTCAACGTTACTTAGGTAAAATACCTAACAACATGATTGAAATTTCTAATCAGCTAGGTATCCCTATCATTGAACTGCCTTACGGTATTCCTTTTTCCAAATACCTCTCTCGCGTAATGGAAGAGTTGTCCGGTGATTTCGATAAAATGAATCAACAATCGCTTGATATTCACAATGACTTTTTTACCATTTCTCTTCATGGAGGTGGTATGGATAAAATCTCCCGTACGCTTGCAGAATTACTGGATGCTTCGATCCTTCTTTTCGATCAGCAATGGAGACTATTAAGTTATGCGGACAGCCCAAATAGAAATTGGCACATACAAGATCACATGGCTCTAACTTTGGAGCAACGGGCTGTTTCAACTGAATTTATCTCTCAGTTTCCACCCGATTTCCCTTCCTTGCAGGCACCAATCGTACGGACGCTGACAGTGGGAAATGCCTCTCTTCAAACCATTACCCGTCCGACTTCTTTCCATAATCTTCATTACGGTTATATTATGGCGGTCCAACCTGCTGGCAATTGGACGAATATTGAATATATTGCTTTAGAGAACGGTGCCATGGTTTTTGCATTGGAGCAAGTCAAAAATACTGAATTAGATCGTGCCAAAAACCGTGTGCGACGCAACTTTTTTGACGAACTACTCTCAGGAAACATTTCATCGAAAGAGTCTTTAGTGAAACAAGCCAGTTTGCATGACGTGCCATTGGAACTCAGGTATACCGCAATCGTCATGGATGTAGCCATCTTACCTACCATTACTTCATCTGATGTGTTGCGAAACAACATTGACATGCAGAAAAAAGTAAAAATGATTCTCGGCACTCTTGATGAATTTGGCCAACATTATCAGAAACTTTTATTGATTTTTAGTAAGAAGGATCAAATAATTGTTCTAGTAGGAGAGTCTGAAGACCCCCTTGATCAGGCCCGCCTTGTCAGCCAGTTAGCAGAAGAACTAATCCAATTAGTCGAAAAAAACGTTCCAGAAGTACAGTTAAAATGCGGTATTGGGAATCAGGTATTGGATATCGGCACGCTCCATCGCAGCTTCTTCGAAGCACAAGAATCACTTCGGTTGTCTAACCTATTCCCTATTGAAGCACGTATTTTCCATTTTCAAGATTTATATTTACAACATTTTCTTAGCGAAAATATTAGCGAAGAAAACATGTTGGCTTTCTGCGATTACATCTTAGGCCCGCTTTTAAGCTATGATAAAAAAAATAATACAAGCCTGATGGAAACGCTCGAAAGTTTGGTTCATAATCAACTAAATATTTCCGAGACCGCCCGGGCCCTATTCATTCATCGTAATACGTTACTATATCGGATCGAACGGATAGAAGCCATCTTGAACTTGGACTTCAAGCAAACAAACAAAATGTTAGAAGTACAACTTGCATTCAACTTCTACCATCTAACTGCTTCAAAATAAAAAAGTGATGACTAGCAAGCACATGGCTTGTAGAGTCATCACTTTTATTGTTATTGCACGATTGAATAATAAATTCTCGCTGTTAATCGGTAGATAATCCAGTAAATCAACCCAAACGCAACAACAACACCTACTATACTTCCTATCAAGATCGTATGTGAATGCAATCCAAAAATGAGTAACATTTTATACAAGATTGGATATGCAAATGCCGTGTGAATCGTTGCAACAATAATCGGCAACATGAACATCCAGATGACCTGGCTCCGGCTCGTGTCACGGATCATCTCTTTATCCAATCCAACTTTCTGCATAATCTGGAACCGCGTCCGGTCTTCATAGCCTTCAGAAACTTGCTTGAAATAAGTAATTAAAATGGTCCCAATTGTGAAAAGCGTGCCCAAGAAAATTCCCAGGAACAGAAACCCTCCCGTCATGGAATACCATTCTTCGCGCATATCAGCCTGTGTTTCATAGTTAACGATTGCTTCTTCTTCAATTAACGGTCGTAGTTTTTTCGAATATGCCGCCCCAGCTTCATCCGATGCATGCGTATTCCATAGAATACTTCCCGTAACACTTGTATCATAACTTTGGCCTTTTTCTTCATATGTATCGAGAATTGTACTAATCGTAGCCACGGTGGGGACTACAAATAAGAACGTTTGCCCCAATTCTTCATCAACCATAAAGTGATCCAATTCATCGTTAAAAGTTTTCACACTAAATTCTTCATCCGCTATCCGAATCGTATCGAATTGATATTTGGCTGCTTCGTGAATGTAAATTTCCCCGGGTTCTGGTGCCAAGGAAAGACCTTCAAGTTCATTTATAGTTTCCGCTGTCAGAAGTGTTGTAGACGTATAAGAACCATCGTCTCCTTTTATTTCATTCCCATCCAGAACACCAAAGACGTTTGCATAAGAGTAACTCTCTAAATCAGAAATTGTTAAACCAAATGTATCGGATTGAATACGTGCTGTTACTTTATCAATATCTGCTTGTATAGCTTCCATTGTTTTCTCATCATCATAATAAACAGTAGCTTGATGATCCAATGGATAACGACTCGTTAAAGCTTGTTCCGACCCCACATATATTGCGGTAGTTGTACCCAAAGCGATAATGACCATACAGGAAAGAATCGCAATGTTGGCGAGACCTGTTGCATTTTGTTTCATCCGGTAAAGCATCCCCGAAATAGAAATAAAAGCGCGTGGTTGGTAATACAGTTTTTGATTTTTTTTCATCCGTTTCAGAATGTAGATGGAACCAGAAGTAAATAGCAAGTAGGTTCCAACAATAACCAACAAAACTGCAATGAAAAAGCTGAGCAAAGCCGCGATTGGATCTGCTATTGTTAGGGAAATATAATAACCTGCCCCTAATAACAAAAGTCCCAGCAGGAATAGAAAGACGTTACTTTTAGGTTCTTTCTCCCCTTCTTTCTCTCCACGCAGTAATTGTATCGGGTTGGAAAATGTCACCTGACTGACATTATACAAATAGGCAACAAAGAAAATAGCGACAAACACAGCAGCTGTCAGGACAAAATTCAAGGGATCAACTGAGTAAGTCATTTCAACCGGCAATTTCAACAAATAATTCAAAAAGAGAAACATCAGTCGCCCTAACACAGACCCCATTACTAGCCCCAGTAGAATGGTAACCATCCCAACAATAATGGATTCCAGCAAAAGAATACGCGCAACATGTCGTTTTTCGAGCCCTAAAATGCCGTACAGCCCGACCTCTTTTTTACGCTTTTTTATAAGAAAACTATTTGTATAAAGTAAAAAAACTAGTGTGAATAGCCCGATGGTAATGGCTCCAAATCGAAACAAGATTATTAATATATCTGCTCCACGCATACCATCAAAGTCGTTGGACATGAGCGAGAACATTTGAAAAAGCATGGAAACTGTCAGGGTTGCTGAGATTCCGTAGGGAAGATAGAGTTGCTTGTTGGCACGGATATTACGCAGTGCCATTTTCAAATAAAAATTACTCTGCATGCTGCTCACCTCGATTGGTCACGACCAACATCGATTGGGCAATCTTGTCCCGGAAATCTTCAACCGAAAGGTTCCCACGATACAATTCATGATATACGATGCCATCGCGAATAAATAATACCCGGTTTGAATAGCTGGCCGCCTGCACACTGTGGGTAACCATCATAATCGTTTGCCCTTCTTCGTTAATCCGTTCAAATGTCTCCAACAGGTTTTGTGATGCTTTCGAATCTAGCGCACCTGTTGGTTCATCGGCCAATAACACTTTTGGTTGGGTAATTAACGCACGCGCCACAGCAGCACGTTGTTTTTGACCACCTGAAACTTCATAGGGGAAACGAATTAATTGTTCATGAATACCCAGGTTCTTCGCTAGAGGCAACAACCTTTTTTCCATTTCAATAACGGGCATTCCGGATAAAACAAGTGGCAAGAAAATATTATCTTTCAAATTAAATGTGTCCAACAAGTTAAAATCCTGGAATACAAATCCCAGTGTGTCGCGACGAAAACGTGAAATCTCTTTGTCTTTAATTTTGGATAGTGGTTGTCCTTCTAAATAGACTTCTCCAGATGTTGGTTTATCCAACGTGGAAAGAATGTTCAACAACGTTGTTTTTCCAGATCCAGATTCTCCCATGATTGCGATAAATTCACCTTTATTAACAGAAAAATTCACATTACTAAGTGCTTCCGTCCCTTTATTAGCCAACCTTGCACGGTATATTTTTTTTAAGTTCTTAATTTCAATAAATGTCATTGTTATTCCTCCTTGCCTATAATAATAGAGGATTATATCCCTCCTAGCCTTTATTTTTCCTTACAATCAAACAAAGGAACCTTACACTTTTGTAAGGTTCCGCGTTAATCAAATAATAAGACATCATTCCGCTCCAAATGGAGGATGGCTTTTGTGTAAATACCGACTTCAGATTCAATTTCCAGTCGATGGCCAAGTCGTTTGCAAATCATTCGACTTAAAAACAAACCCAAACCCGTTGACTTTTCATGCAAGCGACCGGATAAACCCGTATATCCTTTTTCAAAAATTTTGGGCAGATCCTCTGCACGAACACCTGTCCCATTATCCTCAATAATCAAACTGTCACCTTCCGCATAGATACGGATTCGGCCGTTGGGTGCGTATTTCAAACTGTTGGACAGAAGTTGTTCCACAATGACTTCCAACCACTTATTATCCGATACCACCGATAATTGCATCGGTTGGTAATCAAGCTGGATACGATTATAAATAAAGAGGCTTGCATACTTCTTGATAACTTTACGGATTACACTATCTAAATCAACGTTAACTAAATCAAGCTCTTGATTGGTTCCTTCCAACTTCAAGTAATTTAGCGCCATGTGGGTGTAATCTTCCACCCGAATCAATTCTTGTTCGATTTGCTTTTTAGATTCAGAGTGCGGTAATTGCTGTTGAAGTAGGCTCATCGCTGCAAGGGGCGTTTTGATTTGATGCAACCAAAGCGTAAAATAATCCATTTGTTCTTGTTCCTTTTCGCGATTCCTCTGTTCCTGGTCCCGCAGTTTTTCTTCCAACAACGCAAGTTTTGTTTGATAAATCTGTTCAATCGAAGTAAATTCATCTTCCAATGCCAACTCCTGTTTAAGGGCTCTATATCTTTCAGCATATCGCAACCACTGATAGAGCCAGTAAATCATTGAAAATAATCCCGTTAACAATAAACTATACCTAAAAAAAGGACCGGGAAAACGTGTCAGGAAAGCAACAATACCAAAACAAAGAGCAGCAACGCCAGCAATAACGGCTTGTGGTCGCATCGCATGCAAGAAGGCTTTGAAGATGGTCATCACGGGGTATCCTCCTCTGTCACTGAATAACCCATTCCTTTTTTGGTAACAATGAATGAATCCAAGCCGATATTCTTCATTTTTTTACGCAACCGTGTAATAGTGACAGCCAACGTATTATCATCGATAAACGATTCATCTTCCCACAAACGCACCATAATCTCCTCACGGGCTACAAACGTTCCTTTCTTTTGAAAAAGGAGTTCGAGCGTTCGCAGCTCATTGCGCGTTAAGTCCAACTCATTGTCCCCGTATATTAACTTCGATTCTCCTGGTTTGAGGATAACCGAACCGTGGTGCAAGTAGTTTTCATTTCCAGTGAAATCATAGGTGCGTCGCAATAAAGCCTGGATTTTCGCCAGTGCAACATTCAAGTCAAAAGGCTTTTGGATATAATCATCCCCACCCATTTGAATGGCCATGACGATGTCCATATTTTCGGTACGACTGGAGATAAAAATGAGCGGCACTTGGGAAATTTTACGGATTTCCTGACACCAGTAATAACCATTAAAGGCAGGTAATTGGATATCCATTAATACAAGTTGAGGTGTCTCGGTATGGAAATGGTTCAGGACATTTTGAAAATCAGTGACCACAAAGGGATCGTAGCCCCATTTTTTCAGTTCTGCAGCCAAAACGGATGAAATGGTGCGATCATCCTCAACAATCATGATTTTCATTTTGTCTTCACCCCTCTTTTATATCGCTGTAAATACGTGGTACACGTGTACTGATGCCGCACAAAATCTCATAACCTATTGTTCCCAGAGCAACTGCCATTTCGGAAGGACTGTTCACTTCGCCGTTATTCTCGCCCAGCATCGTTACTTTCGTACCTACTGGATATTCTTTTGGCAAACTGATCATCAGTTGGTCCATGCAGACAACGCCACGGACAGGACAGCGGTGCCCATCCACCAATAGCGTTTGGCTGCCTAGGTCACGACGCCAGCCATCAGCATAGCCAACCGGTAACGTTGCCAACCACTCACCTTCATACGCTTTGTAGCGGGCACCATAGCTGATGGTGTCGCCTTCGTGCATTTGCTTCACATAGCTGATTTCTGTTTCCAGCGTAAAGGCTGGTTTTAACTTGTAAGGCAAAGGAATCGTTAAGTCCGACGGGTTATAGCCATACATGGCAATCCCTATCCTGACGGCATCCGTTTGGAAGTCTTCATGCCATAACGTCATGGCTGAATTTGCTAAATGAACGATTTCTGGTCGTTTTTCCATACTTTGTACGAGTTCCTTGAAACGCGCGTATTGACGCTCGACTTGGGCGTCATCCTCGCCATCCGCAGTTGCAAAGTGGGTAAAGATTCCTTCCAAGTGCAACGATTCGTGTTTGTCACAGAACGCCTCAAATGCCTGGACCTCTTTGCCAGTTCTTAGACCAATTCGGCCCATCCCCGTATCAAGCGCTAAATGAATGCGCAAAGGGTTGGTTGTTTTCCGCAAATTCAACAACGGCAATGCTGCTTCCAACCATTCAAAGGAAGAAACGGTCACACTGATATTGGAGTCCGCCATCAATGCCACATCCCGTACTTCGGTCAGTCCCATCACTAATAAGAAATCTTCGGTAAACCCATTTTGGCGCAGTTCGATTGCTTCATCAAGGATGGCTACACAGAAACCATCCACTCCCGCTTCTTTGGCGGCATTCGCTATTGGAACGGCACCATGTCCGTATCCATCCGCCTTAACAACAGCCAATAGTTTCTTTTCCGGTTTAATATATTTTCGAATTTGATTAATATTCCATTTGATTGCACCTAAGTCGACTTTCGCCACTGTTGGGCGATGTGTTCCTCGCACCATAAAATAAAATCCCCTTACTTTTCTAAGATTACTTGCGCAACCACTGTATTTGAAGAATGCGAAATGGAAACCCAAACGTTGCCTTCAAATGGTGATTTCGTCACATTTGGTTTGCCGCGTTCACCGGGTAAAACTTCCATATCCTGAAAGGATAATTTCCCGATTCCGGTTCCGTAGGCCTTTGAGAAAGCCTCCTTGACCGCATAGCGACCAGCCAGAAATTCCATTTTCCGGGTACCGGTCATTTTATCAAAAAGAGCAAATTCTTTTTCTGTCAGGACCCGGTTGGCAAATTTCTCGCGCCTTTCGTAAGCCCGCGTGATACGGTCCAGTTCAGTCACATCCAGGCCAATTCCCACAATCATCTTTGTCACTCCTCATGTTCAATGTCTTTATTTTACCAGAAAATCATTTGGTATGAATAGATTGCGGTCATCTAAATCAATATCTTGCAGGGAACGGGTAGAATAACGTTTCAAAAACCCATCACTGTTCTCCTGAATAATTTTATAACCTGGGTGAGTTTCGAGCGTTTCATCGGTTTCAAAGTCTTGGCCGGAGAAGTAGCGGACA
The DNA here is from genome assembly GCF_052266745.1 of Jeotgalibaca sp. A127. NCBI lineage: Bacteria > Bacillati > Bacillota > Bacilli > Lactobacillales > Carnobacteriaceae > Jeotgalibaca > Jeotgalibaca sp. A127. The sequence continues at coordinate 32,467 of NZ_JBQPRC010000010.1, forward strand.
TTCAGTCGTCCCACAAAATCCATTACGTCCTCTTCATAAGTTTCCTCGTACCACTGCTCTTCAAACATCTGCCTCAAACCCAATGTCGCGCCATCTTCATAGAAAATATCATAAGCTGTTTGTTTGTAATCCAACAAATCTGGATCAGTTTGATTGGTTGCTTGTGCCCACTCCTCGACTGCCAATTCGCGGTGGCTATAGTTCAGACCCTCTGGCGAAATAGTAATTTCACCGACGCTATTGGGGAAAATCGACAAAGCACCTGTTATGACTTCCCGGGTATCGGCATCGGACGAGATGTTTTGCGCATGGATATGACCCGCAAACAAAGCTGTAATCCCTTGTTTCTTTAACAAAGGATTGATTTCATCTGCATTTACCAAGGTATGTCCGGTTCGCTTGGAATCGTTATGTGAAAGGAGCGGATGGTGTCCGACCCACATCTTTGCATTATGCACCTGGAAATAATCGGATAACCAGGCAGCTGTTTCCATTTTTATTTTCCCTTCTACGGTTGGCGAACTTGTATTTTCGGTATCCGTGTAAATATTTGTATCCATCATAAGGATGGGATAGCCTGTTGCAGGTTCGATGGCGTAGCTGAGTGAATTGGGGTCTTGATTAATTGCCAAGTCAAAACCAAAATCAGCAAACAGTTCGCGGAAATCGTCGGGAGAGACTTGCTTGGTCGGTTTCATTTCAGGACCTTCAAATTTCCGGGCCCATCCACTATGAATATCGTGGTTTCCGGGAATAACGCTGACCTGGGTTCCGTTTGCCTCGACTTGTTCAAAGTAGGCCGCTAAATCCACCATACTTTGGTACTCACCGTTAAAGGTCAAGTCGCCGCTGACTATCAGTAAATCGGGTTTCTCAATGGCCGCTTCCCAAACGAGTGCTTGCATCACGGAGTCGATGTGCGCCAAGTCCTTTCCTGCCGCTGATGCTTTCATCTGTGCGAAAGCTGAACCGACATCATGGAGCTCCGGTGAGATATAGTGAATATCGGTCACCATCCATATTTTCAAATCTTCTGATTCAGAGACAAGCGGATCTATGTTTCGAAATTCTGTTTCCGTTGTCCCAGCTACTGTAAAGCGATATAAAAAACCGCCCGAAATAATAAGTGCGGATAGAATTGCTAATTTTTTTATCATGCGTATGCCCTCTTTCATGTAATAACAATTAATTATTGCAAAAATAGCGCATGACTTCAAGAAATTGGTGCAAGGTGCGGCGTTTAAAATGATTTTTGGTACTGAACACCGCACTATGGCTCCCAAGTGCGGTGTTCAGAAAATTATTTCAGTGGGAACGCCGCACTTTTGGAAAAAATGCGGCGTTTAGCGTTACTATATTTCAGCATCGCCGCATTTGGCGCTAAAATGCGGCGTTTAGACTTTTTTCGCGCACTTAACGCCGCACACAAAAAAAAAGAGCGAGACAGATGTCTCACTCTTTTGCTAACGATTAGTCGTTGCTTCTGATTTTGAAGCTTGGTTTGCTTCCGCCTTTGCTGCTTCCACCTTTACGGTCGTCGCGGCGTTTACCAGCACCACCTGAACGGCTACTGTCGCGGTCTTTGTTCCAAGAACGGTTTCCGCCACCGCTATTGCGGTCGCTTGATTGGCGACGGTCGTTTGAACGGTTTCCACCGCTCTTACCTTTGTAGCCGCCACCGCTGCTCTTACCACGGTAGCCGCCTTTGCCGCCTTTACGGGATGGCAATGGGCGTTCTGGAGTGATGTTTACAGGCACTTCAGATGCTTCTTTTGTTTGGCTCTTAAGGAATGCAGCAGCCAATTCTTCTGCTGTATACTTGTCCAATAAATGTTTGATTGCACGTTCGTATTTGTCAGCTTCTGTATCTTTGACAATATCTTCGATTGTGTCAATCGCATTTTTCAATTGTCCTACCATTGCCTCTTCATCTGAAGGTGGGCGAAGTGGTGACATTTCTTTACGTGTTAATTTCTCGATAGTACGTAAGTAGTCCATTTCGTTTGGTGTTACGAAAGTAACGGACATTCCTTCCTTACCAGCACGGCCTGTACGACCAATACGGTGAACGTAGCTTTCTGGATCTTGTGGGATATCGTAGTTGTAAACGTGAGTTACACCAGAAATATCCAAACCACGTGCAGCAACGTCAGTTGCAACAAGGATGTCCAAGTTTCCGCTCTTGAAGTCTTTCAAAACGCTCATGCGTTTTTTCTGAGTCAAGTCGCCATGAATTCCTTCAGCGCGGTAACCGCGTAGTTCAAGACCTTTTGACAATTCATCAACACGACGTTTTGTACGACCGAAGATGATTGTAAGTTCTGGGTTTTGAACGTCGAATAGACGAGTCATGTTATCGAATTTCTCGAAATCTTTACATTTCACGAAATATTGATCGATCAAGTTAGCAGTCATTTCTGATGCTTTAATTTGAACGTGTTCTGGATTCTTCATGAATTGCACACCGATACGTTTGATTGCTGGCGGCATTGTAGCTGAGAACAATAGTGTTTGACGAGTTTCAGATGGTGTTTCCGAAATAATAGCTTCGATGTCTTCCAAGAAGCCCATGTTTAGCATTTCGTCTGCTTCGTCCAAAACTAATGTTTCAATGTCTTGTAATTTAAGTGCCTTGCGACGGATAAGGTCCAAAAGACGGCCAGGTGTACCTACAACAATATGTGGGTTGTTTTTCAAGCCACGGATTTGGCGACTGATATCAGCACCACCGTAAACAACTTGTGCTGTAACACGTTTGTCGCGGCCTAGACGGTACAACTCTTCTTGTGTTTGGATAGCCAATTCACGAGTTGGTGCAATAATCAAACCTTGGATTGAACGTTTGTTACGATCAATTTTTTCCAACATTGGCAGACCGAATGCAGCTGTTTTACCTGTACCTGTTTGTGCTTGTCCAATTACGTCCATTCCTTTTAAACCTAAGGGAATTGTTTGCTCCTGGATTGGCGTTGCTTCTTCAAAACCCATAGCTTCGACGGATTTTAGTAGTTCGGGAGATAATCCCAGTTCTGTAAATTTCATGTTTCCTCCTAGTTTTTGAGAAACATTAAGAGAGTTTTTTTATAAAATCGTAAGAAAGCGTCGTTCTGTGCCTTCTTAATCCTCTAAATTGATTGATATCATAAATCATATGCAAATGATCATTTAATCGTTTGAATAGTAAGTTACTGGTCTCATTCTTCGTTCGCGAAGAAAACCCTCTTTATTCCTCTATTTTTAACAAAGGTAATCATACCATGACTTTCAATTATTTACAAATTTAAACCTTCATTATGTGAAAACCTTTTTAATGTGTTCGCTTCCAAAAAAGGCGTTTTTAAGCAAAAAGACACGCCTAGCACTAAAGAATAGCGTGGGCGTGTCTTGAAACAAAATTAATAATATTGCTTTCAAAAAATCATTGTTCCCTCAGAGCTTTTACAACCGACAGCAAATCAGTTCCGAAACTGGACTTGATTAAAATTTGGTCATTATGGTCGAGTGTTGCTTTCAGCTCTTCTATTAAAGGTGCCTTATCTCCGGTGAAATAATGCAGTTGATTTGTCGGGAATTTGCTTTCAAGGGCCTGGTACAGCGGTGCAATTTCGTCTCCATACAAATAAACTGCGTCGAAATCTTCCGGTTCCAGGGAAGCCGATAAGCTCGCGTGAAGTTCTGCAGATTTCTCGCCCAGTTCACGAATATCTCCCAAAAGAACAAACTTACGGCCTTCGCGCGGTAGTTTCGCATAAGCTTCCAGAACTGCCGTCATCGAGGTTGGACTTGCATTGTAAGCATCATTCAATAATTGGGAACCATTGATTCCTTCTAGCCATTGACTGCGGTTTTCGGTTAATTCAAAATGTTCCAGATAACCTTTTACTTCCAACATGGATAAGCCAAAATAGTCGGCAATCGTCAATGCTATCAAGGCATTTTGGACATTGTACTCGCCCAAAACAGGAATTTCCAATATTTCACCATCGTCTAAACTCACTTTGAATGACGTCGCATTTTTACCACTCTCGATGCCGTAAGCAAAGACAGTCGCGGTATGATCGATACCAAAAGTACGTTTGTGATAGTTACCATCAATCGGCATCTCTTCGCGGATCAAGGGCTCATCGATTGGGTAAATGAACAATCCATCAGGTTTAAGCCCGTCAAGGATTTCCAGCTTGGCTTTGGCAATGTTCCGGCGGCTGCCTAAATATTCCAGGTGGCTTTCACCAATAATTGTGATTGCCGCAACATCCGGTGTCGCCAGCTTACTCAAGAATGAAATTTCACCATGATCGGACATACCCATTTCCAATACCAAAATTTCAGTTTCTTCCGGCATTTGTAAAATTGTAAATGGTAAACCAATCTCGTTGTTGAAATTTCCTTTCGTCTTGTGCACTTTGAATTTCGCTTCCAAAACAGCGGCGGTCATATCTTTGGTTGTTGTCTTCCCATTACTGCCTGTAATTGCAACGACTTTTGGATTGATTTCGCCCAAATAATATTTAGCCAAATCCTGCAAAGCCGTTAAAGTATCATCGACCAAGATAATCGCGATGTCTTGTGGCGCCTCAGCTTCTGGACGGCTCCATAATGCGGCGGTAGCACCGTTGGCGATTGCGGACTGAATATAATCATGACCATCGGTTTCCCCTTTTAACGGTACAAAGAGACTGTCACTTGTCGCTTCACGCGAATCAAAAACGACGCTTGTTATTTCTGCGAAGCGGTTGGGGGAACTATAATCGATGGCTTTCACTGCTTTTACAATATCAATAATACGGATTGGCTTCATTTGTGTCATCCCTTCTCTGCAAGAAAAACCGCCTCATAGGAGAACGGCTTTTCACATTATACGTTTAGTCTACTTGAACACTCGTGATTTTCCCAGAATAACGTTTAAGGGCTAATTGGATTAACTCCTCCACCAAATCGCTATACTTCAAGCCTGCATGTTCCCAAAGAAGAGGATACATGGAGAATTGCGTAAATCCAGGCATCGTATTTACTTCATTGATGTAGATTTCGTGGTTACTTGTCACAAAGAAATCACAACGGCTCAAGCCACTACCATCCAAAGCGCGGAATGCTGTGGCAGCATATTCCTGCAGTTTTTCAACTAGTTCTTCTGGCAGATCAGCGGGAATATTCAATTCCACTGAGTTATTGATGTATTTTTCCTCATAGTCATAGAAATCTACTTTTTTAACGATTTCACCAGGTACTGAAGCATTCACATCAGAGTTACCCAAAATCGCGACTTCTACTTCGCGGGCTTCGATTCCTTGTTCCACGACCACACGTGAGTCATATATAAAAGCTTTTTCAATCGCGGCTAAAAGTTCTGCTTGATTGGATGCTTTAGAAATACCCACGCTTGAACCCATATTGGCTGGTTTGACAAACATTGGGTAAATTAAAGACCCTTCGCAACGTTGGAAAATTTCTTCTTGTTGGTTTTGCCAATCAAATTTCGTTACCGGTACATAGGGAACTTGCGGTAAGCCAGCTTGTTGGAATAGCTGTTTAGAAACGATTTTATCCATCCCTGCTGCACTTGCAAGCACGCCGCAGCCCACATATGGCATATCCAGCACTTCAAACAACCCTTGAACTGTACCATCTTCACCGTTTGGTCCATGCAAAACAGGGAAAATAACAGCGTCTTCGGATTTAATCGCCGCAGGAGAAATTTTAATACCAATTGAACTTTGACCTTCTTCTGTAGCCATTTTTTTGACATCGCCCGCTGTTAATCGTAACATTTCTGATTCTCTAACGGGTTCAGTCAATGTTTCACCTTGGATCCATTCTCCGTCACGCGTAATATAAACAGGTACAACATCATAGTAATTATAGTATATTTCTTTCACGATGGAGTGGGCAGTTAGAATGGAAATATCATGTTCCGCACTCTTGCCTCCGTATATAAGAAAGATTTTCATTATTTTTCTCCTTAAGTTATAAAATTATCAAAGTTATTGTACCACAATCTTTTTACCGATAACATTAGAAAAGAACCTGCCAGACATTGCGGACAGGTCCTTATTTTAACTTATATGTCAGTTTCCACGAATCTTTATCTGCGTCATAAGTTAAATCCCCGATTGAAGACCGTTCGTCGAGGCTCCCTTCCAGCATGCTAAGCTGATCTTCCACTACAAATAACGGTGCGGAATAAATGGCCCCAATCACAGTCATTTGGCGGAATGAAATACAAATACCTTCCTTGAACAACCGAATAACCTCTTGCTTATCATCCACCGTGAACGGCGAAACCAGGCGTTCTTTTTGGAAAAATTTACGTTTTCCATTTACCTTTTCCTTCATTCGTTGCGTAATCGATTCGGTAAATAAATCCCAGAACTCCTCCAAGTGGCGGTAGTAAACTTTGGCAAAATTATTTGGTAACGTTAAATAGATATAATTATTTTGAAGTTTATAGTAGAAAGGGGAATGAAGGTAGTTATGCGCATGGGCAATATACAAAATTTCCGAAATCTCGACTGGTGTCAACTGGTGTAACATTTCAATATTCGAGTAATCAATCCAGCACGGTTTATTTACATCTTGCGAAATAGATTTTAAAAATTTAACGACATTTTCTTGTTCTTTAATTACATTGAAACCTGTGTAGTTATCATAAGTGCTTAGGGGATGTTTGTAATTATTGAGTAAAAGCAGATTCTGAGGGATACGTTTCAGGGAAATAGCTTCAATCATATTTACAATCCCTTTACTTAGAACATTATTACCAACTGTGTCATAATATACATAAACGATCTGTTCTGGCACTGGACGTCCCCTTTCTTTTTTAATTTATTATTTATTGTACTATAATAAGAGACTACACGAGTCTCAGCATCATGTTAATATTATTACAATTATATATCTTTTCAAAGCGATATGTAGAAAGAAATAGTTAAGTTTACGGAAATATTCAAAACCACCCACGAAAGGAGAGGTCAGTCATGGCTTCCCACCTGATTCCCACAGCATCCGAAAAAAATTTAAATCTTCTTTTGAAAAAAAGACCTTTAACCTCCACCCTGACAACAGCTGATTTACCAGAGAGTTATTTGCAGCTTTTAACTGAACAAAATGGCGGCTATGTCAAAAACATGGTGGTGCCAACCCAAGAACCGACATCAGACGGACTGGATTGCGCGCATCTGCATTATATATTGGGTTTGCATGAAAATAAAGAAAAATCACTGCCTTATCAAGATTTTTTGCCGGATTACTTTATTATTTTCAGTTCTCACAAAGGTTGTTACTTTACTTTTGATTATTCAAGGGGAGAGGTAGAGCCTGCTATTCGGTATTTGGATACCGAAACTGATAATTGGCAAGTTGTGGCATCCAATTTTACTGCCTTTTTAAGTAACTTGCGTCCGGGAAAAATCACGGTCCCTTTCGAAGGGCAGTTGACACGAACAGAGGCCGAGCATGCTTTTTTAACAGCGGGAGAGCCAGATGAACTGGATGTGCTCTGGGCACATCTGGAAGATACGGATGATAAAGAGTGGTATTTTGACTGGATTCAGTATTTTGCGCAAATTCCAATGTTCCATCAATCGGCATTCGGTGCCCTGGAAACGCAAATTCTATATTTCCGATTGGATTTACCGCAAAATGCTGATATGGTTTTTAAGTTTTTTCCAGAAAAGAGCGACTGGATTCAAGAAGAATTGGCAGCTGATTTTTAAGACAAAAAACGACGATTAGCTATTTAGAAAATTGCTAATCGTCGTGAATTTGCGATTTTACGCCAATTAGATAGTCGTTTGTTTCCTAAGCGTCGCCTTTTTGAAAAATCACGACTATCAGCCCACACAACAAAACTTAATCGTCGTGCCTACCAACTAAGAAAAATTATAAAACCCGATACCACAAAAAAACCAGCCCTCTCGGACTGGATTTTACGCTTGAAATTAAGCTTCTTCTGTTTCTGTTTTGAAACCGTATTTCTTGTTGAAACGGCCCACGCGTCCTTCTGCTTGTGCAAATTTTTGACGACCAGTGTAGAACGGATGAGAATCTGAAGTAACTTCCATACGGATCAATGGATATGTGTTTCCGTCTTCCCATTCAACAGTTTCGCCTGAACCTTTTGTTGAGCCTGACAAGAATTTGAACCCTGTAGAAGTGTCCATGAATACTACTTGTTGGTATTTTGGATGGATTTCTTGTTTCATCGTTATTTCTCTCCTTTTTGCCCTGAGATATTTCCTAAATCAGAGATATTTTTTGACTTGCGTCTATAACATTAAGATAATACCACGCATATTTTTTTAATGCAAGGTTTAAATGATGGTGTTTTTATTTTTCCCGGAACCTACAAGGTTACTGTTATGAAGGCACCCATATGTTAAAATAGAGAAAAAGAAGTTGTCAGGAGGAATAGATATGCCGTATATTATCACGACTGAAAGTGGCTCCGATATTTCCCAAGAATGGATTGATCGTTACAATATCCAAGTCGTTCCCATGCACGTGACTTTAGGTGATAAAACAATAGACGATGGCAGTATTCCCGTTGAGGAGATTTATAAATATTACGACGAGACAGGAACATTGCCAAAAACATCGGGATCAACCCCCGAAGATTTTCGCGTTTTATTTGAACGGATTTTTGCCGAAAACCCGGATGCGACTATCATCCACGTTGCGTACTCTGCCGTCACAACCGTCTCCTATAATTCGGCGCGGATTGCTGCAGAAGATTTTGAGAATATCCACCTTGTGGATAGTAAAAATGTAAGTGGTGGATTGACGGCTGTCGTGGTAGCAACCGCACAGTTCATCGAAGAAAACCCCACTGCAACCCCCGAAGAGATTGTTGCCTTTGTTGAAGATGTAAGGGAGCGGACACGTTTTGTCTTCTTACCACAAACACTGACTTACCTAAAAGCGGGTGGACGTGTGTCCAATGTCCAATTTTTTGGTGCCAGCCTTCTCAACATCCATCCGACCATTGCACTGAAGAATGGGCAGTTAATTGCTTCTAAAAAATATCGCGGGTCTTTCCACCGTTGTATAAAAAATGTTATTAACGACTTCTTTAAAGATTATGATATCATCCCCGAAACGCTGACCATCGGAGGAACACCGGGCATGAGTGCAGCCGATAGAGAAGTGGCGCTTAAGCAAGTGTCTGAGTTCGGTTTTAATAATCCCCATAGCTTTGATGCTGGTGCTGTCATTTCCAGCCACGGTGGTCCCGGTGCATTTGGAATTATTGCAATCGAGAAGAAAAAATAACGAATCGTACCAAACCAAAAAGCGGGGCTGGGAGTTATCTCCCTGCCCCGTATCTATTTACGAATACTTCAACGCAAACGTGCTCAAAAAGGCAGCCCCGACGCCACTTTATCATGTTTGTAAGCTGCTTCAGCAGCTTACAAACATGATACACTTGGGCGTCAGCCCACAGTGCCCCCATAATAATGCTCAGATGGTCTGCGACCATCCTGTGCTTATTCGTTCCAGTGGTTCGGGGCTAAACGCCTTTTTCCCACTCTCGCTTTTTTGCATACTATGCTAATAATTCTGTTAATTTTTCTTCTGATGCACCGCTGTCGATGTTCAGGTTTGTGAATGCGTTTGGTCCATCGATTGTAACAACTTGCGGAACCAGTGGCACTTCCATTCTGTCGCGAAGAGCTTTAATTTCTGCATCAGTCGGTGTATGTAAACTATTCAAGTAATGAATAGTTAAATCGTTTTGCGCGCGTACGCTATCCAATTTTGGAACAAACTTTTGACAAAATGGGCAAACGGGTTTTCCGATGTAAAGAATTGTTTTTTCACCGTTTTCCAAACGTTCTTCAACTTGTTTTGCTGTGAGCTCCACAAAATTGCTGACGGTCTGTTCATATTGTTTTTGTTTCTCATCCATGTTGGCATCTCCCCTTTTAAATAATACTAGCATGGATATTTATTTCATCAAAGCAATACGTTTGATGAAATCTGCGTTGTTTTTTGTGGTACGTAATTGTCTCAAGAACTCTTCGGTATACTCCAAAGTATCGCCTCGCATCGTTTTACGTAGCTTCCAAACTGTTTCCAATTCTTTTTGCTCCAGCAGTAAATCGTCACGTCTTGTACCAGATTTCTTGATATCAATAGCCGGAAATACACGGCGGTCTGCAAGTTCACGTGAAAGCACCAATTCAGAGTTCCCTGTTCCTTTAAACTCTTCATAAATGATATCATCCATCCGACTACCTGTATCAACCAAGGCAGTTGAAAGAATGGTTAAACTGCCACCATCTTCAATATTACGTGCAGCTCCAAAGAATTTTTTTGGTTTATAAAGTGCAGCAGGGTCAATCCCTCCACTGAGTGTTCTTCCACTTGGAGGTACAACCAAATTATAGGCTCGTGCTAAACGCGTAATACTATCCATTAAAATGACAACATCGCGTTTATCTTCAACAAGGCGCATAGCGCGTTCCAGCACTAGTTCGCTCACGCGTACGTGATTGGCAGGCATTTGATCAAAAGTAGAGTAAACAACATCACCTTTTACACTGCGCTCGATATCGGTTACTTCTTCTGGTCGTTCATCAATCAAGAGCATAATCAATTCAACATCAGGATAATTTTCGGTGATGCCATTCGCCACACTTTTCAGCAATGTTGTTTTACCAGCTTTTGGTGGTGCGACAATCAAACCACGTTGCCCGAAACCGATTGGAGAAATTAAATCAATCATCCGATTGGCAACACTCTTTTGATCTGTCTCCAGGTTAATCCGTTTATTTGGATAAATGGGTGTAAGACCAGGAAAATGCGAACGTTCTTTTGCTTCATCGGGATTCTTTCCGTTAACGGTGTTGACTTGCATAAGCCCATAGTATCGTTCAGAAGGTTTTGGAGGACGGGCTTTACCGCCTACTTTGTCCCCGTTCCGCAGATCGAATCGGCGGATTTGGGAAGAAGATATATAAATGTCTTCCTGACTCGGAGAGTAGTTGATTGGTCTTAAGAAACCATATCCTTCCGAGGAAATAATGTCCAAGATTCCTTCCGTCATGAAAAAACCTTGTTTTTCTTCTTGCGCACGGATAATTGCATGTGCAAGTTCTTTTTTCGTCATTTGACTATAATAAGGAATTTTGTACTCTTTTGCGTATGTGTAAATCTCTTTTAACGTCTTTTTTTCAAGCTCCTGTATGGAAAGCATGTCTTCCAAGACTCTCACCTTCATTCTCGTTGTTTTTGAATTTTTGGTACCTATGCCTCGTCTTCAATCATGGCAATATCTGCTCCTAAAGCTGTCAGTTTTTCCACGATACCATCATAACCGCGTAAAATATTTTCTACACCTGAAATTATTGTGGTACCTTTTGCCATCAATCCTGCAATGACCAAGCAAGCACCTGCTCTCAAATCGCTTGCCTTCACTTCTGCACCTGTCATACTATTGGGTCCTTGCATAAAGATGGTGCCACTTTCCACCTTGATTCCCGCCCCCATACGTTTTAATTCAGGAATATGATTGACACGTTTAGGATAAATCGTATCGATGATGGTTCCGTCTCCACTTGCTTTCAATAAAAGTGGTGTAATGGGCTGTTGTAGATCCGTTGCAAAACCGGGATATGGAAGTGCCTTAATATGCACCATTTTTAAGTCGTCTGATTTACGGATCAAAATACTATCTTCACCGATTTCCATATTGACGCCCATTTCTTCCAGCTTGGCTACAAAACCTTCCAAATGTTCCACAATCACATTTTTGATCAAAACTTCTTCGCCAACTGCAGCAGCTGCTGCCAAATAAGTTCCAGCTTCGATACGGTCTGGGATAACCGTATGACGGCAGCCATGCAAAGTGTCGACGCCATCAATGCGGATGACATCCGTTCCCGCTCCGCGGATTTTAGCACCCATATTATTCAACAACGTACAAACGTCGATAATTTCCGGTTCTTTTGCGGCATTTTCGATAACCGTACGGCCATTTGCCCGAACGGCAGCCAAAATGGTATTAATTGTTGCTCCAATTGACACAACATCCAAATAAATACGATCTCCCGTTAAACCTTCCTCAGGAGACGTTAAATAAATCGCACCCATTTCATTGCGAACAGATGCTCCAAGTGCTTCAAAACCTTTGATATGTTGGTCAATCGGACGCGGGCCCAGATTACAGCCACCCGGAAGGCCAATGACACCTTCACCAAACTTAGAAAGAATGGCACCCATGAAATAATAGGAAGCCCGTAAATTCTTAATTTTACCTGTCGGCATTGGAATTGAAATCATCTTTGACGGATCAATATTCATGATTCCCGCTTCAGCATCAAAAGTTACCTCAACATTAAATTCTTCAAGAATTTCAATCAAGGAGCGTACGTCCTGGATGTCAGGAATCCCTTCAAGCGTCACCATTGAATCCGCTAGTATCGATGCAGGAATCAAAGCTACGGTACTATTTTTTGCCCCACTGATGGTAACTTCACCATTCAAGGGTTTATTCCCATTAATGATAATTTTTTTCATGTAAACTGCCTCGTTTCGAATCATTAAAAATATTGTTAACTACATTCTATCAAAATCTACTTTGATATGTAAACGTTAATGGTGTTTTCAGACAAAGGCTGGTTATCCGAGAACAAATCGGGATTATCTTGTAGCATTCTTGTCAAAACTTCGGTCAATTTTACTGTATTACAAATACGTACCTCGGCATCCCCTAATTTACCCAGCCACATGGCACCCGATTTTTGTAATACGCCATCGACTTTCCAAAAATGCTCTGACCACGATAAGCCACAATGACGACGCGATGGCACGGATATTTTTGTTCCATCCGCCAAAACGGTGTACAACTCTTCATGCGTATCGGTCATCCGCCCTGGAATATCCAACCACTCTTCAATACCATGAATAAATGTATTTCTGGTTAAATCTACCCCAAGCAACATAATTTTCGCTTTACGATCCAATAATTTTCCCCACACGGAGCCACGTGCACAGGGCGTATCAAACTTTTCATCTCCGCTGACAAAAGAAATCGCTTCGCTTCCCAAGGCAGCCACAGAATGCGTCGGGTGAAGGGAACGTACGACATTTTCACGTTTACGAAATAATTCAGTCAAGACTCCTACGTTTGAAGGTGAATCTACTACATGAAAATCTGGGTTTTCGGCGTTAATATATTCCCAAGTATGGGTCGGTAAAACTAACAAGCCATCTTTCATGTATGCGGTTAAACTATTTAAGACTGCATCGGGCCCGCCGGCAATTTGTCCTATACTCTTAAAAGATGAATGAACCAATAACGTTCCTTCTTTATCCAATCCCAATTGGTCTAGCTGGTTCAGAAGATCGGTTTGCGTATACATCATTATCCCTCTTTACATAAACGAAAAGCCGGAGCAGGAGCCCCGGCCATTCTGATATTATTTCATTAATTAAGCTTTGTTGCTTGAACCGAATACGTTCATGCGTTCGCGAACAAGTTTAACGATTGCTTCTTTACCAGGTCCAATAACTTTACGTGGGTCATAAACTTTAGAATCTGTTGCCAATTTGTCACGAACTGCTTCAGTCCATACTTGTTGGCATTCAGTATTCACGTTAATTTTTGTATGACCATATTCGATTGCTTTTGCAATTTGGTGTTGAGGAATTCCTGAACCACCATGCAATACAAGTGGTGCACCTGTCAATTCAGAAATTTCTTTCATTTCGTCGAATCCTAGTTTAGGTTCGCCAGAATAAGGTCCATGAACGGATCCTAAAGCAGCTGCCAAAGCATCGACATTGCCTTCTTTAACCATGCGCAAGCATTCTTGTGGATCTGCATATTGGATTCCGCCTGTGATACCATCTTCAGTACCGCCAACCGTTCCAACTTCAGCTTCTACAGAAGCTCCTTTGGAATGTGCGTATTCTACAACTTTTTTAGTATTTTCAATGTTTTCATCGATTGGATGATGAGACATATCAATCATTACAGATGAATAGCCTGCATCGATTGCTGATTTACAGCTGTCATAACTTGTACCATGGTCTAAATGTAGTGCAACTGGCACTGTAATATCCATTGTTTCCAATAATGCACTAACCATAGATGCTACGACTAAATGTCCACCCATATATTTTGCAGCGCCTTCAGAAACTCCCAAAATAACAGGTGAATTTTCTGCTTGAGCAGCTTCAAGAACAGCTTGTGTCCATTCTAGGTTGTTAATATTGAATTGCCCCACTGCGTACTTACCTTCTAAAGCTTTGTTTAACATCTCTGTCATACTTACTAAACGACTCATGTTTCTGCCTCCTTGGTATTCCTAAAAAATCTGTGGTGTTTGGACTTACTAACATAATAATTCTACCAAACATTTGTGTTTATGACCACCGAAATCGCTAACTATTTATTGTAGTGTAATATTTGTGCACCAAAAAAATTTTATTTTCATAAATTAAAATCATTCAATTTCTTGGTAATCAACATACAAAATAACACAATAGGGCGAACTTAGGTCAATATTCCTGTAGTAGTAGTTCGGTTTTTTATATAACTCATGTAATAAAGAGCTTTTAATAAAAGCAAAGTTCGCTATTTTAAACACAGTGTTCTAAACTTACGTTAATAGGGTAATTACAATAATATTATATCCTCATTCTTTTATAAGCCATTAACAGTGAGTAAACAGCAGCTCGCTACGTTTTATACTTGCTTAAAATAAATGATAGGGTTTTCTAAGCGAATTTTTTTCTTGGTTATGCATAAAAAGTTTAGCCTCTCGTATTGACCTTGTATATCTGTTGAAAATGGCTTCAGACAGCCTTTTTTCGAATTGTTTAGCATAAAAAAATTGCAGGACTCGATAATGATAATCGCCTAATAATGTAAACCTTTTCATTAAAATAAAAAAAGAAACTCAAAACCACTGTAAGTGATTTTGAGTTCTTTTACGGAAAAAGACTATACTTCCTCTTCTTCCTCTTCTTCTTCGAAATCGTCATCGATTAGAGTTAAATCTTCTTCAATGCTTTCTGGAACGTCATCTAAATCTTCGTCCAGTTCGCCATCTAAATCATCGTCTTCTACTTCGACTTCTTCTTCATCTGCTTCAATTTCTTCGTCATCTTCGTCAGCTACAAATGTATCTTCTGGATCATCGTCGTTATAGTCGATTACATCGTCATCTTCAGATGTCGCAAAAGCATTAAGTTTCTTGCGTTTCTTACGACGAACTTGAACTTCTTCTTCATCAATTGTAGACAAAATCTCTTCATCAATTGAGTCGATTGGATACCATGAACGTAAACCCCAACGGTTATCTCCCAAGGAGATGAAACTACCGTCAACATTCAAGTTTGTATAGAAACGTGTCATTTTGCTATCTAGTTCTGCTTCAGACAAACCTAAATATTCTTGAACTCGACCTAATAAATCGTTGAAATCCAAGACTTCTCCAGTTGTCTCCAAAATCTCATGCGCCACTTCAATCATTGATAATTCGTTTTTGTTTGTACCATCTAAATCGGTTAGCTTCACGGTGCCACGTCCTTTCAAAAACTGTACTCCTAATCATACAATAATTAGGTAGTAAATTGCAACGACATTTCGTAATTCCCAAGTGATTGTTCACCAGTTCCGATGGTATACATCACTTGTACATATCCAGAAAAAGGGTGTTCTTTGTAATTCTGCAGCATTTGCTTCGTTTCGGTTTCGATTTCCACTAGTCCTGCTTGGGTGGGAATTTGCGCTGAGCCCCTGCCTTCAGAATCAAAAGCGAGGCGGGATAGCAATTCCTCTCCTTGTCGGCGAATAACTGTCATCTTTCCTACCCGGGATAATTTGATCGTCACTTTACTTTGGGTTCCTGATTCTTCATAGCGCAAATATAACCATTCGCCCATTTGGACAATTTGTCCCTGTCCTTCATAAACGAAAACTTCTTGTTGACCATCTTGTACAATCTTTGTCTCCAAGCGATATTCCATTATCGTTCCTTTTTGTACCGGCAAATCAGACACTTCCTTTACTTACACTTTACCTCCCTAGTATAACTTTTTAAGTTGAACGCGGTCAACAAAAGAAGAAGTTTGCTATAATGAAGAAAATATCTTTTTTAGACAGGAATGGAATTATGACAAACTCTTTCATATATGATCATGTGCCAAGTGAATTACAAGGCGACTCTCTTTTTCATTTTGCAATGGGGGATGCATTAATTCGCGAGGTGAATAGAAAGCCCCAACAGACAATGCTGCATTTTTGGCCCATCGACAATATGATTATTTTAGGGATGGTTGATACGAAGCTACCCTATTTATCAGATGCCATTGCCACGCTACAGGAAGCTGGCTACACCGTTGTCGTTCGCCCTGCAGGAGGCTTGGCTGTTGTTTCTGATCCAGGAATATTGAACTTTTCAATTATTTTGGCAGAACCCGCCGACACAAAAATTTCGATTGATGAAGGCTACGAAATCATGGTTAAAGTGATTCAACGTACTTTTGCTTCTTTTGGTAAAAATATTGAAGCTTATGAAATAAGCGATTCATACTGCCCCGGCAAATTCGATCTCAGCATCGACGGTAAAAAATTTGCAGGAATTGCCCAACGCCGGTTTAAGAATGGTATCGGAGTCATGATTTATTTAAGCGTGACAGGCGATCAAGCAAAGCGTGGCCAGACGATTCGGGAATTTTATCAAACTGGGTTAAAGGATGAAGAAACGCGTTGGTCTTACCCTGATGTAGACCCTGATTGCATGGCTAATTTAAGTGATTTACTGGGTGTTGATTTGACGGTAGACACGGTCAAGGAAATGATTCTTGAAACGGTGAAAAAAGAACAGGATGTACTCCCCGGATATTTTAACGCGGAATTGTTGGCAGATTATCACGTTGGCTATGAAAAAATGCAAAAAAGGAATGACCAAATTTTCAACAAGGGGTGAACGGCATGCAAAACTTCTATACCACTACCATGCTTCCAAAAGAAAAAGTGTTCCGGGATCCGGTTCATGGCTACATCCATATCCAACACCGTGTCATTCTGGATTTAATCAATACGAAGGAATTCCAGCGTCTGCGTCGTATCAAGCAGCTTGGGACTTCCTCTTTAACGTTTCATGGTGCTGAACACTCGCGTTTCAATCACTCGTTAGGGGTTTATGAAATAGCGCGGCGTATTTGCGATAAGTTCATCCGAAACTACCCTTCCATGGAAAAAGGCGACGGCCTTTGGGATGACAGAGAGCGTTTGGTTACTTTGTGTGCCGCTTTATTGCATGACTTGGGACACGGTCCCTTTTCCCATACGTTTGAAAAGATTTTCGATACCGATCATGAAGCAGTAACCATTGCGATTATTCTTTCACCTAACACTGAAATCAATGCTGTTTTACGTGAGGTAGGGCATGATTTCCCCAATCAGGTTGCTTCGGTCATTGCCAAGGAATATCCAAACCCACAAGTGGTGCAAATGATTTCCAGCCAAATTGATGCGGACCGCATGGATTATTTATTGCGTGACGCTTATTACTCGGGCGTTACTTATGGAACGTTTGATTTAACACGGATACTACGGGTTATTCGACCAAGTTTGAATGGGATTGTGTTTGATATCTCCGGGATGCATGCAGTTGAAGATTACGTGGTTAGTCGCTATCAAATGTACATGCAAGTTTATTTCCACCCTGTTTCACGCGGGATGGAAGTTATCTTGTATCATTTAATGAAACGGGCAAAAGATATATATATGGACGAGACACAAGAGTTGGTATATTCTGCCAGCTTCCTGGAACCATTTTTCCGCCAGGATTGGACGCTCGAAGATTATTTACGGTTGGATGATGGTGTATTGACCACCTACTTCAATCACTGGATGGATGAAAATGATCCAACCTTAAGTGATTTGGCAGATCGTTTCCTGAACCGGAAGCCGTTCAAATCGGTGCGCTTCGACCGGAAGCGCGATTTGGGAACGGTAGAAAAATTGCAATCTCTCATCAGGGATATGGGTTATAATCCAGACTACTATACTTCTTCCAACAACAGCTTCGATTTGCCGTATGATTTGTATCGTCCCGGACAAGTCAGTAGCAAAACGCAAATTGAATTCATGCAAAAGAATGGTGAAATTATTGAGCTATCGGAAGTGAGTGCCATTGTATCATCGTTGACCGGAAAGTTTCGTGGCGATGAGCGTTTGTATTTCCCGCGTGAAATCACACATGGATTCTCCCAAGAAGGCATTAATTTGTTTGATAATTTGGCGGATGAATTCCGCAGCTATATTGAAAATGATGAAATTATTACTAAATAAGACTCGGATGTGGCGTTAAGAAAAAACTTTTTCGGCGAACGCCGCTTTTTTCGCAAAAGTGCGGCTTTTAGGAATGCTAACCGCAACTTAACGCCGCACTTTCACCCGAAATGCGGCGTTAAGCACCTTTCAGAAGAGCTAATCGCCGCACCACACAAAAACAGCGTGAGACCATTACGGCTCACGCTGTTTTTTGTTATTTATTTCGCCACTTAATAGGATATTCAGCTAGCATACGCTGAATGGATGGATTTCCCGTGATCCAGTAAATGATCGCCACTTCAATTGGCAAGGTCAAAATGTTTTCAAACAAACGAATGGGTAGCATGCCCCAAAAAGCTTGATCGTACAGGATATACAACCAAAGCGAGTTCAATCCAACATTAACCAGCGCTGTTACCGCAAAATTTGCCCAAACCAGACGTCCTAGTGTCAGACGTTTTTTGTATAAAATCAACGCATAAATCATCGGACCGATTGCAGCAGAAAGAGTGAATCCCGGTGAAAATGGGAAACCCTTTGGAAACAGGAAGAATCCGAGTAAATCGGCACCTGCTCCTGAAAATGCACTGACCCAGGGACCGTACATGATGGCCAGCAATACCGTTGGAATGAACGTAAAGCTAACCCGGATAAATTGTGTTTCGATTGCTAAAAAGCGTGTTAATACAACTTTAATAGCAATCATCAGACCAATGACAGCAATGTCCTTGGCTGAAAATTGACGTGACGAATTCTTAGTCATCGACAGCAACTCCTTCTTAGAGTCGCTACAAATTATGCAGCGAATGCGAGAACAAAACCGCAAGCAGAGATTTTTAGCTCCTGCTTTTCGTTCGGGGGCAACATCCCATCCACCCGACACTTAACGCTTTGTTTTCTACTCTGGTTTTTATTTCCCTTACGGGATTGGTTTATTTTACGACGGTTTATTAAAAAACACAACATCATTTACTGTTTATTAGTTAATGCTTCCTTTATAAAACCATGGAAAAGCGGATGCGCGTGCATTGGCCGCGATAAAAATTCCGGATGAAACTGACATGCAATAAAGAATGGCTGCTCTTTTAATTCTATTATTTCAACCAGCCTGCCGTCAGGCGATACGCCTGAAAAAATCATGCCCTTTTCTTCCAACGTCTTGCGGTAGCTGTTGTTAAATTCATAGCGATGTCTATGGCGTTCCGAAATGGTAGCGGCTTGGTACAGTTTCCGGGCCAATGAATTTTCTTTCAAATCACACGGATATAATCCTAGTCGCAAGGTACCACCCATATCCATCCCAGCTTCCTGGTCAGGCAACAGGCTGATAATCGGTTGGGGCGTGTCAAGCGTCGTTTCGGTTGAATCAGCTTCCGTCAACCCTACCACATGTCGGGCAAACTCAATGGTTGCCAACTGCATGCCCAAACAAATTCCCAGAAACGGAATCTTGTTTTCCCGTGCGTATTGGATCGCCAGAATTTTACCTTCCAGTCCCCGACTTCCAAAACCACCGGGTACCAGTATACCGGCCGCGGCTCCTAAACGTTCTGCCACATTCTCGACAGTCAGTTCCTCCGCTGGAATCCAGTCGATCTGGACCTCCGTATTTTCGGCGTACCCCGCGTGCCTCAAAGCCTCTGCCACCGATAAATAGGCATCCTGTAAAGAGACATACTTCCCAACCAAAGCAATGCGTACTTTTCTTTCCAAATGTTCCACCGTGTCGACAAGCTCTGACCACTCTTTCAATGCTGCTTCGGGCGCCTCCAGACGCAGCTGTTTGAGAACAATGTCATCCATTTTTTGTTCTTTCAACATCAAAGGAATTTGATAAATAGAAGATACGTCACGCGATTCAAAAACGGCTTCTTCATCCACATCGCAAAAAAGAGCCAGTTTTTCCTTGATTCCCCGTGGTAACGGTTGTTCCGTCCGCACCACCAAAACGTTCGGCTGGATTCCCAAACTTCGCAGTTCCTTCACACTATGTTGGGTGGGCTTGGTTTTCAATTCTCCAGACATTTTCAAATAGGGAATGAGAGTGACATGGATATAGAGCACGTTCTCGTTGCCAACGTCTTTCCGCATTTGACGCAAAGCTTCAAGAAATGGCAGGGATTCGATATCCCCAACCGTCCCCCCGACTTCGGTAATGACAATATCGGAATCGGTCGATTCACCTGCCCGTTGGATTTTGTCTTTTATTTCGTCGGTAATATGCGGGATGACCTGGACAGTTCCGCCTAAATAGTCGCCACGACGCTCTTTTTTTATAACTTCTGAATAGACTTTTCCGGTTGTGACGTTTGAAAATTTGTTCAGACGAATGTCAGTAAAGCGCTCGTAGTGTCCTAGGTCCAGGTCCGTTTCCGTCCCATCGTCGGTTACGAAAACTTCACCGTGTTGATAGGGACTCATCGTGCCGGGATCGACATTTAGATAGGGGTCAAACTTTTGGATGGTGACCGTCAACCCACGTTCTTTCAACAACAGTCCGAGAGAGGCTGCGATAATTCCTTTGCCAATGGATGAAACCACTCCGCCTGTTACAAAAATATACTTTGTCATCATTATGCCTCCTAATTTTTCGGTAGGAACCATAAAATCAAAAAATCCCCGTTCCGTAATCGGAACAGGGAGAAATTTCAATTTATGCGCACCTCTTTATGGGGTGCCCTTCAAAAATATTACTGCAATTGCCGTTCACAGTCAATAAAAAATCATTGGTGTGGCAAAACTTAATATTTACCCGACAAACGCATTGACACGTTGCATGGCTTCTTCGACTAAGTCGGTCGCCAAAGCAAAACTCATACGCACATACCCTTCTCCACCCGGTCCGAAAATACTGCCGGGAATCATCCCCACGCGTGCTTCTTTAGCCAAGGTTTGGCAAAACGCCATATCGTCGTTGCCAAATTTTTCGGGAATACGCGCAAATACATAGAAAGCCCCTTTTGGCTCGGGAACTGTAAAACCTGCTTTCGTTAAAGCGTCCAGACAGATATTTCGACGCGTTTCATAAGCCATACGCATACGTTCGATAGCCGCTTCGCCGTTACGGAAAGCTTCCGCCGCAGCTGCATAGGAAACCGAAACACCGGTCGTCACTACCGTTTGGTGAACTTTAAAGATAGGTGGGATCCATTGCTTTTTAGCTGCAATAAATCCAACACGCCAACCAGTCATTGCGAATGATTTGGACGCCCCATTAATCAAGATGGTTTGATCTGGCAATAAACTTGCCATTGAAAGGTGGTCAACACCGTAAGTCAACTCGCTATAAATTTCATCACTGATGACGAAAATATCGTACTGCTTGATGGCTTCAGCTAAAGCCACAAGTTCTTCCTTCATATAAGTAACACCGGTTGGGTTACTCGGAAAGTTCAGGACAATCGCTTTAACATTCTCATTTTCCGCCATCGTCTGGTGCAGCAATTGTGGCGTCATCAAGAAACCCGTTTGGGAAGTATCGACTTCAATCGTTTCGCCATAAGCCGTTGTTGTTGCTTGTTTATAGAGCGGGAAATAAGGACTTGGAACAATTACCTTTTCACCCGGGTTCAATACGCCAAACAAAGCCGAATAGATCGCTTCGGTCGCGCCGATCGTCAAAATGATTTCACTGGCCGGATCAAAATCCAAATTGTGGCGTTTTTTCAGGAATTCCGCAACCGCTTGGCGCGCGTCCAAAGTTCCCATGGAATGGGAATAATGAGAAACGTCATTTTTAATAGCCGTGATAGCAGCTTCCTTCACGTTTTCCGGCATACCAAAATCCGGCTCTCCCATCGTCATCATGATACAGCCATCAACGGAACGGAAAATTTCATCCAATTCCCGAATTTTGGATGGCACGATTTTTTCTAATTGGCGATTTGTTGTTAAAGCCATTTCTTTTCCCCCTATACATCCTTTATTAAAAAATCCTCATTTTTATCGTGTTCTCATTGTAGCAATGTTTTTTATCTTTTGAAATAGAGTAAGCGCGTTGGCGTCATTTTAAAATTTTTTCAGATATTCGGTTGACATTAGATTAGAAATTGGTTATATTAAGCACATCGAAAAACACAGTGAAGAGAAGAGTACTTCAGGATGTCCTTTTAGAGAGAGCTTGGTTAGGTGAAAGCAAGCAAGGAACGAATGCAGGAAGATGGTCTCTGAGTGGCTTGGCCGAATGCGTGAGCTTTAGGTTGAGACGGGAACGCCCGTTATAGTGTCTCAGTATCATCCGTTGCATTGGGCGGAGGCACTGGTTAAGGTTAGAGCAGTGATGCTTTGACGAACAAAGGTGGTAACACGAAATCGAACTTGATTCTCGTCCTTTCCCGTACGTAAGTGTGGGGAGAGGACGAGATTTTTTTATTTTCAAAAAACGCGATGAAAAGGAAAGTACAGTGCGGGAAGTTTCAAAGAGAGCTTGGAATGGTGAGAACAAGCAAACCGAACGACTGGAAAATGGCCTTGGAGCGGTGAGGATGAACGGCAACGTAAGTCTTTGCTGGGTACGCCCATTACAGCGTAGAAGTGATAGATTCACTTCCAGAGGGATTGTCTGTAAGGGCAGTTCGAACTAAGGTGGTAACACGAATGCTTGTGCACTCGTCCTTTGAATCCTCTCATTGGAGATGATTCGGGACGAGTGTGTTTTTATATTCAAAAGAAATGAGGAATTAATAATGATTGACTTACAAAATGTCTCGGTTACATTTGTTGACGATCAAAAACGCGAAATTAATGCGGTACGCAACGTCTCTCTTGAAGTTGAGCGCGGAGATGTCTATGGCATTGTCGGATACAGTGGTGCAGGTAAAAGTACCTTGGTCCGGACAATCAACTTATTGCAACGCCCTACTGATGGAAAAGTTTTTGTAAACGATAAAGAAATAACGGCTCTTAATAAAGAACAACTGCGGGAAGCCCGCAAGAAAATCGGTATGATTTTCCAACACTTTAACTTGATGGGTTCACGGACCATTTTCGATAATGTTGCTTTCCCATTGAAACGCTCAGACTTAACGAAGCAAGAGATTGCCGATAAAGTTACTGGGTTATTGGAACTGGTGGGCTTGGCAGATAAAGCCAGTGCTTACCCTTCGCAATTATCCGGTGGTCAAAAACAACGGGTTGCCATCGCACGGGCCTTGGCAAACGATCCAGAAATCCTGCTTTGTGATGAAGCAACGAGTGCTCTGGACCCAAAAACAACGTCTTCTATTTTAGAACTATTGAAGAAATTGAACAAAGAATTAAACCTTACCATCGTTATCATCACACACGAAATGCAAGTAGTGAAGGAAATTTGTAACAAGGTTGCCGTGATGGAAGATGGGAACGTCATTGAACGTGGCTCATTGCTGGATATCTTCACGAAACCACACAACCAATTGACGAAAGACTTCATCAATACCGCAACACACGTTGATCAAGGAATCGAAACTGTATTGTTGCATCCAACCCTTCTGAATCTGGAAGAAGACGATGTGCTGGTAAAACTTTCCTTCGTCGGCGGTTCGACTGGCGAACCACTTATTTCCAAATTGAGCAATGATTACCAAGTTGCCGGAAATATCCTGTTTGGTAATGTCGAAATTCTTCAGGAAACACCTGTTGGTACCCTCTTGCTGGTTCTATCCGGAGCACCACATAAAATTGCTGAAGCGGTTCGCTTCCTGCAAGACAGTGGCGTAGCCGTTGAAATTATCGACGCTGAAGAAGTCGAAGCCAGAAGAACTCTGGAAGGAGAGGAACAATAATGGAATTCATCAATAATTTATTACCGAATGTTACCCCGATCTGGGACGTTGTTTGGCAAAGCTTATGGGAGACCTTGTATATGACACTCATCTCGGGCGCCATTGCTGGTGTATTGGGAATTATCCTGGGAGTCATCTTACTTATTACCGATGAAAATGGCCTGACCCCCCGCCCAGCCTTGTACAATGTGTTGGACAAGCTCGTGAACGTGTTCCGTTCCTTGCCATTCATCATCTTGATTGCTTTGATTTATCCATTCACACGCATGATTGTCGGAACTGCAATCGGAACAACAGCTTCTATCGTTCCTTTGGTTGTTTCAACTGTTCCATTCTTTGCCCGTCAAATCCAAAATGCTTTACTGGAAGTCGATCCTGGAGTAGTCGAAGCGGCTCAAGCAATGGGAACAAGTAACTTGGATATCATCTTCCGCGTTTATTTGAAAGAAGGTTTGGCATCCATCATCCGTGTGTCATCCGTAACTATCATTAACTTGATTGGTTTAACAGCGATGGCTGGAGCTGTCGGTGGCGGTGGCTTGGGTAACCTGGCTATCTCACGTGGTTATAACCGATTCCAGAATGATGTTATCTTGGTCGCAACCGGTTTGATTCTAATCATCGTTTTCATCAGCCAAGCAATTGGTAATTATTTAGTTAAAAAAGTAAGTCACTAATATAAAAAAAGAAAAGAGGAAATAATCATGAATAAAAAATTCTTAGGTTTGACAGCAAGTTTGGCATTGTTCTTGGCAGCATGTGGTTCTGAAGACGCAACACAGGAATCAACAGCAGGCACAACTGAAGAACCCGTTGAAGTATCAGTCGGGGTTGTAAGTGAAGTTGAAGTTGAGGTTTGGGAAGATGTTAAAGAGCGTTTGGTGGATCAAGGAATTGAATTAACAATTGAACAGTTCGGTGACTATGTACAACCTAACTTGGCAGCACAATCTGGCGACGTTGACATCAATGCGTTCCAACACGTGGCTTTCCTGGAATCATTCAACGCTGACAATGACGGTAACCTGGTACAAATTGGTTACACTTATATTTCACCACTTGGCTTGTACTCCGATAAAGTTGAGGACTACGCTGATTTAGCAGATGGCGCTGAGATTGCGATTCCAAACGATGTTACCAACGGTGGTCGTGCTCTTCTATTATTGCAAGCAATCGATTTGATCAAATTGGATGAAGCAGCCGGCACAGAACCAACCGTTGATGATATTACTGAAAATCCAAAGAACTTGGTTATTACAGAATTGGATGCTAGCCAAACAGCTCGTTCTCTTCCAGACGTGGATGCAGCAGTTATCAATACAAACTTCGCGACTGACTCTGGTTTAGTTCCAAGTGAAGATGCTTTGTTCTTGGATACTGATAACATTGCTGAAGTAAATGAAATCTACAAAAACGTCATTGCAACACGTGAAGAAGATGCTGACAACGAAGCTTACTTGAAAGTTGTTGCAGAATACCAATCAGAAGAAACAGCTGCAAAACTTGAAGAAGTAACACAAGGCAACGACGTTCCAGCTTGGGACTAAACTTTAACTAATTGGGGGAATTTAATCATGAATAAAAAGAAATTTTTTGGTGGTTTGGTAGCAGCGAGTGCCCTTTTCTTGGCAGCTTGCGGTGGCGCCAGCGATGAAGCAACAAAAGTTACGGTTGGGGTTGTTGGTGAAGTCAACGAACCTTGGGAGTACGTAATTGAAGAATTGAAAGAAAAAGAAAATATTGAAGTCACTTTACAAAAGTTTACGGATTATACAACACCAAACGCAGCTTTGGCTGACGGTTCAATCGACTTGAACTCATTCCAAACTGAAATCTTTTTGGATAACTACCTGGAAAGCTCCGGTGAAGATTTGACGGTTATCGGTTATACGGTGATGGCACCTTTGGGAATCTACTCAAACAAAATCAGTGACGTCAGTGAGTTGGAAGACGGCGCAGAAATCGCGATCCCGAATGACCCATCAAACGGTGGCCGTGCCCTTCGCTTATTGCAGACAGCCGGCTTGATTACGGTGGACCCTGAAGCTGGTTTGGTCCCATCTGTGGATGACATCACGGAAAACCCTAAAAACTTTGTCATCACGGAATTGGATTCTTCCCAAACTGCACGTGCTTTGGATGATGTAGCTGCTTCTGTCATCAATAGTGGCATGGCCGTTGATGCTGGCTTCATTCCGTCAGAAGATGCCATCTTCCTGGAACCTGTGACAGAGGATTCAAAACCTTACTACAACGTCATAGCGGCTCGTACTGAAGATGTGGACAACGAAGTTTACAAAACAATCGTTGAATACTACCAATCTGAAGGAACAGCTGAAGTTATTGCAGAATCTTCAAAAGGATCCAACTTCCCAGTTTGGGACGAAGTAAAATAATTAAAAATATGAGGGCAAAGGTGACTTTGCCCTTTTTCTATATCTAAGGAGGCAAATTATGGTAAATCAAGCAACCATCCGTCAAGAAGTTCTAGAAATCGAAGATTACATCGTGGCGCTACGGCGTCATTTTCATAAACATCCTGAAGTCAGCCTGAAAGAATTCCAAACCATCCAACGGATTCGCGAGGAACTGGAAGAAATCGGTCTACCATATGTAAATGTTGGCGAAACTGGCGTCTTGGCAACATTACAAGGTGGCAAAGGACCCGGCAAGAAACTATTATTGCGTGCCGATATTGATGCCCTACCTATGGAAGACCGCACTGGCGCTGAATATGCTTCCCTAAACCCGGGTGCTAACCACGCTTGCGGTCATGATGGTCACGCATCTGCCCTACTTGGAGCCGTTCGTGTTTTAAAAGCACACCAAGATGAAATTGCCGGTACGATTGTCATTGCTTTCCAACCTGCTGAAGAAATCGGCGCAGGGGCGCGCCAGTTCGTTCGGGGTGGTTTTGTGGATGATGTCGACCATGCATTCGGTATTCACTTGAGTTCCCGTAATGCACTCGGTCAAATCATCGCAACTCCGGGTCCCAATAACGCTTCGTGTGATATTTTCAAAATCAAGGTGCATGGAGTAAGTGGCCATGTTTCCAACCCTGATCAAGGACGTGATGCTTTGGTGAGTGCGGCAGCCATTGTTACCGAACTCCAGACCATCGTAGCGCGGGAAACAAAACCAAGCGATGAAGTCGTTGTGGGTATTGGCGTCTTGCGTGCTGGTACAAACTATAACATCATTGCCAATGAAGCAATCATTGAAGGAACAGTCCGCACCTTTGATCCAATCGTACGGGAACAAGTATTGGAAGCGGTCGAGCGCATTGCCCGGTTGACGGCCGAAGCCCATCGCACTTCAATCGAATTTTCAAACTATGATGCAGCTGCGCCGTTAATAAACGACGCACGGGCAGCAGAGCATGCTTTCCAGGCCGCAGCAAAAATTGTCGGCGCAGAAAACATCATCACCGATGCCCCGAAGAGCATGGGTGCAGATGACTTTGCTGATTTCTTGGCAGTTGCCCCCGGTATTTACTGCTTTGTTGGTACCCAAAGCGACGAGAAGACAGCTTTCAATCACCATCATGAACAATTCGATATTGATGAAAAAGGTTTGTTGATTGCAGCCGAATTGCATGTGACTTATGCATTGGATTACTTAGCGGATCCGTTCTGATTTTTCAAAGTATTTTCCAGTCGCTAAAAATAAATAAAGAGACATGCGCGTACCCAAATTGGGACACGCATGTCTCTTTATTTATAATTCTTCATAAAATTTTTCCGTTTCTTCTTTCGTTGCACGGGTCAGGACATAACGCTCGCCTTCCGCATCAAGTTCCAGTCCCTCTCCAACCAACGTCAGCCACCAAGATTGGCCATCCACCAGAAGGTCAAGTCGTTTATGACTACGGTCATGCATAATGCTTACTTCTTTCTCGACACCTTCTGGAAAATTTTTGACCGATGAATCGGTGATTTCCAGATATCCCGTTTGACCTTCACCTTCAAAATACCAAACCCCAATGACATCTGCGAGTTGCACGGTATTGTAATAGACAGATGAACCATTATAATGAGCGCTTGTGTAATCCGACATATCTTCCATCACCACTTGGCTTTTTCCGGTTTCATCCAATCGATATAAGGTATCAAAAATTGAATATACAACCACGCCATTCGAATGACTATAAAAAGCCTCCAAATCTTCAGCGATTAATTGTTCATTCCAAAGTAAATCGTCAGTCAAAGACATCGAAACAAGGTTGCCTTGGGGCGTAACCTCCCAGAGCAAGGAGGTCTCCTGAATCATTTCTTCTTTATTTTTCGTTTCTGGATTCCATTTAAATACCGTTCCGTCCTGATTTTGGAAATAAATCATCCCATTTACCACCTGATAAACGTTCGTCTCTGCCACGCGTTCACTTTCCGTCAACCCATTCAAAGTGTACCTTTTTAAGATCTTTTGAAAGGGATCATCGCTCTGGAGATAATAGAGGGTATCCTCTATAACCGTCACATTATCTGACAAAAGTACCCTTCCCTCTTCAATCAACACGCGTTCTTTCGTTTGAATGTCATAATAAAACAATTGATTGTCTAGATTGGTGATCAAGGCTTTATGTTCCTCGGTTAATAATTTAAAAGTGTAAACATCTTCATCCATGGGATTTAATGTACCACTATCTAAATCATACACGCTGAAAACCCCCGTTCTGTCGACCACATAAAGTTCATTCCCTGCCGACTCATACCACCAGGTATCAACGGGCAATGCTCGGTTAGAACCATCCTCGTAAAGATGGACAGCATTATCCAAATCCGTATAAAAAATCTTTTCTTCATCCAAATTCGCTCCGTCGAAACGCTGGACATTGGAAGCAATCATGGTAATCCCTTGTTCTTCATCATACGCGTATAAATCAAAATCAGAATCAATGAACAATATTTGCTCAGTTTCTTCAAAATATTCAAAGCTTGATTCCAACACATTTTCGGCTACAACGGTAGGTGCCATGTCACCATTTTTTATAAATAATGAACCATAATTTTGAAAGTTTTCATTTTCACCTTCAATTTTGAAAAATAAGTATGCCTCATCTTCTGCTTCCATTGTCCGAAAACCCTCATCACTGCATCCAGCCAGACTTATCAATCCCAGCAGAAAGAAAACCATTTTATACAGCATCCCTCTCCTCCTTTACTCTATTTTAATTAATTATCAATAATTATTTATTGTTTTTCGATAAACAAAACCCTATAATGAACTTACAACTAAAAAGTGTGAGGTGTCTTTATATGAAAAAATATGCAACTCTCTTTCTTAAAATCGCGCTCTTGGTCCTGACGATTCCAGTACTGGCAGTGATGGTATTTGTTTTACCGCAATTTATTAGTGAGGCTATCCAACATCTGTCGGAAGGTCCTGTTATTGCTTCGGCCGTATTGGGTCTTACTGGCCTCGTTTACCTTTCAACACTACCATTTTTTGGAGCCCTTTTCCAAGCTAACAAGCTCTTAAAATATATCAATGGTGAAACAGCCTTCTCCACCTTATCGGTTCAAGCACTTAGGAAAATTAAATGGTTTGCCTTCAGTATTTGCGGCCTCTATACACTCGCTCTGCCCTTTTTCTACATTTTGGCAGAATGGGATGACGCCCCGGGGGTGATTTTGGTCGGCCTTGTTTTTGTCGGGTCGGCCTTGGTCGTAGCTGTTTTCGCTAACATGTTGGAGCTCTTGCTTGAAGAAGCAATCCGCATGAAAAACGAAATCGATCTAACAGTGTGAGGTGAGAAAATGCCAATTATCATAAACTTAGATGTCATGCTCGCAAAACGTAAAATGAGTGTTACAGAACTTACCGATCGCGTCGGTATAACCATGGCCAATATTTCCATACTGAAGAACGGAAAAGCAAAAGCTATCCGCTTCTCCACTCTTGAGGCGATCTGTGAAGCACTAGACTGCCAGCCTGGAGATATTTTAGAGTATCAAAAAGAAAGTAAGTTTAGCCAGTGACGGTTTGATAGCCATCCATCCGTTACATCTTACTCCTATTAGTAATATTAATTCCTATCTATAAGTAAAAGTAGATTACTGATATAGTAATAGTAAGCTATAATTAAGCGTACATTAATTAAATATAAAAGGAGCATATCGATGATAAAAAAAGCATTAGCAGAAATGATTGGTACATTTGCACTCGTACTAATTGGGACGGGTACTGTCGTTCTAGGCGACGGCACAACAGGATTATTAGGAATTGGATTCGCGTTTGGCTTAGCAGTCGTAGCAATGGCCTACAGCGTTGGGACGATATCTGGTGCGCACCTTAATCCGGCAGTAAGCTTGGCGATGTTTATCAATAAACGTATTAATTTACAGACATTTGCTGCTTACGTCGTTGCACAATTAGTAGGTGCAGTCGCTGGATCAGGGGTTCTTCGTCTCATTCTTTCTCAAGTTGGTGGCGACACAAGCAATTTAGGAGCGACCGTCCTTGCTGAAGGTGTAACCCTTTTTGGCGGGTTCATGATCGAACTCATTTTAACGTTTATTTTTGTTATGGTTATTCTTGCAGCCACTGGGAAAAATGGCGATGCGCATTTTGCTGGTCTTATAATAGGATTGACATTAGTTGCTCTTATTCTGCTGGGCGGAACAACGACAGGCGTTTCCTTGAATCCTGCTCGTAGTTTTGGTCCTGCTGTTTTCATGGGTGGAGCTGCTCTATCACAACTATGGATGTATACTTTAGCAACGCTTGCGGGTGGCGGTTTAGCAGCGGTCGTAGCCAAATTTGTTTTGGACACCGAAGCGGGTGCTCCTGGAGTCGAATAAGCCTTTCTTAAATATCGCCGATTGTAAAATTAAGCTAGACAAATAAATAAGCCATTCGTGGTACACTCAAATTGTAATTCCGACCAAAGAATACATAGGAGTGATCACGAATGACCTACACCCATCTTACCACGGATGAACTGGTGATGATAGAGGCTTATTACCATCAAAACATCGCTGTGACGACAATATCAGCCCGGTTAAAACGTTCCAGAATGACAGTCTACAATGTCATCAATTTCTTGAAAGAAGGCCATACGGCCCTGGAGTACTACCGACAATACAAGAAAAACAAGCAGCGTTGCGGAAGACGCAAGATTGTCCTGCCAACGGAACAACAGGTCTACATCACTGAAAAAGTCGCACAGGGATGGACGCCCGATGTCATCATCGGTCGCCAGGAGATGTCAATCGGATGCTCCATGAGGACCCTCTATCGTCGCTTCAAGGAAAAGGTATTCGATGAAACAACTTTACCCATGAAGGGAAAACGGAAACCAAACGGCCATCAGGAACGTCGGGGAAAACAGGCCTTCAAGCGGAATATCGCTGAAAGGGAGAATGATTACCCGGCATTCAAGGAAGAATTCGGTCATGTCGAAGGCGATACCATTGTCGGTGTTCATCACAAAAGTGCCGTCATAACCTTGGTCGAACGCCTCTCCAAAGTCATTATCACCTTGAAGCCCGATGGGCGGAAGGCAAGTGACATCGAGCATACGATGAACAAGTGGTTTGAAGCGATTCCCAGACATTTATTTAAGTCCATAACCTTTGATTGTGGGAAAGAATTTTCCAATTGGAAAACCCTAAGCAACCAACATGACATCGCTATTTATTTCGCTGATCCCGGAACGCCTTCGCAGCGGGCCCTGAATGAAAATTCAAACGGTTTACTGCGAAAAGATGGGTTGCCAAAAGAAATGGACTTCAACCAAGTGGATCAAGCCTTTATTTCATCGGTTGCGAACAAGCGAAATAACATCCCACGAAAATCCTTGGCATACCAGACGCCACTGGAAGTATTTTTGAGTTACCTAGATGAATCTACTTTGTCTAGCTTAAATTGACAAATCAAATATATAAAAAGCATCTGAAATTAATTTTTCAGATGCTTTTTATATATTTTTATTTTATGTTGTGAGCTACAAGATAGTCATAGCTTTCTTGTAGACATTGGAACGGCTCTTTCTCAAATGTTTCCTGTTCTGCGAAAGCATATTTTACGCCTGTCTCAATGGTTGCATCGAGGATTTTTTCCCAGGAAATGGATCCATGGCCAACTGGCATGAGCACCTGTTTGCCATCCTCCGTCTCCATGCCATCCTTAAAGTGGATCAAGTCATTGCGTCCCTCAACTTTATGAATCCATTCGACGGGATCTAACCCCCCATGGATGATTTGATAGATGTCTAGTAGAAACTGGCATTCATATCTTGTATTTTCAAAGATAATTTCAAGAGAATTTTGCTTCTCATAGTGAAAAATATCTGAAAGTCGTGGATGGAAATTTAAAATCTTACCTTTTGTTTCCAAGTATTGTGAAAGTTTGTCCAGCTCATCTGCAAACTGCAGACACCCCTCATAGGAATGATAGCGTTCGGGAATACCGCTGACGGTTATGTATGTTCCTCCCCACAGGTCATTCATCGCTATAACCTCATCCAGATGTGCCACTACTACATCGTAGTGGTCCTGCGTTCCAATGCATTTCAACCCTGTCTCTTTTAAGGCATCATGGATGAACGCCACGGAAATTTCTGGGTTGATCCATTGAATCTGGATGACCTTATATCCGATAGCGCTTACTTTTTTGAACGATGTCAGGACATCCTCCGGGGTCTGAAGATATTTCTTAATGCTTGAAATCTGAAAGCCTATTTTTGTCATGACCATTCTCCTTACTTGCTATTATCATTTCCATTATAGCATTTTTACTTAGATAGCTTTTACTTGCAATTGTGATTTATATTTCAAACTTCCTTAAAATCTGTTAAAATTACAATTGAAAGCGAATTCAAAAAAAAGGAGTGGTCTTATGGGTAAATTAGATGGTAAAGTAGCATTTATTACAGGTGCAGGATCAGGAATGGGTAAGGCACAAGCAATTCTTTTCGCCAAAGAAGGTGCTAAAGTCATTGCAGGAGATATTCAGTTTGAAAATGTCCAACAAACGGTTGAGAAAATAAGAGCTGCCGGCGGAGAAGGACTTGCTGTGGAAATTGATGTGGCGAACAAAGAAAGTATCCAGACAGCTGTCCAAAAAGGCATCGCTGCGTATGGTCAAATAGACGTTTTGAGTAATACTGCAGGTGTTCTTGATGGCTATGCGCCGTCATTAGATACTTCAGAGGAACTTTGGGACAAAATAATGAATGTGAACTTAAAAGGAACATATCGTGTGACAAACGCGGTTCTGCCCCAAATGGTTGAAAAAGGTAGTGGGGTTGTTATCAATGTGGCGTCAATTGCAGCTTTTGTTGCAGGTGGTGGTGGTGCAGCCTACACTGCGGCAAAGCACGGGATTGTTGGCTATACCAAACAACTTTCGTTTGATTATGGCAAAGCAGGAATTCGAGTGAACTGTATTGCACCGGGCGCCGTTGAATCGGGAATGACCAAACAAATCTTTGAAGAAGGATCTGCTGCTGTAATGGATAGTGTCAATTCTGTTCCCGCTGGTAGATATGGACAACCTGAGGAAATAGCGACCGTCGCTGTATTCTTGGCAAGTGATGATGCCTCATTCATGCATGGAGCGATTGTTCCAGTTGATGGCGGGTGGTTGGTAAATTAAAGTGTGATTTACAATTGGAAGTAGCACGCGATGAACCCCTTCAGAAGTGACTAATCCATATCTCTTGTATTCGTTTCCTGTATCCTCTACACTTTAGATAATTAGGAGGGATAATCATGAAAGAATTCAAGGTTTTGTTACTGGCGGCTATGATGACCTTCGTGTTAGCAGCCTGTGGTACAACGACTACGACTGATCCCGATCTTGAAACCTCCGAACCAGAAGTAAGTGAAACAATGGGCTCCGCATCAGTAGAAGAAGGCACTCGCATTTTTACATTGGATGAACTAAGTGAATTTGATGGAAAAGACGGAAATCCCGCTTATGTGGCGGTGGATGGCGTCGTTTACGATGTGACCGGTGTTGAAGCATGGGCCAATGGTGAACATCAAGAAGGGATCGTTGCCGGGAAGGAACTTTCCGATAAAATCCTGGAATCCCCTCATGGCAAAGATGTTTTAGAAGATTTACCAATCGTCGGAACTTTGGAAACTGAATAAGTATACAAAAGGACGGTCGCGAAACTGCGACCGTTCTTTGCTTGGCATTGACTGCGTTTCAAGGTAAACTATTGGAATAATACTCTAGGAGGACACAAGATGTTATACCCCATTTTAACTGAAACACGCAGCCTAATTGACTTAGGTGGCGTTTGGAAATTTTATTTAGATGATTATTCGAAAAAAATAGATGTTCGTCAACCATTGGAAACTGAAGACTTAATGGCGGTTCCGGGTTCTTTCAATGATCAAGGCGTCCTTTCAAAAGTGCGTAACCACGCGGGCACCATTTGGTATGAACGCGAATTTACAATACCTAGAACACTGCTGAATGAGCGTTTAGTCCTGCGTTTTGGCTCCGCAACCCACCAGGCAACGGTCTACGTAAATGGAGAAGAAGTCGTGAAACACAAAGGTGGTTTCACTCCATTCGAAGCAGAAATCAATAACGCTATCAAACCCGGAATCAACCGTGTCTTGGTGGAAGTAAGCAACCTACTGGACTACACGACGCTGCCCGTTGGTAACCATACGCAAACGACCGACGAAAACGGCTACCCTGTTCACCACGTAGACGAGAATTTTGATTTCTTCAACTATGCCGGCGTGCACCGTCCCGTGAAAATCTACTCAACACCAAAAACATACATCCAGGATATCGTTTTAAATCCAAGCGTTAATGGAAAAAATGCCCGTGTTGCTACTTCCGTTTCTGTCGAAGGTGACTATGATACCATTTCTATTTCCCTTCTTGATGAGGATGGTCAAAAAGTCGCAAGTGCTACAGGTGCGCATGCCGATATCAGCATCGAAAATGTCAATCTGTGGGAACCGATGGCTGCATATCTTTACACAGCCCATGTGGAAATTATGCAGAACGGTGAAGTTATCGACGAATACCGTGAACCATTTGGCGTGCGGACAGTCGAAGTAAAAGATAGCCAGTTCTTCATTAACAACAAACCGTTTTATTTCAAAGGATTTGGAAAACACGAAGACACTTTCTATAACGGCCGCGGTTTGAATGAAACAGCGAATGTAATGGATTTGAACTTATTCAAGTGGATTGGTGCGAACTCGTTCCGTACTTCCCACTACCCTTATTCCGAAGAAATGATGCGCTTGGCAGACCGCATGGGTGTTGTTGTCATCGACGAAGTGGCGGCAGTGGGACTTTTCTCAGGATTCTCAGCTCTTTTGGCACTAGGCGGAAAAGAAAAAAATACCTGGGAAGAAATGCAGACGCACGAAGCGCATGAACAAGCGATTCGCGAACTGA
Source organism: Jeotgalibaca sp. A127 (assembly GCF_052266745.1). Classification (NCBI taxonomy): domain Bacteria; kingdom Bacillati; phylum Bacillota; class Bacilli; order Lactobacillales; family Carnobacteriaceae; genus Jeotgalibaca; species Jeotgalibaca sp. A127. The sequence goes on from NZ_JBQPRC010000010.1 coordinate 67,897, forward strand.
TTGAACGGGATAAGAATCATGCCGCGGTTGTGATGTGGGTCATTGCCAATGAGCCTGCTTCGCACCAAGATGGCGCTTACGAATACTTCGAACCACTTGTTAAGTTAGCCAAGGACTTGGATCCGCAAAAACGCCCAACCACACTCGTGAATATCATGTTCGCTTTACCGGATGTTGAAAAAGCAATGGGACTGGTTGACGTAATTTCTTTGAATCGTTATTACGGTTGGTATATAAACACCGGTGACTTGAAAGTAGCCGAGGCAAGTTTACGCGCTGAAATTAAGGGTTGGATTGAAAAATATCCGGGCAAGCCGATTCTATTTACCGAGTACGGTGCTGATACCGTCGCTGGTTTCCACGCGATTGACGATATTCCGTTCACGGAAGAATACCAGGTGCGTTATTATGAAATGTACCACCGCGTCTTCGATGAGTTTAAGGAAGTAACCGGTGAGCAAGTCTGGAACTTTGCCGATTTTGAAACGAAAGTTGGAACGGCGCGTGTTCAAGGAAATAAAAAAGGGATCTTCACCCGTTCACGTCAACCAAAAATGATTGCCCATGAACTAAGAAAACGCTGGACGGCAATTCCAGATTTTGATTATCAAAAATAATAGTCATATGAGCCTTGCTTCTCCCTATTTCCTTAGGTGAAAGCAGGGCTTTTTTTAGGTTGGTCGGAAATAAAAACTGCTTTTTTCATTTTTAATTCCGAGTTTTCTAAAAAATCGGAAGTATAAGTATCAATTTGAAATTCTACTTCCGACTTTATAGAAAAGTCGGAAGTAAGAAGTCAGTTTTCGTTTCCTTCTTCCGACTTTTATTCTTACCTTTATTCACAAAGTTCCTATTTGTGAAAGCGGTTTATATTTAGTATGATGAGAACATATAAATCCAAAGGAGGTTTGTCATGTCGAATGAAATAGAATTTATACCGGTAAAGAGTGATGTTATCCTCAGCTATGAGAATCAATCCACCATTAAATCTGCATTTTTTCAAGAAGCGGCCGCCGTATTGGCTGACTTACTGCATATTCCTGCCCCAACCATTGTATTGGCCCTTGAGGAACGCGAGCGCTTGAGTACGACTGGATTTGGTGATGGGTTGGCAATTCCCCACGGAAAAGTTGCGGGTCTGGATATGCCCGCTGTCATTTTTATGCGTTTGGAACAACCGGTGGAATGGGAAGCTTTGGATGATAATCCTGTCACCGAGTGTTTTTTTCTCATGATTCCCGCTTCCGATACCACCAATGTCCATCTCAAGCTTCTTTCTAAACTGGCCTATCATTTGGCCGACGAAGAGTACCAAAAGAAAATACATGAAACGGATGATGCCGAAGAGATGAAACAATTGATTGAAGAAATGATGCAACGGTCCATTCATTGATTATAAGGAGGATATTTCTATGAAAATCATTGCTGTAACAGCCTGTGCAGCTGGAGTAGCCCATACGTTTATGGCCAAAAAAAAGTTAGAAGATGCGGCTAAGAAGTTGGGTCATGAAATCAAAATCGAAACCCAAGGAGCAGGTGGCATTGAAGATGAACTGACTGCTACAGACATCGCTAGTGCCGACATCTTGATTCTTGCCATTGATGTTGAGATTTCCAAACGCGACCGTTTCAAGGATGTGAAGAAAGTTGAAGTTCCCATTACGACTGTCATCAAAAGCCCGGAGGCCTTATTGAAAAAAATCGAACTCAAGCTTATGCAGTAAACTAATAAAGGAAGTGATCCATTATGAAAATCAGACGTGCTTTAATGACTGGTGTTTCCTATATGCTCCCCTTCATCGTTGTTTCGGGGATGACGATTGCCCTGACTGGTATGTATTCGCAATATATTCAAGCTGATAACCCAACTATTCTCGCTCTAAATGGATTCGCTTGGACCTTAATGAATCTCGTTCCAGCTATCTTTTCTGCCTATGTCGCATATGCCATTGCTGATAAACCCGGAATTGCGCCTGGGTTCATAGGTGGTTATATCGCCTCCATGCCTCCAGTCGAAGGCACTGCCAGCAGTGGTTTTCTGGGTGGTATGATTGCCGGTTTGGTGGCAGGCTACCTCGTTCTTTCCATCAAGAAGGTCAAGCTGCCCGATTTTATCGAACCAATTAAGAAGACCTTATTCATTCCCGTTATTGCAGGCTTGGCCCTTTATTTCTTGATGGCTTATCCTGTCGCTTTAAGTGTGGGGGTCTTGAACGAATGGATCATTGATGGACTCATTCGACTTTCACAACAACCCGAGTACGCCTTTCTTTTAGGTGCGATTCTCAGTGCCATGTGTGCCTTTGACATGGGCGGACCTATTGGCAAGATTGCCATCACCTTTGTTTTTGCGGTATGGAATGAACCAAGCGGAATCGGCTTTATCGTGAACGCGGCAGTTTTTCCTGGTATCATGGTACCCGCTCTATCGGTGGGGATTGCCGCCCTCATTGCCCGCTCGAAATACACGTTGGCTGAACAAAAAATGGCGCCGGCCTCCATTCTTTCAGGCATTGTCGGTATTACGGAAACGACTATTCCCTACGCCATCCAGGATCCTTTCCGCATCATTCCAGCAAATATGATCGGAGCGGCTATCGGGGGAGCAATCATGATGGGCTTCGGTGTTTCCACTTCTGGCGTTTCCGGCATCTTCGGAATTCCGATGGCGACCAATATCCCTGTCTTTCTTCTAGCCATTCTAGTCGGCGTAACCATCTCTGTCACTTTACAAATACTGTTGAAAAAACCGGTCGATGTCCATGCGGTTCCTGAAGAAACATATGATGATTTTGATATCGAAATTACCTGACAAACCCTCTAGGATAGAGAAGCATCGCCTTTACCACTGATTTGGTAAAGGCGATGCTTTTTTATTTATTAATTAATTTTTCCTAAATGTAAGGCCATTCCCTCAGCAAGTCTGATAAAGTTAATTGAACTACCCCCACCTATGCTATCGCTTAGAGGTGGGGGATTCCTACGAACACCGGGGTATCCCCCGGTTATCTTAATAGGCTATCCCCGCAGCTTCCTGCGGTTAGAAGCCTCATGGCTTCGTTTTTGAGATTGATGCTTGCGTTCAGATCCCGATCATGGTGGGCATCGCATTGCGGACAATCCCACTCGCGCACCCGGAGATTCTTCACGTCTTTGTTTTGGTAGCCGCAGCACGAACAGAGTTGGCTGGAAGGGAAGTTCCGGGCGACGGCGACGACTTGCTTGCCGTACCATTTCGCTTTGTATTCCAGCATCGTCCGGAACTGCGCCCAGGATGCTTCTGCTATTCCTTTGGAAAGCATTGATATTTATATAGACTAAACTAAAATTTCTGTCGTTGGATTACTACTTCAACTTATGTTTGTGATTAAACTTGATTTGTCTCATGTATGTGCGGAAATAATTAAGCAAGATGCCAAGCACCAGGAAAATCAAAGCATAATAGCTTACTTGCATGAGGATTGCTCCCAAACGGGTCTCCAACACATTATTTAAAATAAAAACTATTATTGTGTAACTAATTGCTATTACCCAAAATTTTTCTTTACTCATTTCTCACCTTTGATTTCCAGTTCCAGTTGTTTCAGAAATGCCTCCATGAACAGCGTTCTCTTTCTCGCCAGTTTTTTTCCCGCTTCGGTATTCATCAAGCTTTCCAAGCGCAATAATTTTTCGTAGAAATGATTGACTACATTCGTTGATGTTCGGTAAGCTGTTTCGTCCATCTTTTCGGGATCAAATGGTTGGGAGTCATCATACATGGCGTGTCCTTTTGAACCGCCATAGTAAAAGGTCCGTGCAATTCCAATCGCTCCAATCGCATCCAAACGATCCGCATCCTGCACGATTTTACCAACTTTTGTCAATGCGTATTTTTCTTTTAAGTTCTTCGAATAAGACATATTCTCAATCGTATCCCGAATAATCGCAATCTCTTCTTCGGTTGCACCACTTTGTTGGAGCACTTCCAACACTTCTTGCTTCGCAACCGCTACATCATCAGTCAACTTTTCGTCGATGACATCGTGCAATAAAACGGCGGCACGGATTACAGTGATTTCTGCTTCCGACATTTGTTCCTCTTCCGCAATTGTCACCGCCAACTTCTCGACGCGTTTAATGTGGTTCAGATCATGCCCAGTCGTGTCATCGCCCAATTTTTTCTCAACAAACACATGTATCAAACACAAATCAATACCAGCCTTATAAACAACCTCAAAATCTTCGCATAACACCAATGATTCTTCCGTGAAAGTCAATCCGGCCTTCGCGAATTCCTGTAAAAAGAATTCCTCATGAACTGCGCGCCAATACGCCAGCGAACGGTCTCCTTCACCTTCCCGGTAAGCAAATTCCGCGGTAACCTCGTTAAATGGCACTACTTCTACCTTAGTCGTTTGAATGACACAAACCGCTTCATCCCTTCCATTCAGGATGATACTGAAATCCCCTTCTTTGGGAAAAGGGTCATTATCCACTGCATACAAATCATACCCTGATGCGGTCGCTTTTTTCACACCATCCAAAGTTAGTTGCGCCAACTTATCGGGTACGACCCCATAACTCCAAGCTTCATAATGTGCGTCCTTATATTCGGGTTTTTCCGTTATAAATTGTTGCCAAAGCGCTTCTGCTCTCATTTTATGTCTCCTCTAAAGATAAATGTCACTGCCTCTGTCTCTTCCATGGGAACGAAACCCACGGAACGATAAAACAGCGTCGTTTTTTCGGTGTTATCAGTTGTCAGGATGATTTGGCGCATGTCTTTCGCCGTTTCCAGCACACGCTTCACCAAGATTTGGCCAATCCCTTGTCGTTGATAATCGGGGTGAACCAAAATATCCTGGATATAGAGAATGTAGCAACCATCCCCTACCGCCCGGACTAAACCTACTAATTCATCCCCGTCCCAAGCACTCATATGGGTGAGGGCACCGGAAAGTAATTTTTTCATGATTTCCGGGTAATCGGTATAACCCGTCCAGCCCACACTCTCTTGAACTACCCCCACCTACGCTATCGCTTAGAGGTGGGGGATTCCTACGAACACCGGGGTATCCCCCGGTTATCTTAATAGGCTATCCCCGCAGCTTCCTGCGGTTAGAAGCCTCATGGCTTCGTTTTTGAGATTGATGCTTGCGTTCAGATCCCGATCATGGTGGGTATCGCATTGCGGACAATCCCACTCGCGTACCCGGAGATTCTTCACGTCTTTGTTTTGGTAGCCGCAGCACGAACAGAGCTGGCTGGAAGGGAAGTTCCGGGCGACGGCGACGACTTGCTTGCCGTACCATTTCGCTTTGTATTCCAGCATCGTCCGGAACTGCGCCCAGGATGCTTCTGCTATTCCTTTGGAAAGCCTTTTATTCTTCAGCATGCCGGACACCTGCAGGTCTTCGATCCCGATGACGTCGTGGTTTTTGACGATTTCGGTCGAAATCTTTTGCAGGTAATCGGCTCTGGCATGACTGATTCGTTCATGGATCCGGGCGACCTTGACACGC
>NZ_JBQPRC010000011.1:0-61904 GCF_052266745.1 Jeotgalibaca sp. A127
TTCATCCGTGGTAAGATGGGTGTAGGTCATTCGTGATCACTCCTATGTATTCTTTGGTCGGAATTACAATTTGAGTGTACCACGAATGGCTTTTTTATTTGTCTAGCTTAATTTTACAATCGACGCATATTAAAAGATAGGATGATGAAAAATGTTATTTTTTGAATTGTTGGTGGAACATTTTCCTTCCTTTATGGATGCCATGTGGCAAACCGTTCAAATTACGCTGTTTTCTTTACTTTTCGGACTGATTCTCGGGGTTGTCTTCGGGCTTATGAAAGTATCTAACAACAAGGTGCTACAATCACTATCAAATGTTTATATTTGGCTTATTCGTGGAACGCCTTTGCTGGTTCAAATTTACTTTGTCTATTTTGGTATTCCGATGGCGACCGGTCTGAAACTGACTGAATGGCAAGCCGGGGTTATCACAATGAGCTTGAATGCGGGAGCCTATATAGCAGAAATTGTACGGGGTGGGATTGAATCCATCGATAAGGGACAAATGGAAGCAGCTCGTAGTTTAGGTCTTCCTTATAATAAATCAATGAGTAAGGTTGTATTACCGCAAGCGTTGCGCATAATGCTCCCTTCTATGATTAATCAGTTTATTATTACCTTGAAGGATACCTCTTTACTATCCATTATCGGGGTTCGTGAATTAACAATGAATGGTAAAATCATCACAGCGAACAACATGGAAACCATCCGTATGTGGTCGATTGTTGCTTTGTATTATTTAGTGGTTATTTCTATTTTGACCATCATCGCTAATAAAGTTGAATTGAGAGTTTCAAAAAGCAGTAGGTAAATAAAAAAGAAGCGGGAGCCCTGATTATTCAGGGCTCCCGCTTCTTTTTGTGGTTCTATTATTTATGGTGTTGGTAGGTATTCTTCTTGGAAATCCCGAAGGACGGTGGGGTTGCTTGTGGCCGTGTCAAGGATGCAATGCGAAAGTAGGGGGAAGTGGGACAAAAGGCGGTTAGCCCCGAACCACTGGAGCGAATAAGCGCAAGATGGTCGCAGGCCATCTGAGCATTATTCGTGAAGTGGACGTCGGGGCTGCCTTTTGTCGCACGTTTAGAATACAGATATTCGTATACAGGAAAGAGGGTGAGACAAAAGTCTCACCCTCCCCTTTGAGGCCCGCAAGCCCGGAGACTACAGGCTCAGGGCGGTCCTACGGCAGTACACAAGCAAACACGCCGAAGGGCATTTCCTTCACCAACGCCAGATAACCAAGAACCCTTTTTGTTCATACTAAATGATCTGTAAAGTTCCACATATCAAGATGAAATCCTTCATTGTCCTTAATTAAGCGGGTGATGCTTGTGTTTGCTAAGGGGGACTGAGAGCGTATATCTTTTAACTCGAAGCCTACCAACGAAAGCAGAGTGGCTGTCCAAAGAATACTGTGTCCAACAAATAAAAGATCTGATTGTGGCTGTTTTTCCGCATGGAAAAGAATAGATTTTGTCCCACGGGCTATGAGATCTTGGTACGTTTCACCTCCAAACAAAGAAGGGTTATACAGGTGCGGCTCATGACGCAAGTGATAAAATATTTCAGGATGTTTTTCCGCTATCGAGGGAATGTATAATCCTTCCCATTTTCCATAGCCAAACTCCTTTAATAAATCATCTTTTTCTAAAGGAATATCCGATTTAAATTCATCCAAGATATATTTAGCGGTATCCCATGCCCGGATTTGTGGACTGCTTATGGCTCGAGAAATGCTTGTTTGGCATAAAAATTTACCGGTTTTCCTCGCATCTTCGATACTTTTTTCTAATAACGGAGAATCAATAGCTCCTCCTTGTACGTGATTGGCGGCATTGAGCTTTGTTTGACCATGTCGCACAAAATAGAGTTGTTGCAAAAAAACCATCTCCTTTGAAATATTATTTTAACATAAATTAATTTAAAGCTATTAAGATGTTTTATGTTGAAATAAAATTTCATTTTGTTATAATGAAGGCATAAAAAAACGTTTCCAGAAAGGGGCGTACTATGTTTGGATTCTCAATTTTCTTAAACGAGGACTTCACTCAAGAAACATACAACTACATGACTGAAATGGTTGAGCACGGCTTCAAAGGTATTTTTACTTCGATTCATATTCCTGAAGAAGATAATAACAAATATCTAGATGGATTACAAAAACTGGGAACATTCTCCAGGAAGAATAACCTAGAACTTGTGGTCGACATTTCCGGAGCAGCTCTTGATAAACTGGGAGTTTCATTTAACGACTTATCTCCGCTCAAAAAAATGGGTCTTACCGGAATTCGTATTGATTACGGTATATCAATGGAAATTGTGGCGAAGGCTAGCCAAGTGATGGGTATTGCACTTAATGCCAGTACCATTTCCGAGGATGATTTAACTATTTTACGCAAACATAGTGCCAATTTTGAGAATATGGAAGCTTGGCATAACTACTATCCTCGTCCGGAAACGGGACTTGGTAAAAAGGCGTTTCAAAAACAAAATGAGTGGTTAAAAGAGGTTGGTTTTAAAGTGATGGCATTTGTTCCGGGTGATGGCAAGAAACGCGGGCCGCTCCAACAAGGATTACCCACATTAGAAAAACATAGAGGTGGAGCACCTTTTAGTGGCGCATTGGAGCTGTTGAATGATTGTCATGTCGACAAAGTTTATATTGGTGATCCCGGTATTGAAAAACGCACTAAAGAGCAATTTGGCTATTATGTGACAGAAGCAATCATTTTGTTTCATGCCTCGTTAATTGGACAAAGCGCGGAAGCGATACCAAGCTATATGCAAGGTGTCCATACTAATCGGATGGATGCTGCCCGAGATGCTATTCGCAGCCAAGAAGCGCGATTGTTGAAGGAAGCCCCAATTGAACCAAGGTATACTGAAAGACGCCCGATTGGAACTATCACCCTTGATAACGAGCAATACGGTCGTTATGCGGGAGAAATGCAAATTACAAAAAGAAACTTAGCCCGAGATGATCGTGTCAATGTCATGGGACGAATAATAGAACGTGATCAAAACTTAATTAAATACTGTAAAGCAGGCCAAAAATTCAAAATAATATGGGAGGAATAATAGATGGATTTAGGAAAACTAACAACAGAAAGACGAAATCCTCAAACGATGAACCTTGATAAAATGACCATCCCGGAAATGCTGGAGCTTATGAATCAAGAAGATGCAAAGGTTGCAGATGCCATAAAAATAGCTCTGCCTGAGATTGGGAAAGCTGTTGAAGTCATAGTGGCATCGCTTAAATCGGGTGGTCGCTTGATTTATATGGGAGCAGGGACGAGTGGGCGTTTAGGTGTACTGGATGCCGCTGAGTGTGTGCCTACATTTGGTGTATCCTCCGATGTAGTAGTAGGACTCATTGCTGGTGGTGAACGCGCAATGACCAAAGCGGTTGAAGGAGCAGAGGACTCCAAGGAGTTAGGTCAAAAAGATTTGGAGAACTTGAAACTCACAAAAAATGATGTTGTAGTTGGTATAGCCGCTAGCGGGCGTACACCTTATGTCATCGGTGGCTTGCAATATGCTAAGACAATTGAAGCTCATACTGTGACGATTGCCTGTAACAGGGATGCAGAAATCAGTAAATTTAGCCAAATTCCCATTGAAGTGGATGCAGGTCCAGAAATTTTGACTGGCTCGACCCGACTAAAAGCAGGTACGGCTCAAAAGCTAATATTAAATATGTTGTCAACGTGTTCTATGGTAGGTATCGGGAAAGTTTACCAGAATCTGATGGTGGACGTTCAACCAACCAACGAGAAACTGGAAGAGCGTTCCAAACGGATTATTATGGAAGCGACCGAATGCAGTTATGAAGATGCAGCCAAGGCATTTGAAGCTTCCGGTAATCAGGTCAAGTTGGCAATTGTGATGCTGTTGACGGACAGTAAGCGAGAGGAGGCGGAATTAAAGCTTAGCAAGTCGCAGGGATTTATTCACGACGCAATAAAAAAATAAAATATACAGGAGGAAAATACAAATGGCTGAATCAAAAGAACAACGCTTAGCAAGAGATATTTATAGCAATATTGGCGGCCCCAATAATGCTGAAAAAGTATATAACTGTATGACACGTGTGCGGATTGATTTACGTGATGATACACAAGTCGATATGGATGCCTTGAAAAAAGTTGATGGTGTAATGGGTGTTGTCGAAGACGGTGATACGCTACAAGTCGTGGTGGGACCGGGAACGGCAGCAAAAGTAGCAGCAGCAATGTCGGAAACTGCCGGTGTTGAAAGAGGAGCTAGCTTAAACGAAAATTTAGATCAGGAATTGACAAGTGGTCGAAGCGAAGCTGAAAAAATTGCATCACAAACCAAAAGCGAGCAGAAAAAGCGCAATGATACCCCATTTAAACGCGCTCTGAAAGTAATTGCGAGTATTTTTGTACCTTTAATTCCAGCCTTTGTTGGAGCAGGTATCATTGGTGGGATTGCCTCGATTATCCAGAACTTGATGACGGCGGGTTCAATTGACCCGGAAATCTGGACAAATATTTTCCAAGTTCTGAAAATCTTACAAAATGGTCTTTTTGCTTACCTTAATATTTATATCGGTATTAATGCAGCACGTGTTTTTGGTGCAACTGAAGGTCTGGGTGGGGTTATTGCCGGTGTTATCTATCTTAATGGAATGAATGTGGAAACGCCAATCCCGAATATCCTTACGGGAGACCCTCTTTCAGCAGGGCAAGGTGGCGTTATCGGTGTTATTATTGCAGTTTATTTACTATCCATTATTGAAAAGAACTTACGTAAAGTCGTGCCAAATGAAATTGATATTATTGTAACGCCAACCGTATCCTTGCTTGTAGTGGGCTTGGTAACTATATTCTTGATTATGCCAGTGGCTGGCTTTATTTCAACAAGTCTAGTTGGAACAATTAGTTGGGTATTGGAAGTGGGTGGAGCAGTTGCTGGATTTATTCTGGGTGCAACATTCTTGCCGCTCGTTATGTTTGGTTTGCATCAAGTGCTGACACCTGTACATATTGAGATGATTGCTTCAGCCGGAAAAACATTGTTATTGCCGATTTTAGCCATGGCAGGTGCCGGACAAGTTGGTGCAGCGATTGCTCTTTGGGTGAAGTGTCGTCGTAACAAACAATTAACGAATATTATTAAAGGGTCACTGCCAGTAGGTATTTTAGGAATTGGTGAACCGTTAATCTATGCTGTCACATTACCACTTGGTCGTCCCTTTATCACTGCCTGTATTGGTGGCGGGATAGGTGGTGCTGTTATTGGTGGTATCGGAAATATTGGTGCTACTGCAATCGGGCCAAGTGGTGTTGCGTTGATTCCCTTAATTCCTGATGGTATGTGGTGGGGCTATGTATTAGGTTTGCTTGCAGCCTATCTAGGTGGCTTCCTTGCTACTTACTTCTTTGGTATCCCTAAAGAAGCAATGGAACCGACTGAGATTAACGGAAATGCATCACAGCCAGTAGACCCATTGGCAGAATTTAAATAAACGGGTAAAATGATTAAAGCGGTAGAATCAAGATTTTATTGATTCACCGCTTTTTTAAATGAAAAGGAGGGTGACGACCATGCAAAATATATTGCTTACCGTCAAAGAAAAGTTACCGAAGCTACCGAAATCGGAGCGGAAAATTGCTAAGATTATTTTAGCGCACCCGCTCGATATCATTCAAATGAGTGCCGCTGATTTGGCTAAAATGGCGGAATCCAGCCCTGCTGCTGTCATCCGTTTTTGTCGCTCCATTGGGGTCAAGGGATACACTGAATTGAAACTTCAGTTATCGGCTGTCTCCAATGAGATAGAAGCAGCAAGCTATACAGATATTTCTCCAGATGAAAACCTTGATGAGATTAAGAAGAAAATGCTTTGGAATACAAATTATATGTTGGAAAGAACGAACAATACCTTGGTAAATGACGCATTGGAACAAGCGGTCTTATTGATGGTTAAAAGTCCAGTGATCTATGCGTATGGTCTCGGAGCTTCGTTTCTGGTAGCGATGGACTTGAAGCAAAAACTGACTCGTATTGGTAAACAAGTTATTTGTACCCAAGACCAACACGAATTGGTTGCCGCGTTAGCTATCGCCCCTAAAGATGCAGTTTATTTTGGGATTTCGAATAGTGGTGAAAAGAGAGAAGGGCAGGTATTGATGGAAATTGCAAAAAAAACTGGTGCCTATACCATCTCTTTGACGAAGGATTCTGATAATTCACTTAGTCGCTTAGCCGACATCGCTCTAAAAATGGCAGACACGAACGAAGCACCGCTTCGCAGTGGTGCAACGATTTCTTTACTGACGCAAATGTATGCCATAGATATTTTATTTTACCATTTCATGACCAAAAAATATGAGGATAATATCGAATATCTAGAGCTCTCACGCAAGGCCATTGCGAATTTCAGTAACATTATGGAAATGGACAATAACTAAAAAACCCCTCATCAAGATAGACGCGTGATTCGTCTATCTTGATGAGGGGTTAATTTTTATTCTTCGCCAAGATATTTAGCAAGAATTTCATCGTACTTACCGCTGTCTCTTAAGTTTTTCAAACCAGCATTAAACATTTCCACTAATTCGGGTTGTTTGTCTTTCAATGTAGCAAAGCCGTATTCTGAAGAACCTTCAGACTCGTGGATAACTTCCAGTCCCATACCACGTGTGATTTCATATTGGATTACAGCGTAATCTTCAAAAGCGGCAGCAGAGTTACCGGTTAATACGTCTTGGTACATTGTAGCAGAATCTTCAACGTATTTTACAGTGAAACCATATTCGTCCTTGATGCTTTCGGCATAGGCTGCACCTTCTGTACCTGTTTTGGCAACAACTTGTTGGCCTTCCAAGTCAGCTAATTCTGTGTATCCTTTAGTAGGATCCACTCCTACCCCTGTTGCAGATTGATAATAAGCATCTGAGAAGTCATACTTCAATTCGCGCTCATCGGTAATCGACATACCTGCGATAACGCCATCCACTTGGCCAGCTTCCAAAGCAGTCACAGAAGCGTTAAAGCCTAGTGTCCGTAATTCGTAATCAAAACCTTGATCTTCAGCAATAGCTGCCAAAAGATCGATATCGATCCCTACGAAATCACCATTGTCGTCCTCAAACTCAAATGGCGCAAAAGTTGTGTCTGTTCCAATAACGTATGTTTGGGAATCAGCATTCGATCCAGATTCATCAGTGGCAGTATCGTCAGAACCACATGCGACTAAAAACGAAGTTGTTAGTGCAAAGGCAGCAAGTCCAAATATTTTTTTATGTTTCATAAAATCCCTCCTGAAGGTAAGGTGTGTCACCTATTGTTACACGTTCAAGACGCTCGAAATAGGTGTTTTCTTGTTTCTAAAGAATACCACCGCATTTTCACCGTGTCAATGTAATGAGAGGCTGGAACGAAAATTATTTTAATGTAATTCTAACATACAATGTAACAAAATGTAACATATGCGATTTTGGAACTGCCTATCGAAGAATATAAAAAGAATGATATAATATAAGAAAAGTGAATTGATGGGGGTATTGAAATGAGTTACATGCAAACTTATGAAGTATGGAAATCACATAAAGATTTGGATTCACAATTACGAATAGACTTAACCCGACTTGATGGCAATGATGACGAAATAAAGGATGCTTTTTATTCGCCGCTGGAATTTGGCACAGCAGGGATGCGTGGCGTTCTCGGTGCTGGAATCAATCGCATGAATATTTACACAGTGCGCCAAGCAACTGAAGGGTTAGCACGCTTGATGGAATCAAAGGGTGAAGAAGAAAAAAAACGTGGGGTAGCAATTGCCTATGATTCAAGACGGATGTCCCCTGAGTTCGCTATGGAATCTGCAAAAACATTGGCAGCCCATGGTATTCCAGCTTATGTTTTCGAATCATTACGTCCCACTCCTGAATTATCTTTCGCAGTACGTCATCTTAACACCTTAACAGGAATTATGATTACTGCTAGTCACAACCCAGCGGAATATAATGGTTATAAAGTTTACGGTGAAGACGGTGGGCAAATGCCACCGGATGATGCAGCAGCATTGACAGACTACATCCGCGCTATTGAATCACCATTGGATGTTGCGGTTATGAGTGATGAAGAATTAGAAGCGTCTGGTTTATTGCATATGATTGGCGAAGAAGTCGATCACGTTTATTTGGAAGAAGTTAAAGCTGTTACGGTGAACCCTGAACTTATCGCTGAGATGAGTAAAGAGATGTCATTGGTGTTTACACCTCTACATGGTACAGGAAAAATGTTGGGCGAACGTGCCTTGAAAAACGCTGGTTTTGAAAACTTTACTTTAGTCCCTGAACAAGCGGATCCAGATTCAGATTTCCCAACTGTAAAATCACCTAACCCTGAAGATGCGGGAGCGTTTGAATATGCAGAAAAATTAGGAAAAGAAATCGGTGCTGATATTTTGGTAGCGACGGATCCGGATGCAGACCGTCTAGGAGCAGCTGTCCGCAAGAGCGATGGAACGTATGAAGTGCTTACAGGAAATCAAATCGCTTCCTTAATGGTCAACTACCTATTATTGGCTAAAAAAGAAGCAAACCAATTACCGGAAAATTCAGTTGTGTTGAAATCCATCGTATCCAGTGAATTCCCAACGGTTATTGCTGAATCATATGGCGTAAAGATGATTGATGTCCTGACTGGATTCAAATTTATTGCTGAGAAGATTAAACAGTATGAAGAAGATGGAAGCCAAACCTTCCAATTTGGTTTTGAAGAAAGCTATGGCTATTTGGTAAAACCATTTGTACGTGATAAAGACGCGATTCAAGCATTGGTACTGTTGGCTGAAGTAGCAGCCTATTATAAGAAAAAAGGCCAAACACTTTATGATGGCCTTGTGGAATTATTTGAACAGCATGGTTTCTACAAAGAAAATACTATTTCTGTCACAATGAGTGGTATAACAGGTGCTGAAAAAATTAAAGCATTGATGGCAAAATTCCGCGAAAATCCACCAACGGAATTCGCTGGTTTCCACGTGACGCAAACAGAAGACTTCCAAATGCGTACAACAACATTCCAGGATGGCTCTACTGAAGCAATTGAGATGCCAAGTTCAAACGTATTGAAATATACCTTGGAGGACGGCAGTTGGATAGCAATACGTCCAAGTGGAACAGAACCGAAAATCAAGTTCTACATCGGAGCGAAGGCAACGGACCAAGGAGCGGTTGACACGAAGGTAGGTCAATTCGAAGCAACGATTAAGGAACTTACACAAGTATAAAAAAGAAAAATCCATTACGGCCGATTGAGGTCGTAATGGATTTTTTTATCTATTCGATAGACGTCTGGAAGGATCTAAACGTTTTTCTAAATATTCTAAAACCAAGTCCGTAATAATTGCCATTAAAGCTGTTGGAATGGCGCCGGCTAATATAATCGCACCACCATCAGTTGCATTGACACCACGCGTAATGATGTCACCAAGTCCACCGGCACCGATAAAAGTTCCGATTGAGGTGACTCCGATACCAACGACCAGGGCATTCCGAATGCCAGCCATGATGACTGAAAGAGAAAGTGGTAATTCAACCATCGTGGTCAGTTGCATACGTGTCATGCCCATCCCTTTACCTGTATCAAGTAAGGATGCATCCACACTACGAACCCCGGTATATGTGTTTTTGATGATAGGTAAAAGAGAATATAAAAATACCGTGGCTATGACTGTATCGGCACCTAAACCCAAACCCAACATTAAAATTGAGAGTAAAGCCAAAGATGGAATCGTTTGGATAACATTGGCAATTCCAACAACCCATTCAGCCAGCTTACCTCGCTTCGATATAACAAATCCAAGCGGGATACCGATCAACGCAGCAAAAAGTACCCCATAAATGGAGATTAAGAAGTGGCGCCAAAATTGACTAAGCACATACATCCCATTTTCGGAAAAATAAAAAATGAGTTGCTCTAAAGTATTCATTTCATTCATTGCCATAATTCTCGCTCCTTCAGGGGTGTGATGTCTTTTTCTTCGAAGTAATTATTTTCTTCCAAGAATTGATAGGCCGCTCTTTGGGGCTCGATTAAGTTATTATCCACTTCGTAATTCAGTTGTTGCATTGTTTCGTCCGTCAGGATATCTTGCATGCGTAATAGAACAGTTTCAAGTTCTGGATACTGCTCCAGAATATCTTGGGATGCAACGGGGCTGGCGTCGTATGGTGGAAACAAATGCAAGTCGTCCTCCAGTACAACGAGGTCATAACTCGCAATCCGGCCGTCAGTGGAGTAACCAAGAACCACATCCATCGAGCCTGCCTCTAATGCGTCGTACACCAACCCAATTTGCATGGGGTAAACCGTACCGAAATCGAAACCGTACAAATCCCGGAAGGCATCGTACCCGTCGCCTTCACGTTCCATCCATGAGTTATCAACTCCAGCGGTTAAACTTTCTGCATGTTGTGCTAAATCACTTACTTTCGTTACGTTATATTCTTTTGAAAAATCCTTTGTTACCAAAAATGCGTAAGTATTCGCAAAGCCAAAACTTGGGAACCATACTTGATTAAATTTTTCATCAAAGCCTTTTACAACTGTTTCGAAAGCAAGGTCAGGGTCTGTAATGGGGTCCATTCCAAGTTCGCCAGTTAAAGACGTGCCCGTGTATCTTACAGCCGAAACATTAGCATCACCGCCCATGAGAGCTTGATGATTCAGGGTTGATGAACCTAGATTGTTAACAAGGCCAATGGAGGCATCAGGGATATAATGTGTGACCATTCCTTCAACTAAATAAGCCAATAGTTGCATTTCTGTCGTGGACCCACCTGTTATGATAATTCCTTCATCGGAGTAGGTTGCACCAAGACCGGGCAAAGTACATGCCGATAGAAAAAGGACCAACAAAGGCACTAAAAAATATTTTTTTATTTTATTCATGCTGCCGCTCCTTTCGTTGATGTTGTCTTAGGAGAGACGACTGTTTCAAGTTTTCCAAGAATAAAATCAGTAAGAAGAGCAAGAAGAGTAACGGGAATCGTTCCCCAAATAATCATTTCTTGATCATATACATTAAGTCCGTTAAAAATAAAATCTCCCAGTCCTCCCGCACCAATATATGAAGCAAGTGTAGCCCATGCTACAACATACACACCCGACAAACGAATACCGGACATAATAACTGGAGCCGAGAGAGGTAACTTCACATTGAAAGTTTGCTGTCTTTGTGTCATCCCCATACCTTTTGCGGCATCCACAATATTCGCATTGACATTGTTTATACCAATAAAGGTATTACGTAAAATCGGAAGCAGAGAATAAATAAATAAAGCCACGATAGCCGGTAACTTCCCAACGCCAAAAATTGGAATCATTAGCGCAAGTAGTGCTAGAGAAGGAACCGTTTGAAGAATTGATACAAAACCTATGACATAACGCGAGGCTTTCTCAAACCGTGTCAGCAAAATTCCTAAAGGAACTGCTACGATAGTCCCTAAAATCAAAGCAACAAACGAAATGAGAAAATGTTCGCCAATTTTAAAAAGTAGTTCAGAGCCATTACTTTGTAAAAATGCCATTACCTGTTCAACTCCTTCGTATCAGTTTCTGTAGTAGCGCTGATAGAAGTTGTTTCCATTACTTCTTCGATTTCTTCGAGATTGGCATCACGCCAAATGGAATCGTAAACCATATCTACAGTTGATGCCCGGGTAATTAAACCAAGTAGATGATCGTCTTCATCCACAACGGGAATGTTTTTGTAACCAAGAATCAAAATTCTTTGCAAGGCATCACGTACGAGCGTACCCGCGCGCACGAACATGACTTCTTCCATAACCTCACCAATTGTTACATCACGACGACGGTTACTTTCAATATTTTCAACGGTCAGCATACCTAAGAGACGATTATCTTCGTCAACGATGAATAGGGTGTCCACGCGGGCTGTCCGCATCACTCTTATCGCCTGTCCTAATGATTCTTCCGGTGTTATCGTGATGACACGCGGGTTCATAATTTGTTCGACCGTACGTAAATTTGTTTGTGCTTGTGTGAGTCGTGTTTCACCAATGAAGTCTTCGACAAATTCATTTGCTGGATGTGCCAAAATATTATCCGGCGTATCAAACTGAACGACCTTGCCATCTTGCATAACAACGATACGATCGGCTAATTTCAATGCCTCATCCATGTCGTGTGTTACGAAAACAACGGTTTTACCCATTTCTTGTTGGAGATGTTTGACTAATTCTTGTAAGGCATCACGTGTAATAGGGTCTAATGCGCCAAATGGTTCGTCCATCAGAATAATATCTTGATTAGCAGCTAAAGCCCGAATAACGCCAATCCGTTGTTGTTGACCGCCCGAAAGTTCAGAGGGATAACGATTCAGGAAATCACGCGGTAAGTCTACCTTGTCGATCAAGTTTTCCGCTGTTTCGCGCTGCTTCTCTACTGGCCATTCTAACAATTTGGGAACCAAAACAATATTCTCGTAAATGGTCATGTGTGGCATCAAACCGATTTGTTGGATGACATACCCAATTTTCCGGCGCAATTCTACAGCGTTCATTTTTTGTATGTTTTCCCCGTTAATAAGAATTTCTCCCGAGGTAGGGTTGATCATTCGGTTAATCATCCGCATAGAGGTTGTCTTCCCACTACCGCTTGTACCGATAAAGACAATAAATTCACCTTTTTTAAAAGACAGAGAAATATCATCAACGGCTTTCTTCCCGTTCGGGTATAGTTTAGTTACATTTCTAAATTCAATCATGTGTATCCCCCTGTAATTTTATTTTGAACAATTCGCTTTTATTAGTATTGCAATTATAATGTGAGATTGCAAAATAACAGGTTGGAAATAGAGTAGAGATAGGCGCTTCCAATCTTGTTACAGTTAGGTTCTCGCAAAATTATAAAAAACATTCCTCTGCTATAACATAATTTTAAAACGGTTATCAATATAGTTACTCGGTTTACATATTTGGACAAAGAACTCTATGCGTGTGCGCTTTCTTTAGTAGCTTGTATTCGATACGCCCGGCATGTTATAATAAGTCGAATATATAAAAGGGGGAGGCGCATATATGGCTGATACATTAGAACTTGTAATTATTACAGGCATGAGTGGTGCTGGGAAAACTGTTGTTTTACAAACGTTTGAGGATTTGGGGTATTTCTGTGTTGATAATATGCCACCGAGTTTGCTGCCAAAATTTTGGGAGCTGGTAAAAGAGTCTGGCAAAATTACAAAAGTCTGTTTAGTCATTGATTTGCGGTCCAGGGCATTCTTTGATGAGATTTTATCGGGAATAGGCAATCTGGATAATACCTCGTTTGTGACAACGAAGACGATTTACCTGGATGCTTCCGACGATGCACTTGTTTCACGTTACAAAGAAACGCGCCGGAATCATCCACTATCCCAAGAATCCGGAACGGTCATGGAAGGGATCCAGAAAGAACGGGAATTATTGGCGAATATACGCAGTCGTGCCCAATGGGTTGTGGACACCAGTCGAACAACACCGCGCCAACTTCGCGAATTAATCCTGGAACGATTCCAAAACGAGGAGCAACAACTCTTCCATATTGAAGTGGTATCTTTCGGATTTAAATATAGTGCACCTATTGATGCGGATATTATCATGGATGTGCGGTTCTTGCCGAACCCACACTATATTGATGAATTACGACCTTTGACGGGATTGGATAAACCCGTTTATGATTACGTGATGCAACAACCTGAAACTGAAGCTTTTTATCGCAAGTTTATTGATTTACTGGATACTATTACGCCGGGATATAAGCGTGAAGGGAAATCCAGCTTGACAATCGCAATCGGATGTACCGGTGGACAACACCGTTCAGTCGCATTGTCTGAACGTGTCGCTGCTCATTTGAAAAATGATGGTTATCCAGTGAATATCTCCCATCGAGATAAGGATAAACGGAAAGAGACGGTCAATCGCTCATGAGTACAAACACAAAAACAAAAAAACGGCAAAAGAAAATCGTTGTTATCGGTGGTGGGACCGGTTTGCCGGTTATTTTGAAAAACCTTAAACAATATAATGTTGATTTGACTGCTATTGTAACAGTGGCGGATGATGGCGGAAGTAGTGGTGTGATTCGAGATTACGTCAACATTATCCCGCCTGGTGATATTCGTAACTGTATGATTGCTTTATCAGATGCACCGGATATTTACAAAGACATCTTCCAGTATCGTTTTGACTCAAATGATGACTTCTTCTCAGGGCATGCGATTGGAAACTTGATCATCGCTGCTTTGGCTGAAATGAAGGGCAATGTTTTTGATGCAGTTCGCTTATTGTCGGTGATGATGCATGTAAAAGGCAGAATTTATGCAGCGGCAGAAGAGCCACTGACACTATACGCACAGTATGAAGATGGCACTTCCGCCAAAGGTGAATCCGTAATTGGCAGAAATCGAAAACCAATCGATTATGTCTATGTGAAACCTTTAGATGATACCCAGGAAGCACACGCTGCAAGAGATGTTATTAAAAGTATTGAAGAAGCAGATATAATCTTGATTGGTCCTGGTAGCCTCTATACCAGTATTTTACCTAACTTAGTGATTAAAGATTTGGGACAGGCTGTCTTGAATTCAACGGCTGAAATTGTATATATTTGTAACATTATGACCCAGCTCGGAGAGACAGAAAACTTTTCTGATGCTGATCACGTTAAAGTACTCCATAAACATCTTGGGAAATCTTTCATCAATACTGTTTTGGTGAATACAGAACGCGTTCCCGACGCTGTATTAAATCAGCAAGCAGATGAGGAATACTTACTGCAGGTTACCCACGACTTTAAAGCATTGCGAGAGGAAAGTTGCCGGGTTATTTCTGCCGATTTTCTTAACTTAAAAGAAGGCGGCGTGTACCATGATGGTGATAAAGTGGCCCGCGAAATCATGAATTTAAGTTCTAGTATGCCCTCACAAAATTAAAAAATACGCTCATCAGAAGAAAGGAGGATGTTTCATGTCATATGCTTCTGATGTCAAAAAAGAATTGACCCAGTTAGAAGTCCACCGTGAACATGCCAAGGCAGAATTAACAGCCTTAATTCGGATGAGTGGTTCAGTAAGTATCTATAATCAGAAAATGATTTTGAATATTCAGTCTGAGAATGCGGCAATAGCCAGACGAATGTACTCTTTACTAAAAGACCACTATCGTGTGGAAGGGGAACTATTGGTTCGCCGGAAGATGAAACTAAAGAAAAATAATATTTACATCGTTCGCTTAAAACAAAATGTCCAGGAACTGCTAAAGGATTTAGATATTTTTGACGGTCTATCCTTTACCACAAAGGTTTCTGAAGAAATCATAAATAATGAGCAAAAAGAACGCTCTTATTTGCGTGGTGCTTTTCTGGCAGGTGGTTCTGTGAATAGTCCGGAAACAAGCCGCTATCATTTAGAGATTTATTCTAACTATGAGGATCACAATAAAGACATATGCGAAATGATGAACCATTTCGATTTAAATGCACGAACCATTGATCGTCGAAATGGATTTATCACGTATTTGAAGGAAGCCGAAAAGATAGCAGATTTCTTGGCGATGGTCGGGGCGCATAACGCCATGATGAAATTCGAGGATGTCCGGATAATTCGTGATATGCGGAATTCAGTTAACCGTTTGGTGAATTGTGAAAATGCAAATATGAATAAAACCATCGATGCGGCATCTAAACAAATTCAAAACATCGAATTTATCGAACAAACGGTAGGTCTTGATAAATTGCCTGGAAAGCTGCAAGAAATTGCGCTCTTAAGACTGGAAAATCCTGATGTGAGCTTGAAGGAACTTGGCGAAATGGTTCCGAGTGGAGTAATATCCAAATCAGGAATCAACCATCGTATCCGTAAAATTAATGAATACGCGGATAAACTCAGAAATAAAGAAGTCATGATTTAATACATAATAAAACGAGTCGGTGAGGTAACCGACTCGTTTTTGTATGCCCTGTTGTATTGAAAGGAGGTTTGGACACACAGATTGAATATATTTGGTTCACTTGCTAGGAGGATGATAAAGAAACGGAATAGTACTGGAAAGCTAAAAGGGCATGTCGGCGGGTTCGGCAGAGTTTGTGACAAGGGGCGAGTTTGTCACGTTTTCGACCGTTTTTTTGGCTTCCATGAAATATAAATCTTCGACCAACATTTCGACTACGTAAACAGTTTGGTCTTGTTTGTTTACGTATGAACGGGAAACCATTCGACCGGTGACGCCGAGTTGATTTCCTTTGGCACAATAATCGCGCAGTAACAGTGCTGTTTTGTCCCAGAATACAACAGGGATGAAGTCGGCAATCACTTGGCCATTTTCACTTTTACGTGGATTTTTGACGGCAAGGGTATTGTTACACACAATGCTGCCGTGACCAATTTCCTGTAGCTCAACATTCCGGACAAGACGTCCTATCAAAGATACTTGATTCATGCTATCTCTCCTTTCTATATATATATAAGCAAAAAAAGTGAAAAAGCTTTTTTTTCATTAATAAAATTCATAATAAATTCAAAATAATTTGCTATTATGACATAAAATGGTCACAATTAAATAAAAATACCCATGGAAGTGAAGAAGGAAGGTGCCACCATGAAGATACTGATGATTGAAGATAATGAATCAGTCTGCGAAATGATGAGTATGTTTTTTGAAAAAGAGAATTGGAAACCTGCATTCAGTGGGGATGGAAAAGAAGGGTTGGATCTTTTTCTGGCCTCTAAAGATTATTGGGATATGATTATTCTCGATTTGAATCTACCAAGTATGGATGGTATGCAAGTTTGTCGTGAAATCCGAAAAATTTCCATGCATGTGCCTATTATTATGCTAACGGCTCGTGATTCTGAAAGTGACCAAGTAATCGGTCTGGAAATTGGAGCGGATGAATATGTGACAAAGCCATTCAGTCCCTTGACCCTGATGGCACGAATCAAAGCCCTTTATCGTCGTTCGCGATTGGGTAGTTCTTTTGATTCTCAAGGAGACGAGCGTTTTGATATTCATACGGGCCATATCAAAATCAGCACGCGTACACGCGAGGCTTTTTACAATGGAAATGAAATAGAAAGTTTGACTCCTAAAGAGTTTGAAATATTTGCTTTATTGGCCGGCCATCCACGTCAAGTATTTTCCAGAGACCACTTGTTGACCAGTATCTGGGAAGATCCGTTTTTTGGCGATGAGCGCACCATCGATGCGCATATAAAAAAACTACGGCAAAAAATAGAAACCGTCGGACCACAAGTTATTCATACTGTTTGGGGCGTAGGTTATAAATTTGACGATAACCTCTCTAGCCAAGAGGAGAAAAAACAGTGAAATATCTATATAAACAGATGCTGGCTTTTTTTCTGGTTATACTGGTTACCATTCTGACGGCTGGTATGATATTTGTGCGTTTTTTAGTAACGAACATTTACGAAGAAAAAGAAGAACAACTTTTTGGTTATGCTGAAGCGGTTATTGATGAAAATATGACACTAAGGGAAGTCGAAAATGGCATTGATATGATTTCGAATCAAGATGTTATTCTGGCAATGTACAATAGTAAAGATGAATTAATTTATCCAGTGGGAGAAAGAAACTATTCCAGTGGATTAGGCGAAGAGGAATTGCTGAGGCTACAAAAAGGCGAACGGATTTCTCTTTCAGAACGGGATCGGGGTTTCATGAATGAAGACATGTCAATTGTGACAGTATATTTGCCTTTATTTAAATCGATTACGGGTGAGTTTTCTGGATTTGTCGCCGTGGCTTCTCCAATCAGCGGTATTCAAAAGGATATTACCAATGTGCATCAAGGAATCCAATGGGCCGTTCTTTTGTCGGGAGCAATTGCTATCTTGTTCAGTATCGGGTTTGCTAATTATTTATCCAGACGTATTATCCGGATGCGAAGAGCAACCAAGGAAATCACGCAAGGTAATTTCGAGATTCATCTGGATGATTTTGGCCGTGATGAATTCGATTCTTTATCAGGTGACTTTAACACCATGGTTGATTCCTTGAAAGCTTCACAAATCGAAATAGAGCGACAGGAAAATCTACGCCGCCAATTTATGATGGATGTCGCGCATGAGATGCGGACGCCCCTGACAACGATAAACGGCATTCTTGAAGGCTGGGAGCATGATATGATTCCGGAGCATAGCCGCAAACGCAGTATCGAAATTATGCACAATGAGAGCCGTCGAATGATTCGAATGGTAAACGAGAATTTGGATTATGAAAAAATACGTTCTGAACAAGTGATGTTGGTGAAGCAACAGATTCCATGTCTGGAAACACTAAAAGCCATCAAGGACCAACTCTCAGCTAAAGCAGCTACCAAAGGGAACACAATCCATGTTTCAGTCTCCTCTGCGACCTTAACCGTCTATGCAGATTACGATCGTTTTATTCAAATTGTTGTGAATTTAACGAACAATGCCATTCAATTTACCGAAAATGGTGAGATTAGCCTGACAGCCAACGCTGGAGATGACTGCACAATCATCAAAGTGAGCGATACTGGAATGGGTATGGCAAAAGAAGAAATTCCCGCTATCTGGGAAAGGTTTTATAAAGCTGATCAATCCCGTAAAAATAATAAATATGGTGAATCGGGGATAGGTTTGGCAATTGTGAAATCTTTGGTTGATAATCATGAGGGAGAAATTACGGTTGAGAGTGAACTGGGGATTGGCACAGTTTTCACCATCAAATTGCCGAATAAAAATGACTAAACTAAAAAAGTGACTTGCGGCGGAAAAATCCTAAGCAAGTCACTTTTTTTAGTTTTGTTGTTTTGTATCTTCAGCTGCTGCTTCGTTTTCACGGGACTCCGCCAGAGGCTCATCAACGAGTTGGTTGCCCGGGAACTCCGGTGCATCCGTTTGATAAAGCGGCACGGTCGAAACATTATCCTTTTCAGAAATCAAAGAAGTACTTTTAATGCCCATTTCAGCTAAATCTGCTTGTAGTTGAAATGGTGAATTGAGATAACTAATCTGACTCTTATCCACGCGTTCAAAGTTAGCGGGGGTGTAAAAACGTAATAAATCGCCATTTAAAATTTGATCGGAAATATAAAGTTGCTGTTGACCGGCTTCCCGGATTGCTGCAATTTCGTTATACAGTTCTGGTGTTAATTCTTCATCAACAAAAATATTTCTACCTGTAACAGTTTCATATACATTTGTACCGAGGCTAACATACTCAGGTGTAATCACATTGCCATTTCTGAACACAACTACGTCGTCGCGTTCTTTTGACAATAAATCTTGACCGACCTGGATATGAGATTTTGTATCGATGCCTAACAAATGCAAGACTGTTGGCAAGACATCCACTTGACCGCCATAAGTATCATTGATGCCACCAGTTCCAATTCCTGGAACATGGACAATGAATGGCACGCGTTGAACCATGGCATTATGATAATCACCCCACAGATTTGGATTTCTGCCAATAAGGGGTGCTAGGGTCCGATTACGCGAATTTGAAATTCCGAAATGATCGCCGTAAAGCACGAAAACTGTATTGTCATAGAGGCCGCTGTCCTTCATGTACTGGAAGAATTCAGCCAGTGCCTCATCGGCATAATGAACAGTATTGAAATAACCGTTGATGGTGTCGTCACTTGTATCCGGAATGTCGAATACGGTATTCATCTCGTCTGCCGGGAACGGGAAGTGATTAGAAACAGTAATGAATTTTGAGTAAAAAGGTTGTTCCATTTGTTCCAAGTATTGAACGGATTCCTGGAAGAATAATTTATCCTTCAAGCCATATTCAAGCGAATTTTCCGGAGTCAGTGTATAACTTGTTTCAGAACTGAAGAAATAATCATAACCCATTGATTTATAAACATTATCACGGTCCCAGAATGAACCAACGTTACCGTGGAAAACGGCACTCGAATAGCCTAAACTTTTAAGGATTTGTGGACCGGCCTGGAAGGTATTATCAGATCCAAGCTGTGTAAATGCAGAACCTTGTGGTAACCCAAATAGGGAGTTATCCAGTAAAAGTTCGGCATCGCTCGTTTTACCTTGAGCGGTTTGGTGGAAAAAGTTAGAGAAACTATATGAATCAGCGCTATGATAGAGTTCATTCAAGAAAGGCGTTACCGCACTCACTTCGCCACTTTCTTCGCGCATTTCCAAATCAATCAAAAACTGTTGCATACTTTCAAGATGAATGTAAACAACATTACGTCCCTCAGCTTGACCGAAAGTAGCAGGATTGGGACTGGCAAAATGTGAATCCACATAATCCAGTACCGGTGCCATATCAGAACTATCAGCGCTGGCGCGAACAGAGTTCGCTTTAGCTGTTTGTACACCATCATAGAGGGTATACACATTAACACCCAAATACTTTACAATGTAATTACGGTCAAAAGTCCGTGTCAAGAGTTGTGGTCGGTCAATCTCCGCTAGGCTAAGATTGGCAAAAAATATTAACAGGGCAGTAACCAAGGTACCAACAGCCAGCCGTTTTTTGATTTGCGGTTCCTGGGTCAGTATGGAACGTTTTTTACGGTAGAGATAAGTAACAGCAAAGAAATCTACCCAATAAAAAATATCATGCCATGAAAACATTTCGAAAACACCAGGTCCTAAACCATTCATCATGGCGGAAGAACCCATAATCGTCTTCACGGTGATGAAATCAGAAAACTCACGGTAATACAAGATATTGGAAAAAAGTAAGAGTGAGTTTAGGAAGTATAGTACCAATAAAGCCCTATAACGGCTTTTAGAATTTGAGAAAAAGAGCGATAAACCAAAAATAAATAGGGTACTGGCAATAGGATTTATTAATAGTAGGAAGTGTTGATAGACGCCTTCCACACCTAATGAAAATTCAATATTGTATGCGAGATATGTTTTTAGCCAAAATAGAACGACGGCAATTGATAAGAAACCAAAATTTTCTCGTATGGTCTCTTTTATTTTTTGAAACAAAGAGATCCCTCCTTAAGGGGTTTTCGTGGTAAGATATCCTTTTCATTTGGATATGTAAATTTGTAGGTTTAATTGTAAAATATATGTAAATTCGTATACGTATTATACGCATACCGTTTTTTATAGTCAAATGAATTCAGTATAAATGAAGAGAAATTTAATCATTATTCGAACAAAAAAATGAAAGTAGGAATAAACATGGATAAAAAACGTATCCTTACCGTTTCAGAGAAAGCAGTGCCACATATCAAGAAAGGTGATCCACTATTGTCACCGATCAGCTTTGAAGAAGAATTAGAATTTACCGAAGGTGAACAAGTTCAGATAGTTTCACCTGTGGGCCAATTTTTAGGTGAAGCTTATTTGGCGAAACAAAACAAAGGAATAGGCTGGATTTATTCATTTGAACAAGGTACAGATTTTGATTCTGCTTTTTTCTTGAATCAATTTAATCAAGCGCTTAAAAAACGCCAGGCATTACTTGAGAGTAATGACACAGATGCATTCCGTTTATTCAACGCAGAAGGGGATGGCATCCCGGGATTATCTGTTGATTATTATGCCGGTTTTGCGGTTATATCTTGGTACAGTGAAGGTATCTACCATTATAAAGAACAAATTATTTCAGCTTTCCAGGAAATATTCCCGTTTGTAAAAGGTGTTTATGAAAAACGTCGTTACCAACAAGACGACGATAAAGCAAGTGGTTTTGTATATGGTGAAAAAGCGCCTTCTCCACATTATGTAAGAGAAAATAATGTTTTGTATGCCACTTACTTGGATGAAGGATGGATGACAGGTATCTTCCTGGATCAACGTCATGTGCGCCGCGATTTAATGCAAACATACGCACCGGGAAAAACCGTTTTAAATACCTTCAGTTATACCGGCGCTTTTTCCGTCGCTGCTGCGATGGGTGGCGCATCCCACACGACAAGTGTAGATGTGGCTAATCGATCCTTGGAAAAAACCCGTGAACAATTTGAAATCAATGGTATCGATCCGGCAGAGCATAAGATCCATGTTATGGACGTGTTTGATTACATCCAATACGCAAAACGAAAAGCCATGACTTTTGATGTCATCGTTGTGGACCCGCCAAGTTTTGCGCGTACAAAAAAACGTACTTTCTCTGTGTTGAAAGATTATGGCACTATGATTGAAGACTTGATTGATATATCTGCTGATAAGGGAATATTCATCCTTTCAAGTAACGCTGCCACTTACAAACGCAAAAAATTCCGGAGCGACCTGGAGAAGGCCTTCCGGAACAAAGGAATCGATTATTCAATTGTAAAAGAGTACGGTTTGCCGGAAGACTTTGCAACTGCAACAGGAAGTCCGACAAGTAACTATTTAAAAGTGTTCGTTATTCAAAAACATTAATCGGTAGCCGCGTGCATGCCGGCAGCATGGCCTGTTACAAAAGCACCGGTAATGTTATAGCCACCTGTATAGCCGTTGTAATCCAGTAATTCACCGCAAAAGTAGAGACCTGGCTGGAATTTACTTTCCATTGTTTTTGGATTTACTTCTTTTGTTGAAACACCGCCGCCGGTTACAAAGGCTTTATCAAGAGGCAGCGTTCCGTTCGCCATGAAGGTGAATGCTTTACTAAATTGTGCAAATGCTTTAATTTCTTTTGGCTGGAGTGACTTTAATGTCTGATCTGGATCGATGCCTGCCTGTTCAAGACCGAACAGCAAGTACCGTTCAGGCATTAAGTCTTTCCAGCCATTTTTTACGTTCTTGTCTGGCGTTTCGCGAACCAACCGCTGCAAATCCTGTTCGACTTGGCCGAGGCTGCTATTTGGAAAAACATCCAATGCCATCATTACTTCGTCTACCTTGTCGCGCTTTTTAGTTTGATGGATAAACATTGAGCACCGTAATGCTGCCGGGCCAGATACGCCAAAATGCGTGAAAATCATATCCATTTGGTGGCTGACTACGGTCTTGCCTTTTTTATTCCGAACGCTTAAAGCCACATCACGTAAGGACAGACCTTTCAAAACACGTGAGACAATAAATGGTTCCAAAGACGTAATTGGTGCTTCCGTCGGATAAAGCTCTGTGATTGTATGACCAACCTGTTTGGCGAAACGGTAGCCATCACCTGTGGAACCTGTACGCGAGTAGGTTTTTCCACCTGTTGCCAAAACCACACTGTCTGCCGGTATGACTGTTCCGTCATCCAAGGTCACTCCTGTAATTTTTCCGTTTTCATAATTCAATTTTGAGACGGTTACTTTCGTTTGGACGTTAACGTTTCTTCTCTTCAATTCATCTATGAAAGCTTCTAGAATAGTACGTGCCTTATCTGTTACGGGAAACATCCGGCCGTGATCTTCTTCCTTCAGTGCAATCCCGCGTGATGTAAAGTAGTGCATAATATCATATTGACTGAATTGATCGAAAGCACTATGTAAAAAGCGACCATTCCCGGGAATATGCGCAATAATTTCATCTTCCGGACGATTGTTGGTTACATTACATCTACCCCCACCGGTCAATATCAATTTTTTTCCTAAGTTGGGGTTTTTTTCCAATAAAGTGACAGACGCACCGTATTCTGCAGCAGTGGAAGCAGCCATTAACCCACTGGATCCGCCACCAATAACAATTACTTTTTTACTCATATTATTTAAAAACTCCTCAATTTCTTTGTTTATATATATTTTAACACCGATAGCGCACTAAATTATAGTATAATAACATTAACTAATAAAGAAGCAAAGGAGAAACTCTAAATGGATTTTACTAAAATAGTTGCTTTAAACCGCCCGACCGAAAATTTGGTAACGGTTGAACTGACGGACGCACAAATCGAAGCCATCATTGTAGCTGGCTTAGCTGCACCGATTCCAGAAGAACTTTACAACAAATTCCACATTACTTTTTACTCTGAGGAAGAAAATAAAAAAGGTCCGGTTAATATAGTTGTTTCACTTAAAGACGGTGAAGAATTGGAAAGTAGTAAATATTTGTTCGCTGGAATGATTATGGCGCAAATGCAATTAGCAACAACCAATTTATTGCTCGGCTATCAATTCATTACCGATGAAGCAGGATTTATCAATCTTTCAACACCAGATAAGAAACAAGAAATCGGTATTCCAGATAATTACACACCTATTCAGCAATTGCGTGTGGGTTACCCCGAACATAAAGTGGACACCAGAGAAATGCATGGCTTATCTACATTGATGGAGCGCTTTGGCTAATAGATAAATATAAAAAAGGAAGCATCACCAACAATTTCATTGTAGTGATGCTTTATTTTTAATCAGAGGTGGTGACTGAGATGGCTTATATCTCTTTACAGGATGTCAGTAAATATTATCAAATGGGTGAAACTAAAATAAAAGCCAATGATGGCATTTCGTTCGATATTGAAAAAGGTGAATTTGTCGTTATCCTGGGGCCATCGGGAGCTGGTAAATCGACCGTTTTGAATATATTAGGTGGTATGGACCAAGCAAGCGAGGGACGTATCATGGTGGATGGAACCAATATAGCGACGTTCTCGAGGAAGCAATTGACGAACTACCGCCGTCTTGATGTCGGCTTTGTCTTCCAATTTTATAATCTCGTACCAAATTTAACCGCTCGGGAAAATGTGGAGCTGGCTGCTCAAATTACCAATCGTGCTCTTGATGCAGCAGTGGTATTGGCGGATGTGGGGTTAACTGACCGCTTAAGTAACTTTCCAGCCCAATTATCGGGTGGCGAACAACAACGGGTTGCGATTGCCCGCGCAATTGCCAAACAACCGAAGTTATTGTTGTGTGATGAACCGACGGGAGCGCTCGATTATGAAACCGGGAAACAAGTTCTGAAGTTGCTTCAGGACACATGCCGGGATACTGGGACAACCGTTGTGGTTATCACCCATAATCAAGCCATTGCACCAATGGCAAATCGTGTCATTGAAATTAATAATGCTAAAGTTCGTGCCATCCGTGAAAATAAAAACCCATTGCCAGTTTCTGAAATTGAATGGTAAGGGGTTGGATTGGATGAATAAGCAAGCACTTTGGAAAGATATAGGGAAGGGCATCTGGAATAATAAAGCGCGTTTTTTGGCATTACTCGCGATTATTATATTAGGTACCGGTTTTTTTGGCGGGATCAGTGCGACAGGTCCCAATATGTTAAATACCGCAGGACGTTATTATAGTGAAAACAAACTTTTTGATTTAAAAGTTCTTTCCACGTATGGTATCGAAACAGAAGACCTTGATTCATTGAGAGAGGTGGACGGTATTGAAGTTCACCCCGCGCAGTCATTTGATGCAACTATGGAAGGGTATGAATATATCCTTCGTCTTTACGGACATGATGACGCTAGTGGAGTAAATGAATATGCCGTCGTATCTGGTCGGCTGCCCGAAAAAACGGGTGAAATTGCACTGGATGCTGAAATGAAAAATTTTAAACAGACCATTTCGATAGGAGAAAGTGTGACTTTCAACTTTGAAACACCAGATGAAGAAGCACCCGCTTTAACTAATCAAACGTATAAAGTCGTCGGGTTCGTTAATTCCCCCCTATTTATTGAAAAAATAAATCGAGGAAATACACAAACAGGTAAAGGTACGCTGGATGGTTTTGGTGTGGTTCATGCTGAAGATATCCAAGGGAATTTATTTAGCGAGGTTTACCTCACTTTTGAGGGAGAACAACTTGCCTACACAGATAATTATCAAAAGATAGTAGATAAAAAAACAGAAGAAGTTGAAATGGCTTTAAATGGTCGCCCGTTGGAAAGAATCAACGAAATTCGTTCTGAAGGTCGTCAGGAAATTTTTAAGGCGGAAGAAGCCCTCGCCGATGCAAAAGCTGAAATTGAAAAGGCTGAGAATGAACTGTCCTCTGCCCGTACGAAACTTGATGAGGCTTGGCAAACGTATGAGGCGAACTTGGCGACTTTTGAAACTGAGATGACCACGGCTGAGACAGAAATTAATCGTCAACAAGCTGTTTTAGATACGGGTTATACGCAATATTATCAAGGTTTGTCAGAATGTGAGGCAGGCACGGATCAATACGCGGCTGCTAAGGCTGCTTGGGAAATCCAGCGCCAAGCGTTATTAAGGCAACTGGATACGGCAGTTACCTTAGAAGGGATTGTCCAAAATCCAATTCCTACTCCTGAAGGTGAGGCTTTAGTAGCCAAAGTCCAGCAATTGTTGGATGCTGAAACACAGGTTAATGATGCCCGAGCACAATTGGACCGTCTTGCTGCCTCTTTTCAGACGCAAGAAGAAAATCTACGCGCTGAAGAGGCTGAACTTCAAACAGCAGAAACACAACTGAGCAATGCTAGTTTAGCCATCCAATCACAAAAAGAGGTCCTTGCTGTTCACCAAAACCAATTGAACTATGTTCAGCAACAGCTTCAAATTCCTTACGAAAATTTGACTGATGAAGATAAGGAACGGATGCGCAGTGAAGTTGAAGGGCAAGGGAATCAGACGTTAGTCTATCAACCGTTCTTGCAATATATAAACGGTGAAGTCCCGGCTGCTGAATTTAACGCAGTTATTGAACAAGAACAAGCACTCCAGACAAGTCTTGCGACGGGCATTCAAGAGCAGGAAGCTAAATTGGCTGAAGAGAGTACGCGTATTCAACAGGCTAAAGCGACATTGATTGAACAAGGTCAGCAACTGGAAGCTGCGAAACGTTCTTATACCAATAATGTGCAAATATTAGAAATCCGCTCTCAGGAATTGCAACGCGCCAAAAATACACTCTTGGCTGAAGTGCAATCTTCACTGCAAGCGATTCAAGGGGAAATAAATGCGGCTGATAATCAATTTATGGAACAAGCAAATGCACTGGCATCCTCTCATGCAGAACTGGAAGCTGCGAAACGTGAGCTTGATGCTGGTCAGGCTGAACTTTCTAATGGAAAGAATCGCTTGGCAACGGAACGGGCGGAAGGTGAAAGCCAGTTAAGAGATGCCCGAAAACAGATTGAAGCAAGGGAAGCCGAATACGCTGAAGGAATGGCAGCGTTTGAAGCTGAGAAGGAATCAGCAGAAGCTGAAATCCAAAAAGCTGAAACAGAATTATTGAAAGCCCGTAGTGATTTACAAGCCTTGGATGAACCGGTTTATTTTGTCCAAGATCGAACGAACAATCCAGGCTATGAGGGATATGGTGATAATGCCAAACGTATTTCTTCAATTGCGGAAGTTTTCCCGGTCTTTTTCTTCCTGATTGCCGCGTTGATCAGTTTTACGACCATGACTCGGATGGTGGATGAGCAACGCACGCAAATTGGTACCCTTAAAGGCCTAGGTTACAGCAATTTTGATATATCCCTTAAATTCTTGGTTTATGCAGCAAGTGCTGGGATAATTGGAACTGTATCGGGACTTTTACTCGGTTATTGGTTGTTCCCAACCCTGATTTACAATGCTTACAGTTCCCTGTACAATTTGCCGGATATTCAATTAAACCAATATCCTTCCTATACAGGGATTGCCGTCATTGTTGCCCTTTTATGCACAGTGGGTCCTGCTGGGTTGGCAAGCTATCGCACGTTGATTGAAACGCCAGCCTCCATCATGCGTCCCAAAGCACCCAAACAGGGGAAACGGGTCTTGCTTGAACGTATTCCCGTTATCTGGAATCGCCTTAACTTCAATGCCAAAATAACAATCCGCAACTTGGTGCGTTATAAAGTCCGCAATTCCATTACCGTAATAGGTGTAGCCGGATGTATGGCATTAATCTTGACCGGTTTTGCTCTCAGTAATTCAATTTCCGGTCTGGCAGAAACGCAATTTTCTGAAGTTATGAAATATGATGCTGTGGTCGCATTGAAACCAGATCGGACCCGTTCTGATTTGCAGAGTTATGAGGAAGTGAGAAATGATTTTTCTGAAGTCGCCTCTCATCTGTACACATTGCAGGAGACATATAAAGCGGAAAGAGCGGGGATAACAACTCAGGATGTGAATGTATTTGTTCCTGAGGGGACTGATTCCTTGGGAGAATTCGTTCGCTTGAAAGAACGAAACAGTAACGAAGCACATGTTTTAAATGATGAAGGGGCGATTATATCTGAAAAACTGGCTGACTTGATGGCTGTGGAACCGGGTGATGAAATTATCATCCATGACGAAGAAGAAATGACCTATCGTATTCCAATTGCTTCAGTGACAGAAAATTATACAGGACATTACCTCTACCTTTCGCGTAATTTATATCAATCGGTATTTTCAGAAGCATTCGTGCCGAACAGTGATTTGCTGGTTATTGATAATGGTGGAGCATGGGAAGCTGAATTTGCCGAAAATGCAATGGGGAACGAGAATGTCGCGTTAGTGACCTATATGTCAGTCATTCATGAAGCATTCGGGGACACATTGGAAAGCTTGGATGTTATTACGTTGGTATTAATCATTTCCGCAGCGGCCTTGGCATTTGTGGTTTTGTACAATTTGACCAACATCAATGTTTCCGAACGAATCAGGGAACTTTCTACCATTAAAGTATTGGGATTTTTCGATATGGAAGTTAGTTTATATGTCTACCGTGAAACGTTTATATTAACGATTATCGGTATTTTACTCGGGTTTGGAATGGGGAATATTTTAGCGACCGTCCTTCTCAAAATGGTCGAAGTTGATTTTATGCTATTTCCCATCACGATAGCTCCCATCAGTTATTTTTATTCAACAGTTTTAACCCTTGTATTTTCAATTATTGTCATGATGATCATGCATGTAAAATTAAAACAAGTAGATATGATTGAAGCGCTCAAGAGCGTTGAATGATGAATAAACCGGCAATTTCTAGAGCATAAATAGAAAGGCCGGTTTTTTTATTTGGTAATAAAATAAGCTGATAACTACTCTGCCAGCAATGGAAGCGAGACCACAAAAAGGGATGATCAAAACGTATTTTTTTTTTCAAAAAACGGGTTGCTTAAATTGTCAGAATATTCTATACTATAAACATTAAAATTTAAGGAGAAAATCTCCTGTGTGAATGAAGAGAAGCATTGGATAGTATAAATGAATTTAAGCGGAGGGGATTTTTAATGAAGAAGAAGTATTGGTTGGGATTGTCATCTATGTTGCTTTTGGCTGCTTGTGGTAATGGTGCTGGGGAAGACGCATCATCCGATGGCGCAGCAGGCGGAGATGGGTCCGGCGTAGTAATCGGTGGTAACTTCGAATTATCAGGTGGCGCTGGGGCTTACGGAACTCCAATGAGCAATGGTGTAGAGCTTGCTATTGAACAAAAAAATGCAGACGGCGGCGTATTGGACGATGACGTAACATACAAAGTTTACGACAATACTTCTGTTGCTCAAGAAGCTGCATCTGTTGCAACACGTTTAGCTACAGAAGACAAAGTAACAGCAATCATTGGACCTGCAACAACAGGAGATGCAAACGCACAAACACCGGTCGTTGATCGTGCGGGTGTTCCAGCTGTTTTACCTGCAGCAACAGGTGACATGGTTACAATGAAGGATGATGAAACAGTATGGGAATATATTTTCCGTGTTTGTTTCCAGGATTCATTCCAAGGAGAAGTGTTAGCTAACTTTGCTGAAAACGAATTAGGGGCTAAAAAAGCTGTTATTCTTCAAGACAATTCAACAGACTATGCTGTTGGACTGACTGAATCCTTCAAGGGTGTCTTCACAGGCGAAATTGTAGCAGAAGAAAACTTCTCAGACGGTGATACAGACTTTAATGCAATCCTTACAAATATCCGCGACAAAGATTTTGATGTCATCTTTATCCCAGGTTATTATGAAGAAGCTGGTTTGTTGATTAAACAAGCACGTGAAATGGGTATTACACAACCAATTTTGGGACCAGATGGTTTTGCAAACTCCACATTGGTTGAACTGGCTGGCGCTGATAATGTAGACGATGTATTTTACGCAGGTCACTTTACACCAAATAGTGAAGACCAAAAAGTAAAAGACTTCTTGGCTGCCTATGAAGAAAAATTTGGTGTGGAAGCCGATTCCTTCGCAGCATTGGCATATGACGCGGCCAACCTTGTACTGCAAGCAGTTGAAACTGCTGGCTCTACAGATTCAAAAGCTGTAACAGAGGCAATTGCATCAACTACTGATTTTGAAGGGGTAACAGGAACATTCTCATTGGATGAAAACCACAACCCAGTTAAGAGTACTTTTGTTATCGAATTGCAAGACGGTGAAGAGGCTGGAAATACAGTCGTAGCACCACAATAATAATGTAGGAGGCTAGACATCTGTCTCGCCTCCTTTCAGACTTTTTAGAAAGCAAAGAGGTGTAAGATATGGAAAGCTTTATCCAGCAGATGGTAAACGGAATCTCACTGGGAAGCATTTATGCGCTCATCGCCCTCGGTTATACGATGGTTTACGGTATTATCAAATTGATTAACTTTGCCCACGGTGATATTTATATGGTAGGGGCCTTTATCGGCTACGGCATGATTCAAAATGTCGGGTTGGGATTAGTTCCAGCCCTTGTTATTTCGATGATCTTGTGTGCAATTTTAGGAGTAGTGATTGAAAAAATTGCCTATCGTCCTTTGCGTGGAGCAACACGGATTGCAGCCTTGATCACAGCAATTGGGGTTTCTTATTTACTCCAAAATTTAATGATTTACTTTATGGGACCAGAACGTCGAGCATTCCCGACAGCATTGGAAACACGTATTTTTAGGTTGGGCACGGTGCAAATTAATTCACAACAATTAGTGATCATCGCAACAACGATTATTTTGATGATTGCTTTGCAGATTATCGTTAAATATACAACGATGGGTAAAGCGATGCGTGCTGTTAGTACGGATCAAGATGCGGCTCAACTAATGGGAATCAACGTTGATAATGTTATTTCTTTTACATTTGTAATGGGCTCCGCACTTGCAGGAGCGGCAGGCGTGTTGGTTGGTATTTATTATAACTCCATTGATCCATTGATGGGTGTGACACCAGGGCTAAAAGCTTTCGTAGCTGCAGTTTTCGGCGGAATTGGTATTATCCCGGGTGCCATGTTGGGTGGTTATTTAATTGGTATCATCGAAACAATGGTCAGTGCTTATGGTGGTTCAATGTTTAAGGATGCGGTCGTTTACTTGATCTTGATTATTATCTTGATTGTAAAACCATCCGGTATCCTTGGCAAAAACGTAAAAGAGAAAGTGTAGGTGACGCAGATGAAACAGTTCAATAAATATAACTTAGGCTGGTTCCTGCTGATTGCCGTCAGTGGTATTGCACTATTTTTTGGTGTCAGTTCCGGCCTGATTTCAACTTTCCAACAAATTACTTTAATGACTATTTTAATTAACATTATTTTGGCAATCGGGTTAAACCTTGTCATCGGTTTTTCAGGGCAGTTCTCCCTTGGACATGCCGGTTTTATGGCTATTGGTGCTTATAGTGGTGCTGTAGTCAGCAAGTATATCGATGGCTTGGCTGGCTTTTTCGTAGGTGTATTGGCAGGCATGGTTATCGCGATGCTTGTTGCGATGATAGTTGGGATCCCAACGCTTCGTCTAAAAGGAGATTACCTGGCAATCGCAACACTGGGAGTTGCGGAAATCATTCGTATATTAATCATTAATATGCCTGATTTAACCAATGGAGCCAGAGGGATTAGCGGTATTTCTTTCCCGTTCGAATCCAATTTAAGCTTCATTATGGTGACTTTTGCCTTTGTTGTTGTGACAACCATTGTCATTGTGAACTACATCAAGAGTAGCCCTGGTCGTGCAACGATATCTATTCGAGAAGATGAAATCGCGGCAGAATCAATGGGAATCAATACAACTCTTTATAAAGTGATTGCGTTTATGTTGGGAGCAATGACTGCCAGCATCGCGGGAAACTTGTACGCAACGTTCTTTAGTGTTATCAACCCAGCAGACTTTACATTCCAAAAATCCATCGATATTTTGATTATCGTTGTATTTGGTGGAATTGGTAGTGTGACTGGAACGGTCGTTGCTGCAGTTGTTTTAGGTTTACTTAATACCGTATTACAATCGGCAGGACAACTGCGGATGGTATTTTATGCGATTGCCTTAATCGCTATCATGGTATTCCGCCCAGGTGGATTGCTTGGAAACAAAGAGTTTACAATTTCAGGAATTTTGGATCGTAAGAAAGGGGTGGAGAAATGAGTTTATTGGAAGTGACAGATTTAACTAAAAACTTTGGTGGTCTTGCGGCTCTTTCTAACGTCAATTTCCACCTTGAAAGTAATGAATTAGTTGGTTTGATTGGACCGAATGGTGCTGGTAAAACAACGTTTTTCAACCTTTTAACGGGTGTTTATGTTCCATCTGAAGGGGATATTCTCCTGGAAACAGATGGAGTAAAAACCAAATTAAATGGAAAAAAACCTTATGTCATAACAGACTTAGGATTAGCACGGACTTTCCAGAATATTCGTTTGTTTAAAGATTTGACGGTTATCGAAAATGTTATGATTGCTTTGCATAGTAAAAGTGGTATCGGAACGCTGCACAGTATCTTCCGTACTCCCAAATATTATGATAATGATCGCAAATTACGTGAAGAGGCAGTAGAACTTCTTAAAATTTTTAATCTTGAAAATAAATTGGAAACATTGGCACGTAATCTGCCTTACGGTGAACAACGTCGTTTGGAAATAGTACGGGCCTTGGCAACACAACCGAAAATCCTGTTTTTAGATGAACCGGCTGCGGGAATGAATCCACAGGAAACAGCAGAGTTAACAGGACTAATTAAACAGATTCAACAGCAATTCAAAATCACTGTCGTTTTAATCGAACACGATATGTCATTGGTTATGAATGTTTGCGAACGTATCTATTGTTTGGAGTACGGCCGTTTAATTGCGGAAGGTACACCTGAAGAAATCCAAAAAAATCCAGCTGTTATTAAAGCATACTTGGGAGGCGAGTAATCATGCTGAAAGTTAAAAATCTATCTGTCAATTATGGCATGATTCAAGCCGTGAAAGATATCTCTTTCGAGGTTAATGAAGGAGAAATTGTTTCACTCATCGGTGCCAATGGCGCTGGGAAAACAACAATCTTGCGAACTATTTCCGGACTTGTACGTCCGGCTTCCGGTCAGATCGAATATCTGGGAACCGACATTGCTAAGGATGCACCACGGAAAATCGTTGAAAAAGGATTGATTCAGGTTCCGGAAGGACGTCATGTTTTCAAGGGCCTAACGGTTCAAGAAAACTTGGATCTGGGTAGTTTTACGCGGAAAGACAAAGCAAATATCAACGCGGATCTGGAACATGTTTTTGAACGATTCCCCATTTTGGCAGAACGTAAAAATCAAGACGCGGCCACTCTTTCTGGTGGTGAACAACAAATGTTGGCAATGGGGCGGGCATTGATGTCCAAACCGAAATTG
The DNA here is from genome assembly GCF_052266745.1 of Jeotgalibaca sp. A127. NCBI lineage: Bacteria > Bacillati > Bacillota > Bacilli > Lactobacillales > Carnobacteriaceae > Jeotgalibaca > Jeotgalibaca sp. A127. The sequence goes on from NZ_JBQPRC010000011.1 coordinate 33,399, forward strand.
TTGTTACTGGATGAGCCTTCAATGGGATTGGCCCCAATCTTTATTAAAGAGATTTTCCGTATTATTCAAGATATTCAAAAACAAGGAACGACTATTTTGTTGATTGAACAAAATGCTAAAGTTGCTTTGCAAATTTCTGATCGCGGCTATGTTTTGGAAACGGGTAAAGTTGTCCTAACCGATACAGGTGAGAAGTTATTGCAAAGTGATGCAGTTCAAAAAGCCTATCTAGGAGGGTAATGCATGGATGTAAATAGCTATATGTCAAAAGATTTAATAACGATTGATCCAGGTACAAAAATTTTGGATGCACTTGATTTAATGAAAAAGCACAACATTCACCGTCTGCCTGTTGTTGAAGGGAATCGCTTGATCGGTTTGGTCACTGAGGGAATCGTTAGCCGTAATACACCATCAACCATGACAAGTTTGGATATGCGTGAAGTAACGTATTTGTTGAATAGAACGAGCGCCAAGGATATCATGGAAAAGAACGTAATTACGATACATAAAGATGCTTTGTTGGAAGAAGCGGCCGTTAGCATGCGGAAAAATGCGATTAGTGTTTTGCCGGTTGTTGAAGGAGAAAATAACTTGGTCGGCATTATTACCGAAAAAGATATTTTGGATGCTTTTGTTGATGTTCTTGGCTTCTATACACCTGGCGTTCGTGTAGTCATCAATATTCCCGAAGACCGTAAAGGTGTTTTGGAGGAAGTCACAGACTTCTTTGCGGAAGCAGAAATTAATATCCAGCAAATTGCGGTCTATCGCAAAGATCGCATACAAGTGGTTATCCAAGTTGATAGTACGGATGTTGATGGTATTAAATCCCATTTAGAAGCGCAAGGGTTTGAAGTGGGTTCCATTATGTATAAAGATAATCAAGTCAAATAGTGCAAAGAAGCCAGGCGCCTGCTTGGTTTTTTTGTATACATAATCAAAGTATTCGTCTATTCTCTCGAAAGAAGGATTGGCTATTTCCTTGTGATAAGGTAAACTAGAAGCTTACTCTATGAACTGGGAAATGAGATGTGGGTACGATGGAAACAAAGATCTATTTACTTTTGACGGACACGGGGAGCCTGTTGTCGCAGACGATTAAACAATTCACTAAACAAAAATACAACCATTGTTCTTTAGCGTTTGATTTAGAGCTAGATCAGACCTACAGTTTTGGGCGGAAGCAGCCATGGAATCCTCTTAACGGAGGATTTGTACAGGAGGATGTCCATTCTGACTTTTTCATGTCCAGCGATTGTGCGCTTTATTCATTGATCGTGACTGATGAACAAAAAAATAAAATGATCCGGTTTATCGAAAAGACAAAACAACAAGAGAATGAAATGAAATATAACTTTTTAGGCTTGGTTGCAGCAAATTTGGAAATTGAATGGCAAAGGGAATACCATTATTTCTGTTCAGAATTCGTTGCCACTACCTTGACTGAAGGGGGCGTATTTTTTCCTTCAAAGCCTTTGTCCTTTATCGCGCCTTATGATTTGATAGACGCCTTGCCATTAGAGCTTATCTTTGAGGGTACTGTTTATGAATACATCCAAATGACTAAAGGAATATGGTTAGCAACAATATAAGAAGCTTGGTGCATGGGTGCACCAAGCTTTTTTTGCCCCTTTTTTTAGTCATAGAAAACCCTTTACTTTTTTTTGTATAAAGCTATATTATAGTGTTGTGTTACACGTATTAAGTGTATAATAGAACTATCTTAGACTAAAGGAGGCTTTCTCATGAATCAAGCACTAACAGCAATTGTTTTACACGCAATTAAAGAACAGTATGTGAGCGAAAAAGCATTTTATTCTGGTCAATTAGGTATTTCTTCTCAAAGTTGGGATCGATGGAAAAAAGGTGAGCACGGTTTGAGGCCGGACAATATGAATATTGTTTCGCGTCTGTTTACAGACTACGAGTGGATGCTCGTACAAAAAGTCTCCCGCAATGCAGATATTTTGCCGGAGGTTTCTGAGAATCCTGTCCGTGAGTATCAATTTTTGAAATATCAAGTGGCTAAAAAATGGCTTCAAACTGGCTTGGCAACCATTACTTGGAAAAGTAGTGAAAATCATGAGCATGATGAAGGTCACCGTAAACCGGCAACCACGACTTTACGTCTAGAAGCAAGTTATGATTTTTGGAGTTACAAGGATATTCTGGATTTACGTTTACCAAGTGTTATCCGTTACCAAATCGAATCACAAAAAGTGGATTTGTTGGAATGGATGGCAGAGAACGACCCAGACAGTATCGAAGCAATGAAGTAAAAAAAATAAATACTAAATGAGTGACTATGTTTTGTGATAAGATAGGGAATGAAAATTCTGTCCAAGAAAGGTCTCTTTTATAATGATGAACAATAATTCGAAAAATAAAAAAATACTTGCAACGTTGGCTCTTTCAGGTTTTACTATCTTTAGTTTGAGTGCTTGTGGTCTGGTGTCAAACACACCTGACAAGCAAGAATCTTCGTCCGAAATTATCAGCCAATTGGAGTCACATTCTGAATCATTACCGGGTTCACAAGTAACCGAATCTTCTGAAAACCCCAAGGCAAGTGAAATAGAAGCTTTGGAAAGCAAATTAGTTAAAACACCGGATGTCCATTCTTCGGATTGGAATTTGATTTTAGTCAATCAAGCCAATCAACTAACGGAAGATCTTGATTTCGAACCTTATACCGCTTCGAGTGGTGAAGTGATGGATGCGCGTGTGGCCGAAGATTTCGAACGAATGATTGCAGATGGCGAGGCACAAGGCCTACAGTTTATTTTTGAATCAGGTTATCGCTCTTATGCATACCAAGAACAAATATACCATAATGTTTACAATGGCCATATTAATAATGGCTATTCTGAAGCAGATGCGCAGGCAATGACTGAAGATTTTATTGCTGTTCCTGGAACAAGTGAGCATATGACGGGATTGGCTCTTGATATTACAGAGCCAAGTATCCACCATCTGGAGAACGGACTCATTACCGAGTTTGAAGATACACCGGAAGGACAATGGCTACACCAAAATGCATCTGATTATGGTTTTATTTTACGGTATCCACGAGGTAAAGAAGGCATTATTGATGTGAATTATGAATCTTGGCATTTTCGTTATGTCGGGCAAGAAAATGCGCAATATATAACGGAGAACGATTTAGCACTGGAAGAATATATTGCAATTTTGAATAATAACGAAGCGATTCGTCAGCAAATAAGCGAACTATCAGAATAGCTCATTGTTGGGGGAGCAGAGAATGGCGATAATGAAATGGAATAAACAGTCAAAACGAAGAGTACGACAAATAAAACAAAAGGTAATTGGTTTCTTATTTGCCTGTACCGTGATTTTTATGGCGGGATATTCAATTAATGAGAGCTACTCTTCTTCAAACGGGGCGCATTCAGAAGCCTTGACACTCGAGAAGGAACAAGCATTCATCCAACTGATTTTGCCGGTATCGCAAACGATGTATGAAATTTACGGTATCAGGCCCAGTGTCAGTATTGCCCAAGCAATTTTAGAATCGGATTGGGGCGAAAGTGAACTGGCAGCGAAATACAACAATCTTTACGGCAGAAAAACCAGTGATATAAATAATGCCATATTAATGGAAACGAGTGAGTTTACAGATGGTGAGTGGGTCATTATTTCTGATTATTTTAAGGTATACTCTGATGTGACGGAATCCATCGAAGATCATGCAAAGTTGATGGTAGAGGGAACCGACTGGAATCCTGAGTTGTATCATCCAGTTATTGAAGCCCAGACTTATCAAGAAGCTTCCCAAGCGTTACAACAGTCGGGCTATGCAACGGACCCTGATTATCCGCAAAAACTGGTTGAAATTATTGAACGTTATGAACTCTATAAATATGATGTTCCAAGATAACCCGGAACGGTAAAATAAGGTGGTAAGGCAATGGTAACAATTAATCTACCTGGACAAACGATAGGCATCATAGGCAAAGGGAAGATGACAGAACGTCTTCAAGTAGCAGCGGAAGAACGCGGCTACCTTACTGCACTTTTTTCAAATGAAAAAGATGCGGACCTATTGGATTTTGCAAACAAAGCGAATCTCTTGGTCTTTGAATCCGAAACGGTCGAGACTGATGAGCTTGAGGCTCTGCAAAAGTATATAGAAATCCCCCAACTATCTGAAGCGATTTCCGTTACGCAAGACCGTTTGATTGAAAAAGTGTTTTTGGAATCATTGAATATTAATGTCGTTCCTTACGCCACCATTACGTCTGTCGAAGATTTAAAAGACGTCATCGGAAGCATTGGTTTTCCTTGTGTTTTAAAACCAATCCGGGTAGAAAAGAATCAGCCCAGTAACGTGATGCTTTATAGCGAGGAAGATTTTGGGAAAACGGAGCCATTATTACGCACCGGCACGTGTATCCTGGATGCTTGGGTTCCCTATGACCAAGAACTGGCGGTCTCCTTCGTCAGCGGCAAAAATGGGCAACTCGAAGCTTTTCCGGTTGTTGAAACAATTTATCAAAAACATCATCTGCAAGGAATTATTGCCCCTGCTCAAATTGAACCAGAGATGAGTCAAGCACTTGTAGCGATTGGTAAAAGCATAACTGAGGCAATGGCTCTTTGTGGAATTATCACCACTGAATTTTTGGTAACTGCTGTCGGTACGATTTATGTAAAACGAGTAACGACTGGGGTTCAAAAAATACTGGATTATACTCTGGATGGGACGAATATTAATCAATACGAACTGTTTATTCGCGCCATTTGCGGATTGCCAATTCCACCAGTAAAGCTCATCCAACCCGTTGTTTCTTATTTAGTTAAACCGCATGCTAAGGATTTGATGTTTAATCAAATCATGGTACAAGGTGAATGGTATTTACGAACCATAGATTCAGGCTGGTTAATCACTGCAATGAATGAAACATGGGAAACGATGATAGCATCTTTTCAAGCGGAGTAAATTTACAAAAATTTTACATGCTTTTTACGCGGAATCAATATGTACGGGTTATATTATAGGTACCCAAACCCTTCAATGGTTTCCCACAATAACCATTATTAAATACTCTCTGCCAATTTCGGCAGGGGGTATTTTTTTATTCATGAATAAGCTTAAAAACCCTTTAAAATCCAAAGATTTTCAATACGTTTCATTGATGATGAAGCTGTAAAATGATAGACTAGAGCATGATGCTTATGGAGAGAATAAGGAAGGATGGCAGATGTGCAAGAACATAAATTACTTAAAGGTATGAACCCTAAACAAAAAGAAGCTGTTCTGGCTACTGAAGGGCCATTATTGATTATGGCCGGAGCCGGAAGTGGGAAGACACGCGTCCTCACACACCGGATGGCTTATTTACTGCAAGAAAAACTCGTAAATCCCTGGAACATTTTAGCCATCACCTTTACAAATAAAGCTGCTAAAGAAATGAAAGAGCGGGTTACCCGTCTTGTTGGAACAGCTGGGAATGACATGTGGGTATCCACTTTCCACGCGATGTGTGTGCGTATTTTACGTCGGGAAGCTGAACAGATTGGTTATTCCCGTAATTTCACGATTTGCGATCAAAGTGAAACAGAAACGTTGATGAAACGCATCGTCAAGGACAAAAATCTGGATTCAAAAAAATTCGAACCGCGTGCGATTCTTGGCAAAATCTCTGGTGCAAAAAATGAATTGTTGACACCTAAAGAATATGCCAACATGACGGGAAATTATTTCGATAATATCGTGGCTGAGTGTTATGAGGCCTACCAACGTCATTTAAAAAATGCGCAATCGATGGACTTTGATGACTTAATTATGTTGACCGTTCAATTATTTGAAGATTACCCCGACACATTGGCGTACTACCAAAATAAATTCCATTACATCCATGTGGATGAATATCAGGATACAAACTACGCACAATACAAATTGGTCCAATTACTGGCCCAGAAATTCCAAAACATCTGTGTGGTAGGAGATGCGGATCAAAGCATTTATGGCTGGCGGGGCGCGGATATGTCCAATATCATGAATTTTGAAAAAGATTATCCCAAAGCCCAAGTTGTCCTTTTGGAACAAAATTATCGTTCTACTAAGACGATTCTGAAAGCGGCAAACGGAGTCATTAAAAATAACAATAATCGTAAAGATAAAAAGTTATGGACTGAAAATGTGGAAGGTGAGAAAATCACGTATTACCGCGCCCAATCTGAACATGATGAGGCCCGTTACATTGTCGGTACCATGCAGCAACAAGTTCGTGATAAAGGACGGAAATATGGTGATTTCGCTATTTTATACCGGACGAATGCCCAGTCACGGGTCATTGAAGATACATTGGTTAAATCAAATATCCGTTACAAAATGGTTGGGGGCCGTAAGTTCTACGATCGTAAAGAGATTAAAGACGTCATGGCCTATTTGCGCCTGATTTCCAACCCGGCTGATGATTTAAGTTTTAACCGAATCATCAATGTTCCAAAACGTGGAATCGGAGGCGTCAGTTTGCAAAAACTGTATGATTTCGCAGATATTTATGATTATTCCTATCTGGATGCAGCCAAAAATGTTAGCTTATCACCTTTAACAGGCAAAGCTGCGACTGAAACGGGTAAATTCGCTAAAATGATGACCGATTTGCAGAAGATGGTTGAATTCCTCTCTGTTACAGAAATAGTAGAAGAAATGTTGAAACAGACCGGTTACCTTGAAAGTTTGAAACAAGAAAATACGCTAGAGGCAGAAACGCGTATCGATAACATCAATGAATTCCTCTCGGTAACGCAAGAATTTGACAAGCAATCAGGAGGCGAGAGCGATTTAATAAGCTTCCTGACTGATTTGGCCTTGGTTTCCGACTTGGACCAGGTTGAAGAAGAACCACAAGCCGAAGTGACATTGATGACGATGCATGCGGCTAAAGGACTTGAATTCCCAGTCGTCTTCATTATCGGCGTGGAAGAAGGAGTTTTCCCATCTTACCGTTCCTTGATGGAAGAATCGGAGATGGAAGAAGAACGTCGCTTAGCTTATGTTGGGATTACGCGTGCGGAGCAGGAACTATTCATTACCAATGCATACAGTCGTTTATTGTATGGTCGTACTCAGAATAATCCTCCGTCTCGTTTCCTGGAAGAGATGGATGCTGATGTTTTGGAATACGCAAATGGTTCTGGTAAATCAGCGGCAACAACTGTACAATCACAATCTGTTCCATCTGCCAACACTTACCGCCAACGGTGGAAAAATGACCGTTATGACCGTGCCTTTTCGCAACCACAAGCAGCACCGGAAACAACACAAACCGTTGCTCAAGCTGGAAACAGTGGGGCTGATAAATTGGCCTGGAAAGTAGGCGACAAAGCGACCCACAAGAAATGGGGAACGGGGATCGTTGTTCAAACCACAGGCGAGGGCGACGGACTGCAATTGGACATTGCCTTTAAGGATATCGGTATCAAGCGGTTATTGGCGTCCTTTGCACCCATTGAAAAAGAATAGAGAGGGCTGGGAAACATGTCTAAAATAACCTTAGCAGAGTCAGAAGAACGCGCACGTTACCTTCGGGACCAATTAAATAGATTTGGCTACGAGTATTATGTCCTGGATGCACCGACTGTTTCTGATCAAGAATATGATCAGCTCTACCATGAACTTGTTGCCATTGAAACGGCCTATCCCGAATTAATTGTTTCAGAATCGCCAACGCAACGTGTGGGGGGGAAACTCTTATCTGGGTTTGAAAAAGTGGCCCATGACGTTCCAATGCTAAGTTTGGGAAACGCATTTAGTCTGGAAGATTTAGAAAATTTCGACCAGCGTATTCGCAAACTGACCGATAAACCATTCACGTATACTTGCGAACTGAAAATCGACGGCTTGGCCATCTCCTTAAAATACGAAAAAGGTATCTTCAAGCGTGGAGCAACGCGTGGGGATGGTACAATCGGTGAGGAAATCACTCAAAATTTGCGAACCATCAAAGCGATTCCGTTAAGACTACGGGAACCTGTAACCTTTGAGGTCCGGGGTGAGTGTTATATGCCAAAAAGTGCCTTCGCAAAATTAAACGAAGACCGGGATGAAAAAGGCTTGGAAATTTTTGCCAATCCCCGTAATGCTGCAGCTGGTTCCATTCGCCAACTCGATTCAAAAATTACGGCCGGTCGTAATTTAAATGTCTTTTTGTATGGTGCCACTAATTTTGATGAACTGGCTGTGAAGACACAATCAGAGTTGTTGACGAAACTTTCAGAAATCGGATTACGAACAAACACGCTGCGACAAGAATGTGAAACCATTGAAGAAGTGTGGGCGTTTATTGAAGCAATGAGAGAAAAACGTCTCACGTTGCCATATGATATCGACGGCGTTGTTATTAAAGTGGATGATTTCGCTACGCAGGAAGAAATTGGCTACACTGTCAAAGCCCCGCGGTGGGCAATTGCTTATAAATTTCCAGCAGAGGAACAAGAAACCATCCTTCGTGATATTGAATGGACGGTTGGCCGTACCGGTGTAGTCACTCCAACGGCTATCATGGATCCTGTTTTTATTGCCGGTTCAACTGTTCAACGGGCAAGTTTGCATAATGTCGATTTGGTGAAAGAAAAAGATGTCCGCATCGGAGACACTGTTTTAATTCACAAAGCCGGAGATATCATTCCAGAAATTATTTCTGTCAATCTTGACAAACGGTCAGAAGACAGCGAACCTTACACCATCCCGACTAATTGTCCGGCGTGTGATAGCCACTTGGCACATTTGGAAGACGAGGTGGCCTTGCGATGTTTGAACCCACAGTGTCCTGCTCAAATGAAAGAAGGCTTGTCTCACTTTGTATCCCGTAATGCGATGAATATAACGGGGCTTGGTGTGCGCGTAGTGAGTCAAATGTATGAAAAAGGTTTAGTAAAAGACGTTGCTGGTTTGTATACATTGACTATGGATGATTTGTTGCAACTCGACAAAATAAAAGAAAAATCAGCGAATAATATTCTGAGTGCCATTGATAAAAGTCGAGAAAATTCCCTTGAACGCTTGATATTTGGATTAGGCATCCGTAATGTTGGTGCCAAAGCAGCCAAAATGCTGGCGGAGGAATTTGAAACGATTGAGCGCTTGATGGCAGCTTCCAAGGAAGACATTGATGCCATTGAAGGATTTGGGGAAACGATTGCCGATAGTGTCGTGCAATTTTTCGCATTGCCTGAAGTCGCAGTATTGATTGAAGAATTCCGGGAAAATGGCGTCAATTTAATTTACAAAGGACCAAAGAAAGCCGCTGTCATTGAAAATGATTCGATTTGGCAAGGAAAAACAGTCGTATTGACTGGTAAATTGACCACCTATACACGTCCGGAAGCAACAGAAATGATTGAACGCCTGGGTGGAAAGGTGACCGGAAGTGTTTCGAAAAACACAGACTGGTTGATTGCTGGGGAAGATGCCGGCAGTAAGTTGACGAAAGCACAGTCACTGAATATTCCCGTTTGGACAGAAGCCGAAATGGTGCGTCACTTAGAAAGTAGTGGAACGAATGAAAATGAATAAACCGAGATGGAAAATGGGTGTGTTGCTGGCGAGCCTGGGCTTGTTAGCGGCCTGTACAGATTTGGAAAAATCAAGTGAACAAACACCGCAGACAAACAACAATCTGGTGCCAGTTGAAACGACAACCAATCAGCTCTCTAATGCTTATTATCGTGCGCTGATTGTGGATGGAACTTATAAGTCCAGTCAAAACCGCGGGGTGAGTCTGGAGTTGAATTCCACTGTAAACATGAAAGACTTTGAATCCGGCTTGCTGGATGTCGCACGCAGTGTGTTCTCAACGGACACGTATTATTTCCAGGAAGGCCAAGTTATTACTGAAGAAGTAGCACAAAGTTGGTTAGGTCGGAAAACAGAAGACAACCCAGATGGTTTGAATCCAACCGGAAATGATTCTGATGATCCTAAAACACGAGTTCCTAAATATTTATCACAAATCGTTGAACAGGATTATCTGGTTCAGACTGAAAAAGGTTTTGAATTAGGCGGTATTGCAATTGGCTTGGCGATGAACAAAATCGATTACTATACGACAAAAGATGAAAAAGATCGTATTTATACACATGAACAAGAACTTGATATCGCTAAAATTGAAGAAAATGCTAAAAAGTACGGGAACCAGATTGTAAGACGATTGCGAGGAGAAGAAGGTTTAGAATCGATTCCCATCGTAGTTGGTATTTTTATCCAATCACCTCAAGATAGTTTAGCAGGTGGGGTCTATAAGTTTGAAGGGTTGTCCCAGGAAGGAAATAGCGTGGATGAATGGGTGGAGCGTAAGGAAGAGAAAATTCTGTTTCCTTCTAACGAGGAATCAGAAGACGCTTCTCACTTTGCGAACTTCAAAAATGAAATCCAAAGTTTCTTCCCTAATTTAAGTGGGGTGACCGGTATAGGTCGTTATAATAATAGCCAACTCCAAAGTTTGGAAATTAATATCATGACCCAATTCTACGGTGAAACGGAAATCATCGCCTTTACGCAACATATTACCGATGCTGCAAGCCAATACTTGCCACAAGATGCGCAAATAGAAATAAAGGTGGAATCAATCGATGGGATTGAATCCTTTGTAGCCAGAGATAACGGTTCTCAGAACTTTACCTATCATATCTTTGATTAATCATTAAAGAACGTGTTCGAAACGCGTTAAATATGCTAAAATTGATAGACGAGAAAATGGAAAGAAGGGGAAACAATGGCAATTAGTGAAGAAGAAGTACGCCATGTAGCAAAACTGGCTAAACTTGAATTTAAACCAGAAGAAATTGTACACTTTACCGAACAAATGAGCGATATTTTGGATATGGTTGAACAACTGAATAGCGTTGATACAACAGATGTTCCAGTAACAACACATGGTGTAGTGTTGAAGAACGTAATGCGTCCAGACGTGGCTGAACCAGGAACTGATCGTGACTTACTATTCAAAAATGTTAAAACAGCGGAAGGTGGCATGATTCAAGTGCCGGCAATTTTAGATAATGAGGTGGAGGGCGCATGAGTAAATATACTGAAACATTGAAAAGCCTTCACGAAGGGTTAGTAAATAAACAATTTTCTTCTGTTGAACTAACCAAAGAAGCATTCAAACGTATTGCGGAAACTGACTCAAAAGTTGAAGCATTCCTTGCTTTGAACGAAGCAGAAGCATTAAAACAAGCAGAAGCTGCAGACGCGCGTGGTTATGCAGATGGCAATGTTCTGAACGGTATTCCCTTGGGAATCAAAGATAACATTGTTACTGAAGGGTTAACAACAACAGCTGCCAGCCATATGTTGGAAGATTTTGTTCCGATTTATGACGCAACGGTTGTGGCAAAATTGAAGGAAGCCGGTGCGGTCAACGTCGGTAAACTGAATATGGACGAATTTGCTATGGGTGGTTCTACCGAAACGTCTTACTTCAAGAAAACAAAAAATGCTTGGGACTTGAGCAAAGTTCCTGGTGGTTCTTCCGGTGGTTCAGCAGCAGCTGTAGCTTCCGGTCAAATCCTGGGTTCTTTAGGAACAGATACGGGTGGATCGATCCGTCAACCAGCTGCCTTTAACGGTATCGTTGGTATGAAACCGACATATGGTCGTGTTTCTCGTTACGGTTTAATCGCATTCTCTTCAAGCTTGGACCAAATCGGACCATTCTCACGCACGGTTACCGATAATGCATTGCTATTGGAAGCAATCAGTGGTTATGACAAACGTGATTCCACAAGTGCGAAACTTGAAGTTCCTAAATTCAGCGCAAACTTGAACGGTAAAGTAGCAGGCATGAGAGTAGCATTGCCAAAAGAATACTTCCAAGAAGGTGTAAATGCTGAAATTCAAGATGCAGTTCGCAAAGCGGCTGCACAATTTGAAGAAATGGGCGCAACCGTTGAAGAAGTAAGTTTGCCAACACTATCTTATGGTATTCCAGCTTACTACATTATTGCTTCATCAGAAGCATCTTCTAACTTACAACGTTTCGATGGTATCCGTTACGGTCACCGTGCTGACGATGTTAACTCATTGGAAGATATCTATGTGAAGAGCCGTTCTGAAGGTTTCGGTATGGAAGTAAAACGCCGTATCATGTTAGGAACTTTCTCACTAAGTGCAGGTTTCTACGATGCTTATTTCAAGAAAGCGGGTCAAGTACGTACGTTAATTAAACGCGACTTTGAGCGCATTTTCAGCGAGTACGACTTTATCTTGGGACCTACAACAACGACAACAGCATTTGATTTAGGCTCAAAGAGCGACAACCCGCTTGAAATGTACATGTCCGACTTATTGACTGTTACAATCAACCTAGCTGGTGTTCCTGCCATTTCTGTACCAGGCGGATTCTCCCAAGAAGGTTTGCCAATCGGTATCCAATTGATTGGTAACTACTTCGAAGAAGCAAAACTTTACCAAGCAGCATTTGCCCTCGAACAAGCAAATGACTATCATGCGAAACACCCAAACTTGTAGGAGGCGACAGAGATGAATTACGAAACAGTCATCGGACTTGAGGTCCACGTAGAATTAAAAACTGAATCAAAAATGTTCTCCCCATCTCCAGCACACTTTGGGGCAGAACCAAACTCAAACACAAACGTTATCGACTGGGGTTACCCAGGCGTTTTACCAGTTATCAATGAAGGTGCCATTGAATTCGGTATGAAAGCTGCTTTAGCTTTGAACTGTGAAATCAATCGCGAAACGCATTTTGACCGTAAAAACTACTTCTACCCAGATAATCCAAAAGCATATCAAATTTCGCAATTGGATCGTCCAATCGGCTACAATGGCTGGATTGAAATCGAAGTAGAAGGTAAAAAGAAAAAAATCCGCATCGAACGTGTCCACTTGGAAGAAGATGCTGGTAAAAACACGCACGGTTCCGACGGTTACTCTTATGTCGATTTGAACCGTCAAGGAACACCTTTGATCGAGATCGTTTCCGAAGCAGATATGCGTTCACCTGAAGAAGCATACGCATACTTGGAAGCAATCCGTGAGATCATCATGTATACAGGCGTTTCCGACGTGAAGATGGAAGAAGGTTCAATGCGTTGCGACGCGAACATTTCAATCCGTCCTTACGGCCAAGAAAAATTCGGTACAAAGACAGAGTTGAAAAACTTGAACTCCTTCAACTTTGTTCGCCGTGGTCTTGCATTTGAAGAAAAACGTCAAGCACGCGTATTGAACGCAGGTGGCGTGATTCAACAAGAAACACGTCGTATCGATGAAACAACGGGCGAAACAATTTTGATGCGTGTTAAAGAAGGGGAAAGTGATTACCGTTACTTCCCAGAACCAGACCTTCCAGAATTGGAAATTTCTGAAGAATGGATCGAAAAAGTACGCGCAGAATTGCCAGCAATGCCAAAAGAACGTCGTCAAAAATATGTATCTGAATATGATTTACCGGAGTATGATGCCATGGTATTGACGCTATCAAAAGAAATGTCTGATTTCTTTGAAGCAACAATTGCGGCTGGTGGCGATCCAAAACAAGCTTCAAACTGGTTGATGGGTGAAGTATCTGCTTACTTGAACAGCGAAAAAGTTGAGTTGGCAGAAACGAAACTAACGCCAGAAAACTTGGCAGGCATGATTACCTTGATTGAAGATGGTACAATCAGCTCGAAAATTGCCAAAAAAGTATTCCGTCTTTTGGCAACAAAAGGTGGCAATGCTAAAGAAGTTGTTGAAAAAGAAGGCTTGATTCAAATGTCTGATCCAAGCGCATTGTTACCAATCATCAATAGCGTATTGGATGCTAATCAACAATCAATCGATGACTTCAAGGCAGGTAAAGATCGTGCTAAAGGATTCTTGGTAGGTCAAATTATGAAACAAACAAAAGGCCAAGCGAACCCGGGTATGGTTAACAAACTGTTGGCTGAAGAATTAGGCAAGAGATAATTTAAAAGGATGACTGAGCGTGCTCAGTCATCCTTTTTTGGTTCTTGGTTATCTGGTGTTGGTGAAGGAAATGCCCTTCGGCCTGCGTGTTTGCTTGTGTACTGCCGTGGGACCGCCCCGAGCCTGTAGTCTCCGGGCTTGCAAGCCTCAAAGGGACCGTAGACGCTGAAGCATCAACGGTCCCTACTTTCGCATTGCATCCTGGACACGGCCACAAGCAACCCCACCGTCCTTCGGGATTTCCGCGAAGAATACCTACCAACACTATAAATAATAGAACCTCTTTTTTTGTACACGCGATTGGACATAACTATTAATTTTCCCGTAATTTAAAATCATCAGTAGGCACTAAAATAAGGAAAACCATTTTGTTTCCTACGATGGGCTCCTTGTGTGTCAATCATTCTCCAATATGTTATAATAGCCAACGTATCTGATTGTAGAAAGTAGATAGTTGAAAGTAGGGCAATCATAGATGAGAGCTAGAGTCATATATAATCCGTCTTCAGGACGGGAACAATTAAAAAAGAATATGTTGGATATCCTCGAAATATTGGAAGATGCGGGCTATGAAGCCAGTGCTTTTCCTACAAAACCAGAACCCAATTCGGCCGCAAATGAAGCGAGGCGTGCGGCGTTAAATGGGTTTGATTTAATCGTTGCAGCAGGTGGGGATGGAACGGTTAATGATGTCATTAACGGTATCGCAGGCCTACCAAAACGTCCAAAAGTGGGTATCATTCCAGCGGGAACGACCAACGATTATGCACGCGCATTGAAAATACCACGCAACAATTTATTGGATGCTGCTCGGGTTATCGCAGCGGGCAATGTGATTCCAATGGATATTGGGCAAGCAAACGATCAATACTTTGTAAACATTGCAGCCGGTGGTTATTTAACGGATTTAACCTACCAAGTTCCGGCAAAATTAAAAACGGCGTTCGGCTATTTAGCCTATCTAGTAAAAGGGGCGGAATTGTTACCAAGTGTTCGTCCTATCCATATGCATATTGAATATGAAGGCGGGGAGTACGACGGAACCGCATCGATGTTTTTTGTAGCAATGACAAATTCCACTGGTGGATTTGAAATGCTCGATCCCAATATCATGTTAGGGGATGGGAAGTTCTCGTTATTCGTTATAAAAACAGCCAATATATTTGAAATACTTCAAATCATTGCAGCCGTTTTGAATGGTGGCAAGCACATCGATCATCCACAAGTCCTTTACGCAAAAACGAATTTTGTTAAAGTACGTTCACGGGATGGCCATCGTTTGATGTTGAACCTTGATGGCGAATACGGTGGCGATGCCCCCGTAACCTTTACAAATCATCAACAACACATCAATATCATTGGTAATTATTTTGAACCTATTGGTGAACTTGAACCACAAGAGCCAAGAGATGCCTTTATGGAAACCGTGAATCAGCTTGAAGAAGAAAATGAACAATAAGACAAAGGCACCACTCGATAATTGAGTGGTGCCTTTGTGTATATTGTTAATTCCATGCAACTCATTCTCCCGCTAAATATCCCCAGAATGTGGAAAAGGGTATTTTCTTTTTTGGAGTTGATAGGAGTCTATCAAACAGAAACCGGTTCCCTATATGACGTTAAAGGTTTGTGAAAAAAGTTCTAAAATTTTAGTATAGTCAATATAGGGATAAACACCAAGAATAACAAGAATAATATTATCGTTAAATTAGTTAATCTGATATATATTGTTAATAATAGCAATTTTTTTTGGCTTTAAAATAACTAAACAGGCGCAATTTAGTTATTTTAGGCCCGATTATTACCATGTTTTGACAAAAAACACATTTTGAGTCAAACTTAAGGCAAAAGAAAACAGGAATAGTCATGGTTATGAAAACGGTTAACGTATATAATGATGACAGGACGTTGAAAGGGGAAGTCGACTTTGGATAATTTATTGGTTGGCACCAGGATAAAGGGAATTACTTATGAATTGGATTTCAACACCCATGATTCCAATGAGTTGGTATTACTGCATGGAGGGAATTGTCGTTTCCTGGTTGGAAATCAATTCTATTATCTGCAACCAGGTAACTTACTGATGCTCGATGGTAACGTTGTACACAAAGCCTATGTTTTTGGTGATCCCCTAGCATATGAACGCTCTGTTTTGAAATTTAAGACAGAATGGATTCAACCATTATTACAGGAATTGCATGTTGAAGAGGTATTAAACTTATTCAATGAGAGTAAGAATGGTTTGATTCGTCATTTTCCAAAGAAAGGCGAAGCAATCATTGAAGGCATGTTTCGTGATATCGAAAACCTTTGGGTGGAAGAAGGAAGAAACCTTTCTTCTATTGAAGAAGCTAAAATCAAAATGATGGTTGCGCAACTTCTCATTTACATGTACGAGTCAAAAAGTACGCGTGTTCATAAAGAAGACACACAACGGGATGAAAAAACGAAAATGGTAGAAAAGATTTCGAATTACTTATTTTCTAATTTTCATCATTCAATAACGATTGATGATGTGGCACATGAAGTAGGGTTGACAAAATCATATATGTCACATTTGTTTAAGGACATTACTGGTAATACAGTAATGAATTACTTAATGAATTATCGGCTTTCCCAAGCCCGTAACTACTTAATAGAAAGACCTAATGAACCTATTCGGGAAATATCAGTGGATTGCGGGTTCAAAAGCGAAGCGCATTTTAGTCGCTTTTTCAAAAAAAATATTGGTGTAACACCTAGTGAATATCGAAAAAATATAATAGAACAAGGAGAATCGGAAAATGGTAGATAAAGTTAAATTAGGAATTATTGGATATGGGGCAGAAGGTGGCATGTACGCAAACTTCTTCAAAACACAAGATGAGCGTTTGAATTCAGATTTGATTGAGTTGGTTGCAATTTGTGACAACGACCCAGTTAAAAAGGAAAAAGTTGCTGAGGATTTCCCTGGCCTACCATTTTTTGATAACTATTTAGACTTACTTGATTCAGGACTTGTTAATGCGATCGTTACCACTGTTCCTCATTACGATCACTGTGTAATGGGTATTGATGCATTGAATCGTGGCATTCACCTATTGGGGGAAAAACCAGCGGGTGTTTATACAAAAGAAGTTAAACGTTTGATTGAAACAGCAGAAAAAAATCCAGAAACAACATTTGCTATCTTCTTTAACCAACGTACAAATCCATTGTACCGTCGCGTTAAACAATTAATGGAAGAAGGCGCTATCGGTGAATTGCAACGTGCGACATGGATCATTACGACTTGGTGGCGTCCACAAGGTTATTACAACCAAAGCAGCTGGCGTGCAACTTGGGGCGGAGAAGGCGGCGGCGTTCTTGTAAACCAAGCACCTCACCAATTAGACTTGTTGCAATGGATTTGTGGAAAACCTGAAAAAGTATTTGCTAAAATGAAATACGGTGCAGGCCGTGATATCGTGGTAGAAAACGAAGTGAATGCATTGCTTGACTTCGGTAATGGCGCAACTGGTTCATTCATTACTTGTACAAATGACTTGACTGGTACAGACCGTCTTGAAATCTTCGGTTCAAAAGGAAAAATCGTTGTGGAAGGATCCAAGAAATTGATCGTCACACAACTGGTTAAACCTGAAGAAGAATTGTCTGAAAACATGGCAATGGAAGACGTTATGAAACTTTTCATGGGCCAATTGAATGCAGATGAAATGTACTCTGTTACAACAGAAGAATTCCAACAAAAAATGGGTGATCAACATATCGAAGTATTCAACAACTTCGCAAGCCATATTGTCAATGGAACTGAATTGTTGGCACCAGGTTCTGAAGGGATTAATGGTGTACGCTTGGCTAACTCCATGCATTTATCAGAATGGTTAGGTAAAGAAGTTGAATACGATCATGATTCAGATTTATACTTGGAAGAATTGAATAAACGCATTGCAGAAGAAGGAAAATTCGAAACAAGAGCATAATGATAATCGGAGGGACTAGAAAACATGGCTAAAATTGGTGTTCAAGCTTCAACGGTAAAAGAACAAATTAAAGAAATCGGCATTTATGAAACAATGAAGAGACTCTCTGAAATTGGTTACAATTCCATTGAAATTTCTCAAGTCGATACTACTCCTGAAAACATTGCGGCAATCCAAAAAGCTACAAAAGACTTTGGAATGGAAATTGCGTCCATGTCAGCATCTTTGGAACCACAAAAAGAAGGTGCGGAATCATTAACTACTGACTACGACAAAATCGTTGCTGATTGTAAAGCAGTCGGGGCAGACTTATTGCGGATTGGTATGCTACCTATGCCGGCAATGGCAAGTTTGGAAAAAGTATTGGAATTTTGTGAAAAAGTAAATGAAGTAACGCAAAAATTAAAAGAAGATGGCATTACGCTTTACTATCACAACCACCATGTTGAGTTCCGTAAGTACGATGGAAAAACACTGCTGGATATCATTCGTGAAAAAGCACCATTGTTGGGCTTTGAATTGGATGTTCACTGGATTCAACGCGGTGGGGCAAACCCATTGGAAGTCATCCGGGATTATAAAGGGAAAGTGGAATTGATTCACTTGAAAGATTACCGTGTCGGTGCTATTCCGCAAGAGGCTGTGGATGCTCTTTTCAAAGGAGAAATGGATCCGTTTATGCATGCCTTCACTAACTTGATAGAATTTGCTGAGTTAGGAACTGGAACAATGCCTTTGAAAGAAATCATTGAAGAATCCTTGTCCTCAGGCGTTCGCTACTTGCTGGTTGAACAAGATGATACATACGGAGTCGATCCATTTGAAAGTTTGAAAATTTCCTATGATCACTTGATTGAATTGGGTTACTCAGAATTATTCTAAAATTTGACCCCTCTGGAGAAAACAGCTTCTCCAGAGGGGTTTTTGTGTATGAAATGAGGAAGCTTACTAAAAATCAACAAACATGGTATAATGTGTATATAAGATTTTGAAATGAGAGGCGGAGAATCCGGCTCTTGTTATTATTTTCAAATCTATAAGGAGGAATACCATTGTATCAAGTTAATGATTATGTTGTTTATGGTAATGAAGGCGTGTGCCAGATTGAGGCAATTGAGATGCTTGATTTTACGAAATCAGGAAATGAAAGAGCCTACTATGTCCTTCAGCCAGTCTCTCGGAATGGTAAAGTTTATACGCCAGTTGATACGAAAGTCTTTATGCGGCCCGTTATTTCGAAAGAAACAGCAGAAGCTTTAATTACACAAATTCCTTTGATTAAAGCTGAAACAGGGGGCCCTACAAACGCGGCAATTTTGAAGAATAAATACACTGAGACACTCCAAGAAAATAATTGCGAAGACCTCGTTCAGTTAATTAAATCTATTTATCAAAAAGGCGTTATAGCGCAAGAAAAAAATAAAAAAATGGGCCAAACCGACAAGTTCTTCCTACGTAAAGCTGAAGACTTGCTCTATGGTGAGCTTGCAGTTGTTTTTGATATGTCGACAGGTAGAGTACGCGAGTACGTCGAAAATAAAGTAGAAGCTATTATCGAAAGTAAATAATTATATAACTGTCTCAAATTTCAATTGTGAAATATGAGCAGTTTTTTTGTTATACTAGATAATATTGAAAAAAGAAAAAAGGAAGTAGTATAATGAACAAATTTATGCAGTGGTTTCAAAATATCATGCGCCAATCCAATGGCATTGATGATTTATCAACTTTTTTATTAAAAACAGGATCGATAATTGGGGTGCTTGGGTTCTTATTCAGTAATCGTATTATCATTTGGATAGGATTTATTCTCATTATCTTGATGTACATCCGTACTTTCATGAAAGACAAACAAAAATTTTACCAACACAATCGCAAATATCACGAAATACGAAATAAAATCATCAACTATTTCAATGGGCAACGTAATCTTGCCGAGCGTAAGCACAAGCGATTTAATCAACGAAAAACGCACCGTTTCTACAAATGTCCAAAGTGTGGGCAAAAAATACGTGTTCCCAAAGGTAAAGGGAAGATTGCCATTACATGTCCGTCCTGTTCTGAAAGGTTTGTGAAGAAGACGTGAAGAAATTAAAAAAATTCTCGTTTTGGGCCTTTCTTTTATTCCTGTTAACAGCCTGTACAAGCGTTGGACTAATTGAAGAAAGCGTCCAAACTGAATCAAGTACTCCAGCTGTTGCTGAAACGGTTATTTACGAAGAATGGTACTCCAGTAAAGAGGAAGTCGCTGAATACATTTATCTTTATGAAGAACTGCCCCCTAATTATCTAACCAAGAATGAAGCGCGGGAACTGGGTTGGGATAATGCTAAAGGAAACTTATGGGAAGTAGCGGAAGGGATGTCAATCGGAGGCGATTATTTCGGGAACCGTGAAGGACTGTTACCTGAGGAGTCCGGTCGCGATTATTATGAGGCCGATATTAATTATCAAGGTGGCTATCGTAATGCAGAGCGTATTGTGTTTTCAAATGATGGTTTGATCTATTATACCGATGATCATTATGAATCATTTGAACATTTATATGGGGAGGAGTAGACATGAAAAATATTCTTTTGGACGGGCGCGAGTTTGTTGACAAAGCAACGACTCATACAATCCTGAAAGATAAGTTGGAACTCCCGGAATATTATGGTAGAAACCTGGATGCCTTATGGGATAGCCTATCGACCAACTTTTCAGAAAAAGTGATTACAATCCAAGATCCTATTTTGATAGAAAAAAACCTCGGACGCTACGGCAAGGCTCTATTACGCTTGTTCGATGAATTGAATGAAGCCAATGATGCAATAACAATTGTGTATGCCTATACCTTCAATGAAAAAGAGACAGAATTCTAGGATTCTGTCTCTTTTTTGGTGTGGGATATTACTTTCGTATCGCGTTTATCAGCGATTTCTTTTGCCCGCTTTTCCGCTTCCTGTTTGGTCGGAAAAGTTTCCGAGGCTCGCTCTGCACCTTCAGTTTTTATTTCCCAATGCTCTTTGTCGGACACGTAACGTACATGTACATCTTTTTCAATATACTCGGGTCCCTTGTTATTATGATTTGTTTTATGGTCTTTTAAATCTTTATTCTTGAGCTTTCTTTTTTCGGAGGTGGTGGCATCTGCCACCCATTTCTTGGCTTGTGCAGTGGCAATAGGGATGGCATCTTCATCTTTGTACCCGTCTTCCAACATCGCATTAGCAATATCAATGGCTTTTCGTCTGGTATCGGCATCTAAGTTTTTCCAACTATCGGGATAATCCTTTTCAGTCCAGGGCATTATCATCCACTCCTTTAGTCAATTGTAAAAGAAACTGTATCCAGATGCCATTTTTTTGCAAGAAGCAATGGACTTTCCTGATTTTTCTTGCTATATTAGTATGGATACAGAGCCGTTTTTTATTCTTATTCAAGTATTACAGTTATTCATTTAGAGGACAACGAACCAACGTCTCTCTTTGCAGGGGCAAAGGGGGATGTTTTTTTAATGAAAAAAAAGGGAGCATAACAATGGATTTAAAAAAATTAGTCGCAACCGAACTACATGGTCATGTTGCTGAACACTTAAGTGAACAAGAAGTATTGGATTTGTTGGAAAAACCTAAACACTCAGAACATGGGGATATTGCTTTCCCAGCTTTTTCTTTGGCAAAGGTTTTCCGCAAAGCACCGCAAATGATCGCAACAGAATTAGCAGAAAAAATAAATAATCCGGCTATCGCAAAAGTGGAACCAGTTGGTCCTTACTTAAACTTCTTCTTAAATAAAGATTTAATCAGTGCCGAAATATTGAAAGAAATTACCAATGAAAAAAGTGCTTTTGGTAATTCAGACTTCGGAAAAGGACAAAATGTTCCAATCGATATGTCTTCACCGAACATAGCGAAACCAATGTCAATGGGACACTTGCGTTCTACGGTAATCGGTAATGCATTGGCAAACATTGTTGAAAAAGTTGGCTTTAAGCCCATTAAAATCAATCACTTAGGTGACTGGGGAACACAATTCGGTAAATTGATTGTCGCTTATAAAAAATGGGGCGATAAAGAAAAAGTTGAGCAAGATCCCATTGCAGAGCTCTTGAAACTTTACGTTCATTTCCATGAAGTTGCTGAAGAACAACCTGAGTTGGAAGATGAAGCACGTGCATGGTTCAAAAAATTAGAAGATGGCGATGAAGAAGCAACTGAGTTGTGGACACGTTTCCGCTCTGAATCTTTGAAAGAATTCATGAGCGTTTATGACATGCTTGAAATTGAATTTGATTCCTTCAATGGTGAAGCATTCTATAACGATAAAATGGATGAAGTTGTTGAATTGTTGGAAGAAAAAGATATTTTGACTCAAGATCGTGGCGCCACGATTGTCGATTTGGAAAAGTACAACTTGAATCCAGCCTTGATTAAAAAATCAGATGGAGCTACTTTGTATATTACCCGTGATTTGGCAGCGGCAATTTATCGTAAACGTACATATGATTTTGCACTCTCTTTATATGCGGTAGGGAATGAACAGTCTAACCACTTTAAACAATTGAAAGCCGTGTTGAAGGAAATGGGCTATGATTGGGCTGAAAATATGCACCATATCCCATTTGGTTTGATTACCCAAGGTGGTAAAAAACTATCCACACGTAAAGGGAAAGTAATCTTGTTGGAAGAAGTTTTAAACGAGGCAACTTCCTTGGCTTTGGAACAAATCAACTTAAAGAACCCAACTTTGGAAAATAAAGAAGAAGTTGCTAAACAAGTTGGTATCGGTGCTGTTGTTTTCCACGATTTGAAAAATGATCGTCTGAATAACTTTGACTTTATTCTTGAAGAAGTTGTGCAATTCGAGGGTGAAACCGGTCCTTATGTTCAATACACAAATGCCCGTGCATTAAGTATCCTGCGTAAAGCTGATGTCGAACTAGATTTAAATGCTTCACTTAATTTATCTGATGACTATGCATGGGATGTATTGAAATTAATCAATAGCTTCCCTGATATTGTCATGACTGCTTTTGAAAAATTCGAACCATCCGTAATTGCGAAATATTCATTGCATTTGTCACAGGCGTTTAATCGCTATTATGCAAACACCAAAGTATTAGTAGAAGATGATGCCCGTAATGCCCGTCTTGTACTGGTTAAAGCAACAAGTGTTGTTTTGCAAGAGAGCTTACGTTTACTAGGCGTAAAAGCGCCTGATAGAATGTAAATAAGAGGAGATAGACTGCTTATGAAGTAGTCTATTTCTTTTAGTAGAAAGGAGGGGAAGACCAATGAAACGAAATAGAAAAAAGAAAAAGCGGAAATTACGTTTTGTCCGATATACGATTATGAGTTTAGTGGTGATTAGTACCTACTCGTTTTATCAAAAAACAGAGCCAGTCGGTTTTATAAATTCGGGTCATTTAATTGAAAAAGAAGATGTTAAAGAACCATCATTACCAGAAACCGTGATTCCAGAAATAAACCGCAATCGGGTAGATTTATCAAAAACAAATAGTCCCAACGTAATTTTGCTTGATTTTCAAACCGGTGAGACAGTAGCCGAAAAAGCAAGTAGTGAAATAGTCTTCCCTGCTTCCTTAACTAAAATTATGACGGTGGCTGTAGCACTGGATTATTTGACGGATTTTGATCAAGAAATCATCATGCAGGAAGAATATTTCGAAGGTTTATTTGAAGCCCGTGCTTCAATCAGTGGATTCGAGGCAGGAGAAAAAACGACCGTTCGAGAATTATTATACGGTGCTATTTTACCATCAGGAGCAGATGCTTGCTTGGCTTTGGCCTATCTCATTGCAGGGTCCGAGGCGGATTATGTCGCTTTGATGAATCAAAAAGCCATTGAATTAGGAATGACTCGCACACACTATGCGAATGCCACGGGATTGCATGATCCGGAAAATATTTCCAGTGTCGCAGATATCGCCAAACTTGTTCTAACTGCTCTGCAAAATTCCACCTTTTATGAAGTGTTTACTACCTTGCAACATGAGGTGCCTGCCACCAATTATAATAATGAAGGCTTTATCATGAACAGTACCATCTTTAATCCTTTGCTGAAGCTACCTGAACTAAAAGGGTTAATGATTGGTGGGAAGACCGGCTTTACGGAACAAGCGGGTCTCTGCCTGGCTTCCCTAGCACAAATTGATGGTAAGAAATATGTCTTGGTGACGGCAGGGGCGGACGCGATACCTGATTTCCCAGTTTACCAAGACCGTCATATTGAGGAGCCGTTGCATATTCAGGACGCTGCCAATATATATCGCCAGCTGGCGGAAGGGGTAGACCATGTATTTGACAATTGAACAAACCGCGGATTATTTGGATTTACCCGTAGGTGAAATTATTCGCCTTATGCGCGAAAAACAAATCCGCTATTTAAAAGTCGATGACGAAATATTCATTTATCGCGAACAATTTAATCTTTTCCTGAAGGAATTAGAAAAACAGAAGCGGGCGCGTGATGAATATCTGGAAACGCCAATCCCGGAAGATCCTGATATAAAAGATGAAGACTAAGAAGTGAGTAGACAAAAGGCCAGGACGCGGTCCTGGCCTTTCGATTTATCAAAATGGTGTTCCGAAAATTTGCACGAGATAAAGCATCTCACCATCATAATGGACACCGACGCCTATTTCAGTAAACCCAGGCTCAATCATGTTCTGATAATGGCCTTCGCTTTCCACCCATCCCTCAAATAAGAAAGAAGCCATTTCGGTATCCGTACCATGATAAGTTCCCATTGCCAGATTTTCACCAGCCATTTGGTATTCGTAAACATCCTGCAAAACGGTATGGAAAGGTTCTTCATTGGGGCGAGTGTGGGAAAAACTTTGTTCTGTTTCTAAAGCACGAGTGTCAGCGGCTTGAATCAGCAACTCATTTTGCGTGAGCTGGCCAACACCTTGTTCATGTCTTAAATCATTAGTAAGGTTAAAAATAGTGTTCCGGATCAGTTCGATATCGATTTCTGTCGTCGTTTCGATGGGGGTACGCATGAAGGAAGATTGCGGGAGGTTTTCTTCTTGCTGAATTTCCTTGGTAATTAGAAATTCGTTCAATTTGGGGACGAGGGTGTCTTGTATAAAACCTGTCTCAAACGCAAACCACGCAACTAAAAAAAGCACTACCAAAGTTACTATTCGTTTAAAGCTGCGCCACATATCATCATCCCCTTTTTAACTATTATAGCAAAGGGCTTTTTCAGACCCTAATAAAATCAATTGATAGAGCTGGTTATTAAAATATGCTATGCTTTGATTGGGAAAAACTTTAGAGAAAGAAGGAGAATGAAATGCCACGAATCAGCGATTGGCTTGTGATAGAACGTCCTCCAATGGCGAGTTTAGTTGTCAGGTCTAACGTTCCGTTAAAAGAATTGAAAGGTGAAATGGCAGAGGCACGTGAAAAAGTCATTGCATATTTTAATCTTATAGATGCCCGCCCAGCAGGCGATTTTTTTGTGACCTATCATTCATTTTCTAAAAAAGACGTAGATATGGAGGCGGGATATCCAACTTTTGAAAGGATGGCTGGCGAAGAAGAAATTACAACTTCCGAAAAAGCAGCGGGTTTATACCTCACCTGTATTCATCAAGGACCTCACAATAAAATTCCACATGTATATCGTGAGATGGATGAGTGGTTAAAAGAGAATCATTTTGAAACGACAGGGGAGTCAGAAGAAATATATTTGAATGAAGAGGTTCAAGACGAGTTGCTATTGACACAAATCTTGATTCCTATCTTGGAGGATGTAAATGGAGAAAGAGAATAAAATGGGCACCATGCCCATTGGTCGTTTATTAATTAAAATGTCAGTACCGGTCATGATTTCGATGCTGGTACAAGCTTTATACAATATTGTTGATAGTATGTTTGTAGCCCAAATCAGTGAAGAAGCCTTGACGGGAGTAACCTTGGCATTCCCGATCCAAAACCTGATGATTGCAATTTCAGGTGGTGCAGGGGTTGGGATCAATGCCTTGGTTTCTCGTCGTTTAGGACAAAAGAATCCAGAAGGTGCAGGAATCACTGCCGGTAACGGTTTGTTTTTAAATATCATACATTCATTAATCTTTTTGATTGCCGGACTGTTCCTGGTGCCGGCATTCTTTAATGCCCAAACAAGTAATCCCGAAATTATCGCGCACGGAACCGATTATTTGCGCATTGTATCAATATTTAGTTTTGGTAGCTTCATGCAAATAACCTTTGAACGTTTTCTACAATCAACGGGATTGACTTTCTACTCGATGATTTCGCAAGCTTCCGGCGCTATTATTAATATCGTTTTAGACCCTATTCTGATTTTTGGTTGGTTTGGCCTCCCTGCTATGGGCACAGCTGGGGCAGCATGGGCAACCATTATCGGCCAATTTTCCAGTGCTTTAATTGGTTTATATTTCCATCTAAAATATAACCATGAAATTAAATTGTCATTGCAGAGTTTCAAACCAAAAATGGCAATCATCAAGGAGATTTACTCTGTTGGCGTGCCGACTATGATCATGATGTCCGTTGGTTCCTTATTGAATATTGCCATGAATAATATTTTGATTGGTTTCAGTTCAACGGCTACAGCCGTTTATGGCGTTTATTTTCGACTACAAAGTTTCGTCTTCATGCCTGTTTTTGGGATGAACAATGGGATGGTGCCGATTATCGGTTATAACCTAGGTGCACGTAAGCCTGATCGGATAAAAGAAGCGGTCAGTTTGGCCATTCGTTATGCATCAATCATAATGATTACGGGATTTATTGTTTTTCAGGTATTTCCTGAATTTTTACTGGGACTGTTTAATGCTTCCCCGCAAATGATTGCGATTGGGAAACCAGCTTTACGTATTATCAGTATTCACTTCATTTTAGCCGGTGCCAGTATTGTACTCGGATCTGTTTTCCAAGCTTTCGGTTTAGGGAAATATAGTTTGGTTATTTCGATGATTCGTCAACTTGTATTACTATTACCAATCGCCTATTTAATGTCTTTAACAGGGAACATCAACAATATTTGGTGGGCATTCCTTATTTCAGAAATAGCCGCACTGTTATTGGGCATTCGTTACATGAAATTTGTTAACAAGCACTATATAGAACCACTTTATGGGGATGAAAAATTCTGAACAAGGGGATGTAAAAGTTAATATGACTGATGCTAATAAAAACTTTCGAGGAATTGTTCTATCTGCAGGAATTGCTGCTGTTGCTTATGTGGTCAGTGCAATTCTTCCTTCCGGAATTCTGGGTGGAACCCTAATTGCGCTGCTGTTGGGAATGTTGTTAAATCCATTCGTTGCCCGCACAGATGGTTATGACAATGGTATAAATTGGTCCGCTAAAAAAGTTTTGCGTGCAGGTATTATTCTGGCTGGGATTACGCTAAGTTTTTCCCAAGTTATTGAAGCAGGGAAATATGCGCTGGTTTTGATGATGTTCACTTTAGTTACTGCTTTTGGAGTGGGCTATATTTGTAAAAAAGTATTCAAGATCAATTGGAAGTTGGCCAGTCTCCTTTCAATAAGTACGGCAATCTGTGGGGGAACAGCGGTAGCAACATTGGGCCCAACCATTCACGCTAAAAACCGTGACATCGCTTATGCAATATCGGCTACTTTTATTTTTGATATGCTAACAGTCATTGCATTTCCTTGGATTGGCCAAATGCTGGGACTGAGTGATACAGCGTATGGACTTTGGATTGGAACGGCTGTAAATGATACCTCATCGGTCGTTGCGGCTGGATATGCTTTTTCCGAAGCAGCAGGTGTATTGGCGACTGTCGTAAAACTGACGAGAACTTTATTTATCGTCCCGATTGTTCTCATTTTTTCATGGATTTATGCCAAGAAAGAAACGCCATCGCAAGCAGCAGAAAAAGTGAGTGTCCGGAAGATTTTCCCTTGGTTTATACTGGGATTCTTGGCAGTTGTGGGCATTAGAAGTACAGGAATGTTAACAGATTCCACTATTGCTATCATTTCTTTCCTGTCAAAATTCTTTTTATCCATGGCCTTGGCTGCTATCGGATTGAAAACAAGTTTCAAAGAAATTGCCGGGGTGGGAATCAAGCCCATGGTCGCGGGTGTCATCATTGATGTTTCAGTAGTTATTGTCTCATTATTTGCCCAAGCAGGCATTTTGCACTATGTGAATTAAGGAGCTGGGAAATAACTCCCAGCCCTCTCTATTTAACCGAATATTTGCTTCGTAAACGTGCTCAAAAAGGCAGCCCCGGCGTCACTTCACGAATAATGCTCAGACGGTCTGCGACCATCTTCCGCTTATTCGCTCCAGTAATCCGGGGCTAAACGCCTTTTTTCCCACTCTTTATTTTTTGATTGTGGGCAGGAAACACGGTCTTTCAAGGCCGTGATGAATGCCCACTTTCTTTTTTATTTTCAATAGATATCGTTACACATGGTAAAAAAATAAGTGGTATAATTGGCATATGAATAAAGAAAACAAACTCACACATGGTCGGACTTCTGTTTACAACCTGAACTATCATATCGTTTGGGGAACGAAGTACCGAAACAAAATCCTCCAAGGGGAGGTCGAGGAAACCCTGAAGCGTATCCTCCATGAAAT